>NZ_JANHDH010000002.1:900000-1063525 GCF_026616195.1 Haloarchaeobius amylolyticus
GACGCGCGCCTGGCCCACCTGTTCTCGGCCGGGCTGTTCGCGTTCTTCGGCATCGACACGCTCCAGAGCGTCGTGACCGGCTTCTCCGTCTGGGAGACGCTGGTCGAGATGGTCGCGAGCCAGCTCACGGCGGTCCTCGACGCCGTCCTGGCACTGGTGTGACCGCACGAAGGCTGCAGGGGACGCCGCAGACGGTGTGTTTTTGTGTCGGCCTGACGGATGGAACCGCATGTCCCTCCTCACGACCGGGCTCATCGGCCTCGTGTTCGGGTTCGCCCTCGCGTCCCCGCCGGGACCGATGAACGCCATCATCGCCGAAGAGAGCGTCGTGCGTGGCTGGGTCGCCGGCGTCCGCGCGGGCCTCGGCGCGTTCACGGCCGACGCCTGTTTCTTCGTCCTGGCGTACCTCGGCGTCGTCGCGGTCGTCGACCGGTCGGCGCTGCTGCGGGGCCTGATGGTCGCGGCCGGCGGCGTCCTCATGCTCTACTTCGCCTACGGCGCCTTCGAGGACGCTCGCTCCGCGAGCGCGTTCGTCGAGACGGACACCGCCGACGACCAGAAGGGCTTCCAGAAGGCGTTCGTGCTCGCGCTCACGAACCCGTACCAAATCGTCTTCTGGCTCACCGTCGGCGTCCACATGCTCGACGACGAGGCCATCGACGTGTTCGCGAACGTCCCCTACGTCGGCCAGGAGCTGGCGGGGGCCCTGGTCGTGCAGGCGGGGAGCCCGACGCTCATCGTCGGCTTCTTCCTCGGCATCCTCGTCTGGGTCGCCGGGTTCCCGGCGACGCTCGTCTCCATCGGGCGCCGGGTCGACCGCTTCGCCCCCGTGGTGGCCGGCGGCAGCGCTCTCGTCCTGGCCGGCTTCGGTCTCTACTTCCTCGCCGACGCGAGCGGGACGCTGGTCGCACTGCTGTGACCCGGGCGAGAAGGAACCGCCCTCAGATGTCGAAGTCGTGCTCGTCGCGCTCCATCTCCGAGACCTCCTCCTCCAGCCACTCGCGGAACCACTTCACCCGCTTGAGGCGCTGGTGGGCGATGCTCTCGGCGGCGTCCGACTCGATGCGCTTGGCGGCGTCCTTGCCGCGTTCGAGCACGCGCTCGACCATCTCGGCGGCGTCCATGTGCGTCCGGGCCTCGTAGCCCATCCGGAGGAGCATCAGCGCGGTTCCGTTGGCGCCGACCTTGTCGAGGATGTCGGCCTCGATGAGACACTGCGTCTCCAGTGGCAGGTCCGAGAGGTCGCCCTGGTAGGAATGCTGCTCGACGGAGCGACACACCTGGTCGATGAACGACGCCGGGAACTCGCCCTGGGATTCGAGGTAGGTCCGGGCGACCCGGGCACCCTCCTCGGCGTGGACGTCCTGGTCGGCGTCGAGTTTGGCGATGTCGTGA
This sequence comes from Haloarchaeobius amylolyticus, assembly GCF_026616195.1. Taxonomy (NCBI): domain Archaea; kingdom Methanobacteriati; phylum Methanobacteriota; class Halobacteria; order Halobacteriales; family Halorubellaceae; genus Haloarchaeobius; species Haloarchaeobius amylolyticus. The sequence goes on from NZ_JANHDH010000002.1 coordinate 901,396, forward strand.
AACAGGGCAGCGACGCGGGTCACGTCGACGTCCGCGCCCTCCCGGCGGGCGATCTTGGTCGCGAGGTCGACGACGTTCAGGATGTGGTTGTGGCGGTATTCAGCAGAGTGCCACGGGTACCAGCGCATCCGGCCGCCCTCGTCCTCGTTCTCGACGCTGGCGAGGAGGTAGTCGTAGACGAACTCTTTCATCGCCTCGAACTCCTGGTCGGTGACGCGGGATTCCTTTATCTCGACACCCATAGAGAATCACCCCGCGAAAAGCGTTCCGTAGTCATTGTTACCCGTACAAAGGTCTGTTCGACTCTTAGGCGTTACGACACCGTAGATTAAGTCTCTCGGGTGCTTCGGACCGCACGATGACGGAACCGCTCCATCTCGACGATTCGTCTATCCGACAGTTCGAGGCGACGGTCGAGCGCACCCTCGACGACCGGGTCGTCCTCGACCGGACCGCGTTCTACCCGACAGGTGGCGGCCAGCCACACGACACCGGCACGCTCGCCGCCGACGGCGAGACCTGGGCGGTCACGGACGTCCAGAAGAAGGACACCATCTACCACACCGTGGCCGACACCCCGCCGGAAGCAGGCACGACCGTCACCGGCGAACTCGACTGGGACCGCCGGTTCGCCCACATGCGCTACCACACGGCCCAGCACCTCCTCTCGGCGCTCCTGCTCGAGGAGTTCGACGCCGCGACGACAGGCAACCAGGTGTACGCCGACCGGGCGCGACTCGACTGCGCCTACGACCGCTTCGACGAGGCCGACCTCGCGGACATCGAGACACGGCTGAACGAACTGGTCGACGACGACCGCGAGGTCACGTGGTACGAACTCGACCGCGAGGTGGCCGAAGAGCGTCTGGACACCCAGCGGACCCGCATCGACCTGCTGCCCGACTCCATCACCGAGTTGCGCATCGTGGAGATCGCCGGCGAGACCCCGGCGGACGAGCCCTTCGACCGGACGGCCTGTGCCGGCACCCACGTCCCGACCACCGGCGACATCGGGACCGTCACCGTGACCGGGCGCGAGACGCGCGGGAGCGAGGAAGAGCGTATCTACTTCGAACTCTCGGACTGAGGCTGGCCGACTGGCCGCGCCAGCGACCGCACTGACGCCCCGCCCGCACGCGCCCGGTGTGCTTTTGCAACCTGCCTGCGCACCCTCCCCGTATGAACGTCAGACAGGTCCTCCCGCCCGACGCCATCCCGAGCGTCGACGACCCGGAGTTCCGCCCCGCCAGCGAGTACGACGGTGACCCCGACGACGAGGTCGTGGTCGTCGACGGCGACACGCCCCGGGCGTACCCAATCCGGTACCTGCACTACCACGAGATCGTCAACACGGACCGCGACGGCGACCCCATCGCCGTCACCTGGTGCCCGCTCTGTGGCAGCGCCGTGGTGTACGACCGGGTCGTCGACGGCCAGCGGCTGACCTTCGGCGTCTCCGGCAAGCTCGCGGACGACGACCTCGTGATGTACGACCGCGAGACCGAATCGGAGTGGAAGCAGAGCCTCGGCACCGCCATCGCCGGCGAGTACGAGGGCACCGACCTCACGGTCCTCCCGGCGGCGATGGTCCCCGTGCGTCGCTTCCGGGAGTCCCACCCCGACGGCGAGGTGCTGGCGCGTCCCGGCGGGGAGACCGAGGCCGGGCAGAAGGGCGGCGAGGCCGCGGAACCGGAGTACGACGCCGACCCATACGACCACTACTTCGAGATGGACGGCTTCGGCCTCGGCGCCCACCGCGGGACCGGCGGCCGGGAGTGGGACCGCGACGACGACATCGACCCGAAGACGGTCGTCCTCGGCGTCGAGGACGGTGACGACGCCCTCGGGTTCCCCCTCCACCGTATCGAGGAGTCGGGCGGTGTGGCACAGGCGACCGTCGGCGAGACCGACGCGGTCGTCTTCGTCACACCCGAGGGAATCCACGCCTTCGCGGACCCCGGCTACGCCTTCGAGCCGGCCGACGACGGCGCGTTCGCCGCCGACGGGACGACCTGGGACGGCGCGACCGGCGAGAGCGACGACGGCAGAAGCCTCGACAGACTGCCAGCCCGGCGGCTCTTTGCGTTCGCCTGGCAGGACGACCACGGCCCGGACAGTTTCTACCAACCCCAGCAGTAGCCCCTACCGTCGTCTCGCGGTCGAGAACAGAGATGGCACCGGAATCAGCGCGTCCCCGGAATCACGACCCGCCCGGCACTCGTCGTCCGGGGAACGGGTGGCCAGTCAGTCGTCGTCGTCGTCGCCGTCGCCCTTCATGTGCTGGAGCTGGTCCACCAGCTCCTCGTTCGACATGTTCGGCTCGAACTCGACCGACCCGTCGTGGTCGTGCTCGTGGACGGTGACCGCGTCGTCCTCGTCGATGTCGTTGTCCTGGTCCTGTTGCTCGGACTCGTCGTAGCTGCCGAATCCCATTGGATTCGAAGAGACGGGAAGCAGCCATGAAAAAGGACCGTTATCGACTTCGCTGGCGTGCGAATTCGTGCCACGAGACGGGGTCCCGTCATCACGGTGGTGCCCCCGATTCGCGGCCGACCAGAGCGCCACAGGCGGAGTCTCCCGACGATGGACAGTATCGGGCCCAGTTTCGCGAACAGGGACGGTGAGGTGCCAGAACAGCGAAGAGTAGACTTCCGAGTGGTTAGCGTCAGAGACTAGGTAGCGTCCCCACTTGACGGAGCGGGGAGGTGGGAATAAGTGTAAAATTTGTTATTATAGTCCCGGGCGGATTCGAACCGCCGTCAATGGCTCGCTTCAGCGATGGGAATATCCAGACGCTTCCAAAGGCCATTATGATTGGCCACTACACCACGGGACTGCGACTGCGCTCGTGAGTTGGAAATCAGCGTACAATAAGATTACTTTTCGTCGGACGGACCGGGGACGGCTACCACACCGTCTTCGACGCGTCGATGGCAGGGCCGACAGAGCGTGACCACGTTCTCGAGCGAATGAGCATCGGTCGGGTCGTCGAACGAACGGACCGGGTCGATGTGGTGAACGTCCGGATTCTGTCCGAGGTCGTCGGCATCGGTCCCGCATCGCTGGCAGGTGTACTCGTCGCGTTCGAGCGCCTGCTGTCTGACCCGCCACCAGCCAGCCCCGTACACGAGCGCCCCACCTTCCCACTGGTGGTGTGCCTCCCCGGCGACGTTCTCGGAGAGCCAGTCGCCGTAGCAGGCTACCGAGCAGAAGGTGCCGTAGGACTTCCCGGTGGTACGTGACGGGGGGACCCGGACCGAATCGTCGCAGCGTTCACAGGACACGACGGTAGGCTCTACGTCGTCCATCGGGTTCTCCGGGAGCAGCCCCGGTGCCTCCGCGACACACTCGCTACAGTACACGCCCTCCTTCTCCGAGGGGTAGTACTCGAACGTCGTCCCACAGAGGACACACGCTGCTTCCTCCCTCGCGTCTCGCCAGTTCCCGTTGTGCGCGCCCAGATTCGGGTTGCAGTCGTCACAGAACTCGCGGCGTGATTTCGGGTCGTAGAACCGTTCGCCACAGCCCGAACAGTCGCGGTTCGGGAGGGGGTCGCCGTGGACCTTGGTGTGGTGCTGGCGCATACCGGCCTCGGTGGCGAGGGATCTCCCGCAGGTGGGGCAGTCCATGCCGGCCCTGGGGCGATATCGGATAAGAAGGGTGAGACGGCGAGGGGGTCAGTCGTCGTCCGAGGGGTCAGGCCGGGCTTCGTCGGCGGAGGAGTCGTCCTGACCGTCCCCGGTGGGTTCCGCGAAGACGAACTCTTCGCCCGAATCGAGGGACTCGGCCTCGGGTGGGGTCGCGTCGGGGACGTCGGTGTCGAAGCGGTCGAGGGCCTCGCTCAGGCGGGAGGCCTGTTCGCTGAGGGAACTGGCGCTGCCACTGACCTCGGTGAGGGCGGTCGTCTGTTCCTCGGCGGCGGCAGCGACGTTCTCGGCCTCGGCGGTGGTCTCCTCGGAGATGGTGGCGGCCTCGTCGACCATCCCGACGACCTCCTCGGTGGAGGCGGCCTGCTGTTCGGTGGCGGCGGATATCTCCTGGATGCCGGTGTTGGTCTCGGTCGCGTAGCCGGCGATCTCGTCGAGGGCCGCGACGGCGTTGTCGACGGCCTCGGTGGTCTCGACGATGCGGCTCCGGGTGGCCTCGACCCCGTCGACGGTGCGGCTGGTCTGGGTCTGGATGCGGTCGAGACGCTCCTCGATGTCCTCGGCGGCCTCCTTCGTGTCGGCGGCGAGTTCCTTGACCTGCTGGGCGACGACCGCGAAGCCGTCACCGGACTCCTCGCCGCCGCGGGAGGCCTCGATGTTGGCGTTGAGGGCCAGCATGTTCGTCTCCTTGGCGAGGCTGGAGATGAACTCGGCGAGCTCGTCGATCTCGTCCATCTCGTCGGCGAGGGCGGCGATGTCGTCGACGGCCTCGGCGGACTGGGACTCGATGTCGTGCATGCCGGAGATGGCGGCCTGGGCGGCCTCGCGGCCGTCGCGGCCGGTCTCGGCGGTGCGCTCGGCGAGGTCGGCGACCTCGTTGGAGGAGGCGGCGATCTCCTCGGTGGTCGTCGACAGCGAGTCCATCTCGTGGGAGACCGCCTGGAACTCCTCGTTCTGGCGCTCGGCGCCGTCTGAGATCTCCTGGATGGACTCGGTCACCTGTTCGCTGGCGCCGCGGACCTCCTCGGCGCTGGCGGTGACCTCCTCGGAGGCGGTCGCGACCTCCTGGGCGAAGGTCTTGACCTCGGCGGTGGTCGACTCGATCTCGGCGACCATCTCGTTGAAGGCGACGGCGATGTCGGTCATCGCCTCGTTCTGGCTCTCGGGGTCCATCCGGGCGGTGAGGTCGCCGGCGGCACAGCTCGCCATGACGGCGCTGTACGCGTCGGCCTTGCGCTCTAGGTGGGTGTTCATGCGCTCGGCTTCGGCCTGGGCGGTCTCGGCGGCCTCCCGGGCGGCGTTGGCTTCGGCGATCTGCTCGCGCAGGGCGTCTCGCATCTCGGCGAACCCGTCGTAGAGGCGACCGATGTTGTCGATGCGACCGGTCTCGAAGTCGACGTCGAGGTCACCGTTCTCCATCTGTTCGGCCTTCGCGCGGAGGCGGTCGACGGACTTCGCGGTGTTGCGGCCGAGGACCGCGCCGACGAGGCCGATGAGGACGACGCCGAAGACGGTCGCGTACTTCCCGTACCGGGAGACGGTGCCGACGAAGCCGTAGGCCTCCTCGGTCGGCGTGTGGACGAGCACGACCCAGTCGGTCTTGGCGACCGGCGAGTAGCCGACCACGTACTCGGTCCCGTCGACGCCGGAGGCGGTGCCGTCGGTCAGGACGCTCCCGGTCGGTGGCCCGGCGGTGAGTGCATCGCTCTGGCCGGGGTCGAGCGCGAGGCCGTTCTGGAGCGCGTCCGTGTCCTCGCCGTAGGGCGTGAGCAGGTGCGAGCCGGTCTCCTCGAAGACGACCGACCCGGAGCGGTCGACGACGAGGGTCGTGCCGCTCCCGTCGCTCCCCTGCAGGTTGCCGACGTACTCCTGGAGCGGGACGGCGTACACCAGCGCCATGTCCTCGGGCAGGTCCTTCGTCGTGACGAAGGCGTACCGGGGGACGTTCGACCCGTAGGTGCTCTCGCTGGAGTAGGCGCCGGTCATGACGGTCTCGCTCCCGCCGGAGAGCCGTTCGGTCCACGAGCCGTTGAGTTCGGAGACGGGGGTTCCCGCGAGGCCGAACTTCGTGCTCGCGACGACCTCGCCGGACGCGCGGTCGACGTAGTGGAGGTTCGCGGAGTCACCGGCGCCGGAGCCCGTGAATCCCTCCTTCTCGACCTCGAGGTAGTCGGTGACGTTGGCGGTCGACTCGTCTGTCGGCGTCCCGCGGGCGACCGACTCGACGATCTGTCGTTGCTGCTGGTTCCACGCGTACAGGGCGCGTGCTTCCTGTTCTGCGAGCGTCGCGTACTCTTCGTTCGCGTCGGCCTGTATCTGTTCGCTCATCTGGTCGGTGGCCGCGATGCCCACGCCGCCCACGGAGACGCCGAGCACCACCAGCGCGATTGCGAACTTCAGCGCGTAGTTCCGACGGACGAACCGCGGAATGACACGTCGCAACATCCCAAGCATACCGATGACGATATAGCTGTTAGTACAAAAATATAGTGTAATACTTCATCACGATTTTAGCGAATCGAACCTGTCGTCGCTCCTGACAGTAGCGACGGCCTCGCGACGACCCCCCGGTTCACGACCTGTCCGCTGGCGAAACGTTCCACGTTCCGCGACGTTCAGAACTGCTGAAACCTCGTCTCACGGGCGTCTGACGGGTTTTGAAGTGAGCGCGGAGTCAACGGAAAAGAGATGGCAACACGTTCTGATGGCCCCCGATACCTGGACGATGGAGACCTGTTCACCGGACTGTACGGTCCGGTCAACAGACTCCTCCTGCTGGTCGGGGCGCTGCTGCTCAAGATAAGCGTGCAGCTGACGTTCTTCGGCGACTCGATGGCCGGCGCGGCGGTGTACTACCTGGTCACGACCGCCCTGGTCGCGCTGGCGGTCGTGGGTCGCGACCACCTGGGAACGACGGGGCGAGAAGGAGACGGCGGCCGCCGGGGTTCGCCGGGTCTGTCGTCGTCGAAGCGGTCGGCGGTCGGCGGGTCGTCACTGGGGGACTCCTCCGCGTCGCTCTCGGCTCGCGTCCGTCGGGGACTCGTGGCGCTCCGCGCGGCAGTCCCCGGCGGCGCCGACGACATGGACAGGCTCTGAAAAGCGCGGGTCTCAGTCCGCGGTCTCGCTGACGCCGAGTTCGAGGTGACAGCACTTGTCCGCCTCGGCGTCGAAGCAGTCGGGACACTCCGAGCGACGGTCGATGATGGTGTCGAGGCGCTCTGCGACGGTGTCGTCGATGACGGCTTCCAGCGCGTGGGCCTCCTCGCGGAAGTTCTCGACCTCGAGGACGTTCGCGAGGAAGCGCTCGATGATGCAGTACGTCTGCAGGGCCTCCTCGGCGCGCCGGATGCCCTCGTCGGTGAGCGTCGCCCCCTTGTACTTCTCGTGGTCGACGAGTTCGCGCTCCTCGAGTTTCCCGATCATCTCGTTGACGCTGGCGGGCGAGACGTCGAGCATGTCGGCGAGCGCGCCGGTCGCTGCCGGGCCGTCTTTCATCCGTTGCACCAGGTAGATCGCCTTGAGATATTGGTCTGCAGTGTTCATCGGTCAGCCCCCGTCGTTCGCTGTCCGCTGCTGGCGGTCATTCGCGCTCCTCCATGATGGTCGCGACCTCCTCGACGCCCTCGGCCTCCTCCTCGCGGATGCTCCGGAGCGTGTCGAGGACGCGGTCGCGGTCGATGCTGAAGTCGCTGTCGCTCGCCTCGATGGCCTCGATGAGGTCGTCGTAGAACTTGTACGCCGTCTCCTCGTTACAGAGCTGGTCGTACAGCAGGCCGTCGAAGTCCTCGGGCTTCGTCTGTGCGTACTTCGCCTCGACGAGGGTGTTGATCTCCTCGTACGGGACTGTCTCGGCCTCGAGTTCCTCGATGAGTGCTTCGAGGCGGTCACGGTGCTCTGCTGACTCCTCGGCGGCGTGTTCGAGCAGGTCTCTGATCTCCTCGTCGACCTGGTCGGACTCGTCCCCGAAGGAGTCGAGATGGTGGTAGGCACGCGACTCGACGACCTCCTCCAGTACCGCGCCGATCTGCAGGAGGCGCGCTAGCTGGTGGTCCGTCGAGACACGCTGACCCAGACTCATACCCGACATGCGGGGGCGTGGCTACCTAACTCTTGCTGACTCTCGAAACGTGTCCCGACGGCCGCCCGGACCGGCGGTGTGTGGCCTGTGAGAGAGCCACACTGTCGCGAGCGTAACGCTCAACCCGCAGGCTCCGGTCAGTACGGACAATGACTGGAACAGGACAGGACTGGTACGAGGACGCGGTCGTCTACACGCTCGACGTGAAGACGTTCAACGACTCGAACGGCGACGGCTGGGGCGACTTCCGGGGTCTCATCGAGAAACTGGACTACATCGACGACCTCGGCGTCGACTGCATCTGGCTGCGCCCGTTCTACCCGAGTCCGCTCCGTGACAACGGCTACGACGTGGCCGACTACCGCGACGTCGACGACCGACTCGGCTCGCTCTCGGACTTCGAGGAGTTCACCGACCGGGCCCACGAGCGCGGTATCAGGGTGCTCACCGACGTCGTCTTCAACCACACCTCCATGGACCACGGCTGGTTCCAGGCGGCCCGGGAGGACCCCGAATCGGAGTACCACGACTACTACCTCTGGACGAGCCACGTCGAGGACGCCTACGACACCATCAACATCTTCCCCGAGTACGAGGACGGCGTCTGGTCCTACGACGAGGTCGCCGGCAAGCACTACTTCCACCAGTTCTACCACCACCAGCCGGACCTGAACGTCGCGAACCCGAAGGTCCGCGACGAGATGCACGACATCCTGCGGTTCTGGCTCGACAAAGGTGCGGACGGCTTCCGGATCGACGCCGCCCACCCGATGCTGATGCAGAAGGGCCACAACGGGACCGAGGAGGGTATCTGGCTGTTCAAGGAGATGCGCGACGTCGTCAAGGCCGAGAAGGACCACGCCATCCTGCTCGCGGAGGCCGACGACCAGCCCGAACACCTCGACCACTACTTCGGCGACGGCGACACCTTCGACCTCCTGTTCAACTTCGTCCTCAACGCCCACATGACCTACGCGGCCGGCGTGAAGGACACCTGGCCGCTGCACCGCGCGGACGAGATCCTCCCGGACATCTCCGACGTGGGCCACTGGGCGAACTTCCTGCGCAACCACGACGAGTGGAACCTGCTCAAACTCCCCGACGACGCGCTCCAGCACGCCCGCGAGTACTTCGGCCCCGACGACGACTCCTCGTGGATCTTCGGCCGCGGCCACCGCCTCCGCCTCGCGGACCTCTACGACGGCGACCACGACCGCATCGCGATGGCCCACAGCCTTCTCTTCTCGTACCCCGGTACGCCCGTCATCCTCTCGGGCGACGAGATCGGTATGGGGTCGGACCTCTGGCTCGACGAGCGCGAGTCCGTCCGCACCCCGATGCAGTGGGACGACAGCGAGAACGGCGGGTTCTCCGAGGCCGACCGCGAGGACTGCTACAACCCGCCCATCGCCCACGGCCGCTTCAGCTACGAGCACATCAACGTCGCCGACCAGCGCGAGCACCCCGAATCGCTGCTCTCGCGCATCCAGCGCATCGTCGCGACCCGCCAGGACAACCTCGAGCTGGTCGACGGCTCGTTCCACATCGCCGACTCCGGCCACAGGGACGTGTTCGTCCACCGCCTCGACACCGACGACACCGCGTTCATCTTCGCGCACAACTTCGCGGACGAGTCCCGCGAGTCGGTGCTCCAGTGGGAGGTGCCCGACGCCGACACCACGCAGGAGCTCGGCCCCGGTGACTACCACGTCGAGGACGGCGGTGTGACGTTCCTCCTCGACGCCTGCGACTACGTCTGGCTGCGCGGCGACAAGAGCCACTGGGACTGAACTGCGCTACCAGCCCCAGAGCCAGACCGTGTCGACGGTCGTCCTGACCAGCCAGAACCGTTTCTTCGCGCCTCGATACTTCACGTAGCTCACGAGGCCGAACAGGAGGAGGACCACGAGGGTCACGACCACCGCCATCGCACCCGCCCGCGTGGCTCCCAGTGATGACTGCCCGCCGAGGTACGTCACGGCCCCGAGCAACAGGGCGAACGGGGCGGCGTCGACGAAGACGGCGAGCCCGGTCACGAGTCGACCCATGACAGTACCTGTGTCTCTGCCGATGTGAAAAGCGTTCGGCCGGGCAGCGTCGTCACTGTCTGACCGGAGACGAGAGAGAAAAACCGCAGAACGAAGACCGTCTTACCCGCGCAGGCGCTCGGAGATGAGCTCCTCGAGGTCGTCGCGGAGTTCGTCCACGGCGACCTCCTCGAGGACCGGCACGAAGAAGCCCTCGACGAGCATGTTCTTGGCGGACTTCGGGTCGACACCGCGGGAGGTCATGTAGAACATGTCCTGTTCGTCGACCTGCCCGACCGTGGCCGAGTGGGACGCTTCGGTGTCGTGGTTGTTGATGATGAGCTTCGGCGAGGCGTCGGCCTCGGACTCGTCGGAGAGCATCAGCGTGTTCTCGCGCTGGTAGCTCGACGTGTCCCAGGCGTCGCGGCCGACGTCCTGGACGCCCTCGTACACCGAGCGGGCGGTGTCGTCGAGGACGCCACGGGTGACGAGGTCGGCGGTCGTGTGCTCGGCCCGGTGCCAGACCCGACTGTTCACGTCGAAGTGCTGGTCGTCGTGGCCGAAGAACGCGCCGACGATGTGGGTCTCGGAGCTGTCACCGTCGAGCGTCGTCTCGACGCTGGACTTGGTGAGTCGCGAGCCGATGTTGCCCTCGATCCAGTTGACCGTGGCGTACGTGTCGGCGGTGCCGCGCTTGAGCGTGTAGTTGTACGTCTCCTCGTCGAGGTTCTGGAGGCTCCCGTACTGGACGTGGGAGTTCTCGCCGGCGGCGACCTCGACCAGCCCGCTGTAGTAGCGCTCGCCCTCGAGTTCCTCGCCCGTGGACTGGCGCTCGAGGATGGTGACGGAGGCGTTCTGCTCCGTGACGACGAGCGTGTAGTTGAACAGCGACTGGCTGTTCATGTGCGTCCGGATCTTCACGTCCTCGGCGTCGACGTTCTCGGGGACGTAGACGACGGTCCCGTCGGTGAAGAGCGCGGTCGACAGCGCGGTGAGGTAGTTCTCCTGCGGGTCGATGACGCTGCCGAAGTGCTCCTCGACGAGTTCCTCGTGCTGGTCGACGGCCTCGGACCACTCGAGGACCTCGATGCCCTCGGCGCTGACGCGCTCCTTGTCCTGGGCGGCGTTCAGCGGGTCGACGAAGCCCTCGAAGTCGAGGTTCGCGAGGTTCGTCCAGTCGCGGCCGGGCGTCCGGATGACGCTCGGCATGTCGAGGTCCTCGAGCGCCGCGAGCGCCTCGAGACGGGTCTCGAGGAGCCACTCGGGCTCGTCCAGCTCGGTCGAAATCTGCTCCACCTGGTCTCGTGTGAGGTTGGCGTGTACCTGTGTGCTCATGTCAATTCTCGGGATTACCCGAGGCTACCCTCCATCTCAAGTTCGATGAGGCGGTTGAGTTCGACCGCGTACTCGATGGGCAGTTCCTCCGTGATGGGCTCGATGAAGCCGGCGACGATCATCTGCTTGGCGTCGTCGTCGTCCAGTCCGCGGGACTGGAGGTAGAAGACGTCCTCGTCGCCGATCTTGCCGACGGTCGCCTCGTGGGCGACGTCCACCTTGGACTCCTGGATCTCCATGTACGGCATGGTGTCGGAGGTGGACTCGTTGTCGAACATCAGCGCGTCACACTCGACCGACGTCGAGGAGTTCTCGGCGCCGTTGGCGATGTGGACGAGGCCGCGGTAGTTGGTGCGGCCGCCGTCCTTCGAGATGGACTTGGACTCGATGGTCGACTTCGTGTCGGGCGCGTTGTGGTAGACCTTCGCGCCGGTGTCGATGTTCTGGCCCTTGCCGGCGAACGCGATGGTGATGTGGTTGTCCGTCGCGCCGCGGCCCTTCAGGATGGTCGCCGGGTAGAGCATGGTCGCCTTCGAGCCCATGCTGCCGGAGACCCACTCCATCGTGCCGTTCTCCTCGACGATGGCACGCTTCGTGTTGAGGTTGAAGGTGTTCTTCGACCAGTTCTGGACGGTCGAGTACTGGACGTGGGCGTCCTCGCCGACGAAGACCTCCACACAGCCGGAGTGGAGGTTGTGGCTGCCGTACTTCGGGGCGGAACAGCCCTCGATGTAGTGGACCTCCGAGCCCTCCTCGGCGATGATGAGGGTGTGCTCGAACTGGCCCATCCCCTCGCTGTTCATGCGGAAGTACGCCTGCACCGGCATGTTGACCGTGACGTCCTCGGGGACGTACACGAACGAGCCGCCGGACCAGACGGCGCCGTGGAGTGCGGCGAACTTGTTGTCTGACGGGGGGACGCACTTCGTCATGAAGTACTCCTTGACGAGGTCTTCGTGCTCCTGGACGGCCTTGTCCATGTCACAGAAGATGACGCCCTTCTCCTCCCACTGCTCCTGCATGTTCTGGTAGACGATCTCGGACTCGTACTGGGCACCGACGCCGGAGAGCGCCTTGCGCTCGGCCTCCGGGATGCCCAACTTCTCGAACGTGTCCTTGATGTCGTCCGGGAGGTCGTCCCAGTTGTCCGCGCCGCCACGCGTCTCCACGTCGGGGCGGATGTAGGGGACGATCTCGCCGATGTCGAGCTCGGACAGGTCCGGCTGGCCGGGCCAGTCCGTCGGCATCGGCATCTTCTGGTACTGCTTCAGTGCGCGAACGCGGCGCTCGCGCATCCACTCGGGCTCGTCCTTGTCCTCGGAGATGAGCCGGATGGTCTCCTCCGTGAGGCCCTTCTCCGTCTGGAACGCCGACTTCTGCTCCTTCTTGAACTCGAAGCGAGCCTCGGTGTCTGTCTCTTTGAGGTGGTCTTGATCTGAACTCATGGTTTGATGGTTGTTGATTACGGTTGGGTACGTATCTACCCTGTGCTAGCCAGTACCGGTTACGCGGTCTCGTAGACCTCCTCGCGGACCCAGTCGTACCCCTTGTCCTCGAGCTTCTCGGCGAGCTCGGGACCCTCGCTCATGACGACCTGCCCGTCCAGCATGATGTGGACGTGGTCGGGCTCGACGTAGCCGAGGATACGCTGGTAGTGGGTGATCTGCAGGATGCCCGTGCCGACCTCGTCGCGCAGGGCGTTGATGCCGTGGGAGACGTCCTGCAGGCGGTCGATGTCCAGCCCGGAGTCGATCTCGTCGAGCACGGCGATGCTCGGCTCGAGGATGGCGGCCTGGAGGACCTCGTTCTGCTTCTTCTCACCGCCGGAGAAGCCGGCGTTGAGGTAGCGCTGGGCGAACTTCTCGTCCATGTCCAGCTGCTCCATCTTCTCCTGGAGGAGCTGCTGGAACTCGGCGACGCCGATGTCGCCCTCGTCGGCGGGACCCTCCATCGGGGAGGTGTCGTAGCCCGCCTCCTCCTCTGCTTCGTCGTCGGCCTCGTCGTCGTCCTCGAAGAGCTCCTCGCGCTCCTCGAGCTTGGCGTTGAGGGCCGTGCGGAGGAAGTTCGTCATCGTGACGCCCTCGATCTCTGCGGGGTACTGGAAGCCGAGGAAGATGCCGAGTGCGGCACGCTCGTTCGGCTCCAGGTCGAGCAGGTTCCAGGTACGCTTGTCCTCGGGGATCTCGAAGTCCTCGCCGAAGTCGCCCTCCTCGAGGTGGAGGAGGACCTCACCGTCGGTCACCTCGTAGGCCGGGTGGCCGGCGATTACCTTGGCGGTCGTGGACTTCCCGGAGCCGTTGGGACCCATCAGGGCGTGGATCTCGCCCGAACGGACCTCCAGGTCGACACCATCGAGAATCTTCTCACCGTCGTCTTCTGCAACCTTCGCGTGAAGGTTTGTAAGTTCGAGTCGTGCCATTCTGAGCTACCTCTTATCGTCCTAGCGAAAGGGGGTCGGCCCCATAATACTTGCGTAATACCCTGATTTGGATTCTCGAATGCAGAAATAATTTTCTCGTTTGGTAAACTGTGGCACAGTTTTCGGTCGGCCGAAAAACAGGCGAGCCTTGCCCCTACATGAAGTTCCCGAGACCGGTCTGCTGCTGGCCGGACTTGACCTCGTCCCAGGAGATGCCGAGCGCCTCGATGACGCGGGCGATGGGGCCCTTCAGCGTCTTCTCCAGCATCTTGTCGTAGTCGACCTCGAACGCCTCGGGTACCTGGTCGTCGTACTCGAAGCAGATGACGTCCGGGTCGCGCTTGAACTCGCCGTAGAGGTGGTCGCGCTGCGGGTCGAACTCGCCGGCGTCCTCGAGCTGACGGAAGTACTCGGGGTGGACCTTCTGCAGGTAGAGCCGTTTCGGCTTCGAGCCGCGGTCGAAGTTCGTCCCGAGCAGCATGTTCGCGTACTTCGCGCCGCGGACGTGGGCGGTGTCGGTGTCGTAGTCGTCGAGGCGCTTGCCGATACCGCCCGGGATGGCGATGTCGTCGTAGCTGACGTTCCCGCTCTGGAAGTCCTCGATGATGCCGTGGAGGTACTCCGTGATGTCGTCCTCGCTGGCACCGCGGACGATCTGGTCGATGACGTGGTGCTGGACCTCCTTCGTGATGGCCGCGATGTCCGAGCGCTTGTACTCGAAGCCCGTGATGTCGATGTCGTCGACGTCCTTGCCCTCCTTCCAGACGATGTGGCCGGCGTAGCGCTTCTTCTTGCCCGCCTGGAAGAATCTGCGGTAGAGCTTCTCGAACTCGATCTGGAAGCGGTGTTCCTCGCCGCCCGCGATGTCGACGTTCAGCTCCTCGGCGGCGAAGTCGTCGTACGAGGCGTTGATGTGCTCCTCTATCTCGAAGGACTGCTCGATGGCCTCCTCGACGGAGATGTCGCTGCCGAGTTCCAGCATGACGGAGTCGGTGTCACCGTACGCGACCTGGTAGTCTATCTCGTTGGCTGCCTTCTCGGTGTGGCGGATGACCTCGCGCCCTGTTGCGGTCACGGCCGCGCCCATCTCCTTGTCGTAGAGGCGGAACCGGTCCCAGCCCAGGACCCCATAGAGGGAGTTCATGATGACCTTGACTGCGGCCTGCTGCTGGTCGTAGCGCTCGTAGTCCTGGCTACCCGGCTCGTGCTCGTTACGCAGCGATTTCTTCTGCTCGCGCTCCGTGAGCAGTTCGTCGACCATCTCCCGGATCATCCCGTCCTCGTCCTTCCGGAAGTGGGTCCCGTTGGGGGCGCGGTAGGTCGGGCCGTCGAAGGCCTCGGGGTCGACCTTCGTCTCGGGGCTCGCGTTGATGGTCACCATGCACATCGGGTAGAGCGACTTCAGGTCGAGCACCGTCACCATCTCCTTGACGCCGGTGATGGGGTCGAAGACGGCCCCGCCCTCGTAGTCCTCGGACTCCTGCTTGCCCTTCGAGGGGAGCGCCCAGTCCCCGTGGACCTTGTGCAGCACGTACATGTCGACCGCGTCGCCCGCCGTGGGGGCGTCCTCCAGTTTACAGCCGACGAAGGTGCGGACCTCGTCCCAGAAGGCGACGATGTCCTGCTTGCGGTCGAGTTCGACGCAGATCTCCACGTCGCGCAGGTTGTACTCAAGGAGCTTCTCGGGGTCCTGCTCCCAGAGGTCGCCGATGTCGCCGGTGTAGCGTTCCTTGCCCACGTCGAGTTCGAGTTCGCCGACGGCGTCCAGCCGGTAGGACTCCAGTTCGGAGAACTGGCGGCTCTTGTAGGCGTACAGCAGGTCGAAGACGACGCGACCCTTGATGTCCGGGCCGCCCCAGCCCGAGCGCCAGACCTCGTTCACGCGCGAGAGGCGGTCCGGGTCGAGGTCGTGGTCGTGCATCGCGGAGTCGAGCACCTCGAGGCGGTCGAGGAAGTACGGCGCGTCGAAGTCCTCGAAGTTCCATCCCGTCAGCACGTCCGGGTCGGTCGCCTCGATGTAGTCGACGAACGCCGCCAGCATGGCCATCTCGGCCTCGCGCTGGCTCTCGCCGTCGAAGGTCTCCACGCGCACGTCCAACTCGCCCTCGATGGGCTCGTAGTTCGGCAGGTCTTCGGGGACCGCGGCATCGCCCTCGTGGGCGACGTTGAGCCAGACGACGTACTCGTCGTCCACGGAGTCGTGCGAGGTGAGGCAGACGATGGGCTCCTCCCCGTCCTCGGGGAAGCCGTTGCGGTCGTCGACCTCGATGTCGAAGGTGTTCACGCGCGGGTCCGCGTCGACCGCGGTCGCCTCGACCTCCTGGTGGGGGACCCGGAGGGCGCCACTGCGGCCGCGGCGCTCGGGGATGCGGATACCGCTCTGGACGTCCTTGTCGATGAGGAAGCGGTTCGGGAACAGGATGTCGGCCTCGTAGTGGTCGAAGCGGTCGCGGATGTTCCCGACGTCGCGGGGCGTGCGCCCGAAGATCTTCGTCAGGTGCTCGCCGCGGATGCTCTCGTAGGGCTCGCCGTCCTCGTCGGTCTCTTCCCAGCCCGTGATGACCTCCTCGGACTCGAGTTCCTCCTCGTCGAGCGAGTCCGTAGGGGCGTAGAAGTACGGCTGGAACCCGAGTACCATCACGTGCTCGGCGGTGCCGTCGGGTCGCCGCCCGAAGACGTGGATGACGGGTTCCTCGTGGTCGCCCGACCCCTCGACGGTGTAGTCCACCTGCATCACGGCGAGTTCGACCGTTCCCTCGGGGTCGGGGAACAGGGCCTCGTCGCTCTCGACGATGTCGGAGTTCTCCAGTCCCGGTGTCGTGACGGCCTCCGCCTCCGCGACGAGGTCGTACGCGTCGTCGCCACCGTCGGCCTGCGCGTCCGCGTCCCCGGACGACTCCCCGAAGTCGTCGAAGGACGCCTGTTGTCGGGTCATTGCAGGGGCGTTAGCGGCCACCGATTAAAAGGATGGTTCATCGTGGCCGGCGCTCGGTCGACCGAACGTGCGAGTCCAATCCCACCGCCGTCTCCGGATGATGTCGTTGCCACGGCAAAAAGACCTTTACAGTGGTACGACTTAGCAAGGGGCGAGGTGACTGGGCTTGTCCGACCACGCAACCGACGGTGACGGATCGATGCCCGACCAGAGCGCGGCAGATGGAACGGAATCCATCGAGACATACGAGACGGACGGTGGGGTCGTATTCTACGACGCCGAGAACCCGCTCGCGTGGCTCGAAGCAAGCAAGACGTTCGCGCTCCGAGACGTGGCGTAGGGAGACGAGAGTCCCCGAGTAGGGACGAGAGTCTCCAGAGACCAGAGGGCTGCTATCGCTCTCCTCGACCGTATCGCAGAACCCTTTTCATCCGAGCCGACCTATCTGGACGTAGTGTTCAACGAGCGTAGCGAGCACGAACCGGAGGAGTACGACCCCGAGGAGGACCTCCGGGACTACGAGGGCGAGTTCACGCCGTCGGTCCGTGTCCCCAGGGCGCCCGAGGCACCATCCGTCCCCGACGAATCCGACGCGCCCAGCGAGCTGAAGTACGAGTTCTGGACGATGGTGCTCGTGTTCAACGCCGCCATCCTCGGCGTGAGCCTCGGCGGGATGTACATCCTCTTCCGGGGGAACTGGGACCTCGGCGGCCGCATCTTCCTCGGCGGCGTCGTGTTCTTCCTCTACGGCCTCTATCGCTACCAGACGCGGACGTTCGGCCGCGACGACGACGATGGGACCGACGAGGACGGTACTGCTGGTGACGACGTGGACGACGGCACCGAGGTCACCGCCGACGCTGCCACCACCGAAACCGAGCCCGACGGCTCCGCAGCCGACAACGACTAACTTCTCCTTCGCCAACGCGCAGCCATGCGAACAGTCCGCGACGACTCCGGCGACCGCTACCTCCTCGTGAAGGAGTCGGGGGACGCCAGCCTCGTGCGCGACCCGGCGACCGGCGAGGAACGGTACGTCGAGAACGACCGGCTCGAACCCGCCGAGGGCGAGACGCCACTGGAGACCGCCGCGAGTGCCGTCTCGCCGGCGGTCCGGCGCATCGTCTCCGCGACCCACGACGACCGCTCGCTCGGACTGCTGGTCGAACTGGCCGACGACGGGCCCGTCCCGGTCCGGGACCTGCTCGGGCGCTACGACCTCTGCGAGAGCGACCTGCTCGGCCTGCTCACGGAGTTCCGGGCTGCGGGGCTGGTCGAGGAGGCCCGGCTCGCGGGCGAACGCGGTTACGACGCGACCGACCTCGCGCGTGAGGGAGTCGATATCCTGCGCGAGGCCGGCGACTAGTACAGTTCCGCCAGCGGTTGCTCGCCGCGGCTGACCGTCGACCGGTTGGTCGTCGGGTCCTTCTCGACGTGGACCAGCGAGTCGGCCGCGCCGACGAGTTCCTCGTCGTGGCTGACGACGACGATCTGCTCGACGCCGTACTCGGTGCGCATCGTCTCGACCAGCGTCAGCAGTTGCGTGACGTGCCCCGAGTCGAGGAACACCGTCGGCTCGTCGAGGATGAGCGGGGGCATCGGCGCCGCGCCCTCGACGCCCTCGGAGAGCAGCCGGTAGATGGCACACCGCAGGCTCAGGTTGAACAGGGCGCGCTCCCCGCCGGAGAGCTGTTCGGGGTCCAGCGTCTCGCCGTCCTTCTGGTACACCGTGAGTTCGTACTCGCCCGAGAGCTCGATGTGCGAGTAGGAGTCGTTCTGGTACACCAGGTCGAACGTCTCGTTGAGCATGCGTTCCAGCGTCTCGACGTTGCGCTGGCGCAGGTCAGCCCGGAGGTCCTTGTACATCTGCTGGAGGTCCTGCGCCTCGGCGTAGAGGGATTCGAGGGCGTCGAGGCGCTCGCCGAGGTCGTCGCGCCGCTCGCGTAACTCCTCCAGTTCGGATATCTCGCCGCGGACCCTGCCGGCGCGGTCCTGCAGGTCGTCGCGCGTCTCGGCGAGGTCCTCGAGCTTCGCTTCGACCTTCTCGATGTAGCCGGCGGCCCGCTTCTTCTCCGTCCGGGCGTTCTCGACCTGCGAGTCGTCGACGGCCGCCTCGAGTTCGGCCTTGCGCTCGCGCTTGTCCGCGAGGGTGTCGCGGCGTTCGTCGTTCTGCTCGCCGAGCAGGTCGCGCTTCTCCCCGAGGCGTTCGATATCGGCTTCGAGTTCGGCGACCTGGTCGAGGGTGTCAGCGAGCGAGTCGAGAGTCTCCTTGCGCTGGGCGACGGTGGCCTTCTCGGCGTTCGCCTCGCCCAGGGCCTCGCGGCTGTCCTCCAGCGCGTCGCGTTCCTCGGCCGCCTGCTCGCGCTTCGCCTCGGCCTCGGCCTCGAACTCGTCGGCCTCGTCGTGCAGGCGCTGGCGGCGCTCGCGCTTGTCTTCGAGGGCGGACTCCTTCTGGTCGAGGAGCTGCTCCATGTTCGATATCTGGTCGCGCAGTCGCTCGACCTCGTCCTCGGCGTCGACGAGTTCCTCGGCCCGGTCGATGCGCTCGTCGAGGGCCTCGATGTCGGCCTCCACCGATTCGAGCTCGGTCTGCTTCGTCTCGAGTTCTTCGCGGTCCTCGTCGATGGTGTCGACGTGGGGCGAGTCCTCGACGGGCTGGCCACACTCGGGGCACTTGCCCTCGGCGAGCAGCTCCTCGGCCTCCTCGATGCTGCTGCGAAGCAGCTCCACCGCGGTCTGGAGGTCGGCCCGTTCCTCGCGCAGGTCCTCGCGTTCACCTTCGAGTTCTTCCTGCAGGGCCTCGGCCTCGCCGAAGTCGACCGGCGCGTCGTCGAAGGTCGCCTTCGCGGCCTCGACCTCGTCCTCGAGACTGTCGACCTTCTCGCGGCGGTCCGCGATGGCCGCCTCGTCGGACTCGATCTCGTCGGCGAGCGCCTCGGCCTCCTCGCGCTTCCCCTCGGCCTTCGATTCGAGGTCGTCGGCCTCCTCCTCGAGCCGGTCGGCACGCTCGCGGTGGTTCGAGAGTTCGTTCCCGAGGTCGTTCACGCGCTCTTTGAGGTCGTCGAGGTCCGATTCGACCTCGGCCAGGCGCCCCTCGACCGCCTCGGCGTCCACGTCGGCCGCGAGGTCGGTGTCGGCGACCAGGTCGTCTCGCGTCTCCCGCGCCGCGGACAGCTCCTCGCGCAGGTCGCGACGGTCCGCCTTCAGCTCCTCGCGTTCGCGCTCGGTCTCGGCGATGCTCTCTTGCAGGTCCTCGATGTCGTCCTCGACCGTCGCGAGCTTCTCGCGTTTCTCCTCGTACTCCTCGAGGATGTCCTCGGCCTCCTGTCTCGTCTCCTTCGCCGTCTCGAGTTGCTGCTCGAAGTTCTCGATGTTCGCTTTCGTCTCCGCGAGGTCGGACTCGATGTCGTTCAGGGTCGCGTGGAGGTCCTTCGCCTCCTTCTCGGCGATCTGGTCCGCCAGCCCCTCGTAGCGCCCGCGGACGTTGTCGAGCACGTCGTTGACGCCGAGGCGGGCCTCGCTGGCGCGCTCGCGGTAGTCCTCAAGTTTGCCCAGCTGCAGGAGGTCGTCGATCATGTCCTGGCGCTCGGATGGGGTGGCGTGGATGAGCTTGTTGACCTCTCCCTGGCGGACGTACGCGCAGTTGACGAACGCGTCGGCGTCCATCCGGAGAAGTTCCGTCACCTTTCCGCGGACCGACCGGGCCCCCTCGAAGGTGCCCTCGGGCGCTTCGAGGATGCACTTCGCGGTCTGGGCGCGGTCGCTGGTGTACCGGATACGGCGCTCGATGTGGTAGTCCTCCCCGGCGTGGGAGAACCAGAGTTCGACCTCGGCGTCGTCCGCGCCGGTCCGGACCACGTCGTCGAGGGTGCCCGAGAGCGCCTTCGACCCGTAGAGCGCGAAGAAGCAGGCCTCGAGCAGGCTCGACTTCCCGCTCCCGTTGACGCCGTGGACGACGGTGACCCCGCGGTCGAGCGTGAGGTCGGCGTCGCCGTAGCACTTGAAGTTCGAGAGGCGGACGCGGTCGACCCTCATTCGAAATCACCCATGGAGGTCTGCCCGGCGTCGTCCCCGGTCGCGGCGGCCTCGGCAGCGGCCTCGGTGTCGGCTGGTTCCGCGTCGTTGCCGGTTGACTCCGCACCGGCGTCGGCTGGTTCCGCGTCGCCATCGGCTGGCTCTGCGCCGGTCTCGGCCGTTGTCTCCTCGGACTCGGTGGTGGCGTCGGTCGCCTCGGCTCCGTCGTCGTCACCCGCGTCGTTCCCGGCCGCGTCGCCATCGTTGACCGCCTCGAACGCGCCGAGGTCCTCGTCGTCGACCAGCGACTGCACGCGGTCTTTCACCTCGTCGCGGACGTTCGCGTCGGCGACCTTGCTCGCGCGGACCGTCTCGTCCACGTCGCGGGCGGCCTGGCTCAGGCCGAGTTCACGCACGCGCTCGCGAACCGCCTCGTCTGGGTCGGCGAAGGACACCTCGACGCTGCTGTCCTCCTCGAACTCGCGGCGGTCTTTCACGCGGGCGACCAGCGCGCCGCGGTCGATGGCGAACTCCTCGATGGCGGCCGGCGAGACCGGCTCGCCGTCCCCGGTCACGGAGACGATGACGACCGCGTCCTCGCAGTCGTACTCGCGGACCGCCTCGCGCACGCGCTCGACGCCCTCGCCGGGCGCGAGGTCCACGTCCACGAACCGGAAGGGGCGGTTGTCCGGGATGCCGCGACGGGTGATGGTCACCTCGTCGTCGGTCGTGACGATGTTGTAGCCGCGGTCGTCGCGCTCGCTCGCGCTCACGCGCTCGGTCGAGCCGCAGTACGTGACCCAGGTGTCGCTGGCCTCCTCGACGCCGGGCGCGTGGTTGTCGCCGAGCAGGAGCGCGTCGAAGTCGACGGACGATTCCTCGAGCAGCCGCTCGGTGTCCCAGTCGGCGTGCGCGAAGGGCTCGAACAGGCCGTGGGTGACGAGCATCGCGTACTCGGCGTCGTGGGGCGCGAAGTCGTATTCGAGGTCGTCGCGCCGCGAGCGCGGCACGAAGTCGAGGCCGTAGAAGGCGGTGTCACCGAGGACGTGGGGTTCGCGCCCCAGGCGGGTCGCGAGGCCGATGTCGGCGAAGAGGTCGAGCCACTGGCCGTCGCGCTTGCCCTCGTGGTTCCCCACCACGGCGAGGAAGGGGATGTCGGCGTCGGCGAGGTCACGCAGTGCGGCGACCGTCCCCTGGAGGTCCTGGAGGCCGGGGCGGCGGTCGTGGAAGAGGTCGCCCGCGTGGACCACGGCGTCGACGTCGTCGTCGATAGCGTCGGCCACGACCCGTCGGAACGCGTCGAGGAAATCCTGCCGACGGGCCGGGGAGTGGTACTGGCGATACCCGAGGTGGGTGTCCCCAGTGTGGATCACTCGTGTCATGGCTGGGACTATCGCCCCATGCCCTAAAGACGTTCCGCGAGTGCGGTGAAAGTGAAACCGGCGACGGCGCTCGCCGGGAGCACTCGAAGCAGGAGAGCGAGAAGGATTCGCAATGGAACGGCAGTTCCGCGGCGCGGCGGATGGGTAGACGGTGCCGCGCCGCGGTCGGTGCCGACGATGCGGGGGTGTCGCCGGCGCGTCGGTCGGCTTACTCGATGTTCAGGGTGTAGAGTCGCTTGCGGGCGTCGGAGAACGAGAACCGCGAGTTGACCACGTCCGCCTCCTCCAGACGGTTGAGTGCGTAGCGGACGGTCCGCGGCGGCAGGAGCGTCTCCTCGGCGAGCTGACTCTGGGTCAGCGTGTCGTTGTACTCCAGCACCTTGGCCACGAGCTTCGCACTCGGCGGGAGGTCGCGGACGTCGTCCCAGCTCCCGGCCGTCTGTTCGGTCCCTTCCAGTTCGGTTGCGCTCATCGTATCCATCCCTTCTGGATACTCTCTAATAATACTTGCTGTATCAAATTATTCCTATCGGTAATTCTGTGTGCCGGTGATTCGCGACGACCGACCGGCCAGAATCACCGGACACGAGGCCTACCGACAGGTTCTTCACCCTGTCGGTGAGCCACCCGAAGCCTCTTAAGAATCAGAACCTAATGCCACTGTGATGACCGACACTGTGGACGACGTCGACCTTCCCTATGACGAGGAGGAGGCGTCCCAGCAGGAGAAAATAGAAGCTCTCCAGGAGCGGCTTGACGTGCTCGAGTCCCAGAACGACGAGATGCGCGACAAGCTCCTCGACGCCAACGCAGAGAACAACAAGTACCAGCAGAAACTGGAGCGTCTCACCCACGAGAACAAGAAGCTCAAGCAATCGCCGCTGTTCGTCGCCACCGTCCAGGAACTCACGGACGAGGGCGTCATCATCAAGCAACACGGCAACAACCAGGAGGCGCTCACCGAGGTCACCGAGGAGATGCGTGACGAACTCGAACCCGACATGCGGGTCGCGGTCAACAACTCGCTCTCCATCGTCAAGACCCTCAGCAACGAGACCGACGTGCGGGCCCGCGTGATGGAGGTAACGAAGAGCCCCGAGGTGACCTACGAGGACATCGGTGGGCTCGAAGAGCAGATGCAGGAGGTCCGCGAGACCGTCGAGATGCCCCTCGAGAAGCCCGAGGCGTTCAAGGAGGTCGGCATCGACCCGCCGTCCGGCGTCCTGCTCTACGGCCCGCCGGGTACCGGGAAGACGATGCTGGCCAAGGCCGTCGCGAACCAGACCGACGCGACGTTCATCAAGATGGCCGGCTCCGAGCTCGTGCACAAGTTCATCGGCGAGGGCGCAAAGCTCGTGCGGGACCTGTTCCAGGTCGCTCGCGACCACGAGCCCGCCGTCATCTTCATCGACGAGATCGACGCCATCGCGAGCAAGCGCACCGAGTCCAAGACCTCCGGCGACGCCGAGGTCCAGCGCACGATGATGCAGCTGCTCTCCGAGATGGACGGCTTCGAGGACCGCGGCGAGATCCGCATCATCGCGGCGACGAACCGCTTCGACATGCTCGACCGCGCCATCCTCCGGCCGGGCCGGTTCGACCGCCTCATCGAGGTCCCCAAGCCCGACGCCGAGGGCCGCGAGATCATCTTCCAGATCCACACCCGCGACATGAACGTCTCCGACGACGTCGACTTCGGGGCACTGGCCGGGATGGCCGAGAACGCCTCCGGTGCCGACGTCAAGGCGGTCTGCACCGAGGCCGGGATGTTCGCCATCCGCGACGACCGTCGCACCATCACGATGGCCGACTTCGAGGCCGCGTGGGAGAAGATCCAGGCCGAAGAAGAGGACGACCCGGACGTCTCCAAGACGTTCGCCTGACGCCGCAGCCTCCTCGTCACAGACTTCCTCTCTCCGTTCTCACGACCGCAGAGCGACCGCCACGGCGCGACGGTAGTTTGAATATCGCGCCCCTACCAGCCGAGAACGATGCCGCCCTCACAGTGTCCCGACTGCGACGGAGACCTCGTCGACGGACGAGCCGGAACCGGCACGAAAGAACTGGTCGTCAAGCCCGAGGACGCCGACGGTGGGTTCCTCGGTGTCGGCGGCTGGGAGACCGTCTCGGCGAAGATCTGCACCGAGTGCGGCCGCGTGCTGCTGTACGCCGAGGACTGAGTCGTCCGAGCACCGGACAGGCGACCCTTCTTGTGCGAAGCCGCGGCCACCCCCGGTATCACCTGAACAGCGCCGGCCGCCGTCCCGCGGGTGTGTGGCACCGCGGCGGCCGACCCGACCAACGACCGCGACCGGTGCCACCTGTTCGCCCCCAGCTCACGGGTTCAGGCCCTTCAGCGCCGACCGGAAGAACACCAGCACGGGGATGATCTCCAGCCGTCCGACCCACATGTTCAGCAGGAACATCGCCTCCGCGACCACCGGCATGTCGGGACCGGTGATGCCCGTCGAGAGGCCGACGTTCCCCTGGGCGCTCGCGACCTCGAACAGCGCGTCAGCGTAGCTGAAGTCGGGGCCCGCGACGTTGACCATGACGAGGCTCGTCGCGAGCAACAGGATGAGCCAGAGCATGCTGACGATCGCCGCCTCGGAGAACTCCCGGTCCATCTCCTCGCGGCCGAGCGTCCGGTCGCCGATGTCCACGTTGACCACCGCGTTCGCCGGCAGGAACACCCGGGAGAACTGCCACTGGATACCCTTCGAGACGGTGTAGCCGCGGATGATCTTGATGCCGCCGACTGTCGACCCGGCAGCACCGCCCATCGTCATCGCCGCCGAGACGAGCAACTTCCCCCCGTCGGACCACCGGCCGATGGGCGAGGACTGGAACCCGGTACACGAGAGCGCGCTCACCCACTGGAAGGTCCCGTCTCGGATGGCGTCGAACTGGGCCGTCGAGAGCCCCGACACCGGAGAGGGGACGGTCGCACCGTAGCCCGCCGACGCCAGCCCGACGAGCACGTTCTGCGCACTGAGCGCGACGATGCCGCCCCCGAGTAGCAGGAACAGCCAGCGCGTCTGGAGGTCCTCGTACAGTTTGCGCCAGCGCCCGTCCGAGAGGATGGCGTAGTGGATGGGGAAGGCGATGGCGCCGAGTGTCATCACCGGCAGGAGCACGGTCTCGATGAGCGGCGAGTTGTACGTCTCCATCGAGTTGTCCGTCACGGAGAACCCGCCGGTCGAGAGGCCGGTCATCGCGTGGTTCAGCGCGTGCCAGAGCGCCTCGCCGACCGGGTAGCCCTCGGCCAGCCAGATGACGAGGAACAGCGCGGCGACGGCCAGCAGGGTGTACCCGACGAAGATCTTCCAGACGGTCCTGACGGTCGAGACCACGCTCGGGTGGATCTTCTCCTCGCGCGCCTCCGACCGGTAGAGCGCGTAGCTCCCGCTCCCCGGTCGCGAGAGGATGGAGACGGTGAGGACGATGACGCCCACGCCGCCGACGTACTGGATGAGCGAGCGCCACCACTGGACGGAGCGGGGCAGCGACGGCTCGTGGATTGCCATCGTGAGTCCGCTCCCGGTCCAGCCGCTCATCGACTCGAACATGGCGTGCAGCGGGTTCCGGAAGTAGCCGAGGCTCGACTTCGTCGCGAGGCCGCCGGCCGTGACGACCGACCAGTCGCTCGTGTCCGTCCCGCCCGGGACGAAGCCGTTCATGACGCTCTCCGGAGTCATCCAGGCGACCAGGAAGAACGCGAGCGCGCCGAAGACGGCCGTCGCGAACCAGCCCCCGGCGGCGATGACCATCCCGTGTTTCATCTTCGGCTCGGGTGCGTCGGCGAACGCCCGGCGGGCGAGCTCGCCGAGCAGTGCCGTGATACCGCCCGCGGTGAGGAACCCGAGCGCCGGGTAGAACTCGCCGAAGACGAGGGCGACCCCGACGGTGAGGGTCATCAGCCCCGCCTGCATCAACAGCAGGGTCCCCACGTCGCGGGCGATGATGGCGAGGTCGGTCGGGACGCCGCCGACGGTTCGACTACGGGGCATCTATCTGAGCTCGTGGTCCTCGTAGTGCCCGAACACGTCGGTCACGTCGGGTGCAGCCCCACGCTGGGAGTACACCGTGAGGAGGTCACCCGGCTGGACGACGGTGTCGCCGCGGGGGGTGAGCGGGTCACCCTCGCCGTTCCGCTCGATGGCCACGATGAGGATGCCGTGCCCGATGACGCCCTCCTGGTTCGCCTCCTCGAGCGTGTAGCCCGCGATGGGCGCACCCTCGTCGACGGTGATCTCGAACACCTCGGCGGTGTCCCCGACCTTCATGTAGTCCTTGATGGAGGGGCGCTTGACCGCGCGGTAGAGGTACTCCGAGATGAGTCGCTGCGGGTTCTCCATCGTCGACACCCCGACACGTTCGAAGAGGTTCATGTGGTCGGGGTTGTGGACGACGCTGACGACCGCGGGGACCTCGCGCTCTTTCGCCAGCAGGCAGACCATGATGTTGGTGGCGTCCTGGTCTGTCGTCGAGATGATGGCATCGGCGCGGTCGATGCCGGCCTCGTCGAGCGTCTCGGCGACCGTCGCGTCGGCGTTGATGACGAGACAGTCGAACTGGCGGGCGGCGGCGTCCGCCTTCGCCTCGTTCTGCTCGATGACCACGACCTCGTTCTCGTCGCGGGTCGCGATCTCGATGAGGGGCGTCCCGATGTTGCCCGCCCCGACGATGATGATGTACATCAGGCGCGGGTTCAGGACCCGCCGTCGAAAAGGTACCGTTCTCGATTATTCGGGCGTGTCGTAGTCGCCGCCGTACTTGAGGAAGACGAAGGCGAGCGAGAGGACCGACAGCATCGCACCGAGGGTCGCCACGCCGATCGCCTTCGCGGAGTCCGGCAGGACCGGACCGCCGCCACCGCCGCTGGAGGGGGCCTGGCCGCTCTCGTTCACGATGATGGTCCCCTTCATGCCGAGTCCGGCGTGGGGGTCACACTGGTACTCGTAGGTCCCCATCGTCTCGAACGTGGACTCGAACGAGAAGCCGTTGTTCTCGATGGGCTTGTGGCCCTCCCAGGACGCGCCCTCGGGGACGCTCGTGGGGTTCACGTTGTGGTTGTCGGACTTCCAGACGAACTCGACGGTCGTCCCTGGAGCGACGTACAGCGGGTCCTCGGTACCCGGGGTGTAGACGTAGTTGCCGCCCGGTCCGACCTCCACCGTCTTGGTCGACTGTGCACTGGCCGAGTCGGCCGTCGCTGCGACGGCTGCTGCCCCTGCGACGCCCTGCAGAAACTGCCGGCGAGAGACGGGCGCGTCCTCTGTGTCGCGGCTCATACTGGGCGCTTGGGAGTGGGTTGTAGTGAAATCTTCGATACGGCTCACAGCGTGTAGTCGTGCGAACCGTCCTCCGTCTCGAGGAAGGCCGCCGTGAGGTCGATGCAGGCGGCGATGTCGTCGCCGTGGGCGACCTCTGTCGGCGTGTGGAGGTAGCGAGTGGGGATGGAGACCGCGCCGACCGGGAGCGCGCCGTGGGAGTACTGGAGGCCGCCGGTGTCGGTCCCGCCCGAGGGCAGCACCTCGAACTGGTGGGGGATGTCCTCGTCCTCGGCGATGGCGCGGAGCCGGCGGTGGACCTTCGGGTTCGTGATGACCGAGGAGTCCTTGAGCTTGATACCCGCGCCCTCACCCAGTTCGGTGATGTAGTCCCACTTCTCGAAGCCGGTGATGTCGTTCGCGACGGTCGTGTCGAGCGCGATGGCGAGGTCGGGGTCCACGTCGACGCCGAGTGCCTCTGCCCCGCGGAGGCCGACCTCCTCCTGGACCGTCGCGGCGAAGTGGACCGTCACGTCGGGGTCCTCGATGCGCCGGGCGAGTTCGAGCATGATGAACACCGAGACGCGGTTGTCGATGGCCTTCCCCGAGACGCACTCGCCGAGGGCCTCGGTTCGCTGGGCCATCGTCACGAGGTCGCCGACGGAGACGCGCTCCTCGACGACGGCCGCGGGGAGGCCGAGGTCGACCTTCACGTCGTGGACCGTGCGCTCCTCGTCGTCGTCCTCGCCGCCGGTGTGGGGCGGGACCGAGCCGATGACGCCGGGGAGGTCGCCGTCGTCGGTCCGGACGTTGACGCGCTCCGCCCGGAGGATCTGCGGGTCCCAGCCGCCGAGCGCGTCGATGGTGACGAAGCCGTTCTCGTCGACGTGGCGGACCATGAAGCCGATCTCGTCCATGTGGGCCGCGACGAGGACGCTGTAGTCGCTGTCACCCTCGACGGTCCCGACGAGGTTGCCCATGCCGTCGCTCTCGATGCTGTCTACCTCGGGCTCGAGTTCCCGTCGGACGATGTCGCGGACGGTGTCCTCGTACCCCGGGGCGCCGTGGGTCTCCGTGAGTTCGACGAGCAGGTCGTAGTCGAAGTCGAACGAGGTCATGGGAGAGACTCCCGGACCGGACACGTAAAAACAGGCCGAAACGCGCGCGTTCCGCCGCAGAGAGCCACTACCGGTAGGTATCGGCGATTGCCGGTGTGTCGCCGTCAGAACCGGCGGCCGACCGGCACCCGGTCACGGAGGAACCCGGAGAGCGCGTGACGCTTGATGAGAGCGAAGCCGGCGAAGATGACGGCGAACCCGAACAGGGTCGTGCTGTCGACGAGGTCGCCGAAGAGGAGCCAGGTCACGGCGGTCGCCACGACGGGTTCGAGGTAGCCGACGAGGTTGATCTCGGTCGGGCCGAGCCGGTCGAGCAGCTCGAAGTAGAGCAGGAAGGCGACGACGCCCGAGACGAGGGTGAGGTACGCCAGCGAGACGACCGCGGTCCCGGTCCACTCGATGGCGGCGAACGACTCGCCGCGCCCGAGGCTGACGACGTGGAGCAGCCCGGCGCCGAGGAGCATCGACCAGCCCTCCATCGTCTGGACGGGGAGGCCGGTGTGCAGGGGGCGGGTGAGGACGCTCCCCAGCGCGAAACTGGTCCCCGCGATGAAGACGAGGAGGACGCCGATGAGACTGCTCGAGAGCGCGGTACCCGGTTCCGGCTGGACGACGACCACGACGCCCGCGATGCCACAGAGGAACCCGATGGCCCCGAGTGGCTGGAGCGGGTCGTCGACCTTGAGGACGCTCCCGAAGCCCGCGGTCAGGATGGGCGAGAGGCTGATGACGACCGCGGCGACCGCCCCGGAGATGTGCTGTTCGCCGATGTAGAGCAGGGCGTGGTACGCCGCGAAGACGAAGACCGCGGTGACGGCCGTCTGGAGCCACTCCTGGCGGGTCCGGGGACGCCAGCGGTCCGTCGAGTACAGGGCGTACCCGAGGACGATGAGCCCCGCCACGTCGTACCGCAACGCGGCGAAGAGGATGGGTGGGAAGTGGTGCAGACCGACCTCGATGGCGACGAACGAGGTCCCCCAGAGGATTGCGAGAATCAGGAACATTCCGCTCGTATCTGAAAGTCTTCTCCAAAGGTTCGCGTGAATCATGTTCGTATCTGCAACTACGGACGATTGCCGATATTAAAGAGTTGCGCAAGGGGAACAGAATTAGTGGTCTGAATAGTGAGAATATTCGGGTTTGTAAACAGTATCTACGAGAATCTAGATTATATTCGAATCTGGTTCGAAACAGAATGTGCCGAACGTTCATTACGGTGGCTACCGACCCCTCACGCAATGGACGAACGCGACGTGCGCTTGCTCAAGGCCATCGCCGAACTGGGGACGGGCAGTCCCGAGAAACTCCACGAGGAGACGGGTATCCCGGTGTCGACCATCCACTACCGACTGAACAACCTCAAGGAGGCCGGCGTGGTCGAGAACGACCTCTACGACATCGACAAGGAGGCGTTCGGCCTGAGCGTCACCGTCATCGTCGAGGTGCTGGCCGACTACAGCGGCCCCCACGAGGTCGTCTCCGACCAGTTGCGCGACATCGAGGGCGTCACGCAGGTGTTCTCGACGATGGGCGAGACGGACTTCATCGCCATCGCGCGCCTGCGCGACAGCGACATGGTCGGCCGCATCATCCGGGACTTCGAGGAGGTCCCCGAGGTCCAGCGCACGAACTCCACCTACGTCATCGACACGCTGTGGGACGACCCGCGCGGGCTCCAGAGCTACAGTCTGGAGACGCTGCTGGATGAGTTCACCGAGGACTGACCCCCCAGTTCGGCACGCGGGGAACGTTTTTGCGCCCCCACGCCCGACCCGCAGGTATGGACGACGACGCGGTCGAGCGCGAACTCCGGGCCCAGCTCACGGCCGCGCTGGAATCCGCGGAGTACCCCGTCGCGGACCCCTTCGACCTCGTACCGGCGATTCCCGGCGGGCCACAGACGCGGTTCGAGGTGGGCGAGGAGCGCTACAGCGCGATGGAGCTGGCGGTCCGGCTCGCCGACTACCAGTCGTTCCCGTACGAGTCGGTTGACGAGGTCGTCGACGACGTGATCGCGGCGATGCGAGAAGAAGGGCTGCTCTGACTCGCGGTCGGAACGGCGCCGGTCAGTGGTCGACGCGCGGTTCGTCGACCATCTCGCGGCGCTGGCGCCGCAGGTGGTCCGGCATCTCGGCGTAGGCGTGCTCGAACATCTCCTCGGGCTCGTACCCGGTGTGCTCCTCGGCCGCGCTGACGGCCGCGGCGACCTCCTCTTTCGCCCACTGGTGGACAGCCTCCTCGTCCTCTGCGGACCAGTCGAACTCCTCCTCGAGGTAGGTGCGCGACCGGTCGAGAGGGTCCTCCTGCAGCCAGTCGGCGGCGTCGTCCTCGTCGCGGTATTTCGAGGGGTCGTCGGTCGTGGTGTGGGCGCCGCGGCGGTAGGTGACGGCCTCGATGAGCGTCGGCCCGCCGCCGTTCCTGGCCTTCTCGAGCGCCTCGGTGATGACCTCGTGGACGGCGAACACGTCGTTCCCGTCGACGCGGACGCCCTCGAAGCCGTAGGCCTGGGCCTTCTGGGCGATGGTCGCGCTGGCGGTCTGGCGCTCGCGCGGCACCGAGATGGCGTAGCCGTTGTTCTGGCAGAAGAACACCGTCGGGGTGTTGAACACGCCCGCGAAGTTCAACGCCTCGTGGAAGTCGCCTTCGGAGGTCGCGCCGTCACCGAAGGAGACGAGGGAGGCGACGTCGTCGCCCTTGAGCTGGGCGGCCATCCCGATGCCGACGGCGTGGGGGAGCTGGGTCGCGATGGGGATGGTGATGGGGAACGTAGTGAGGCCCGCCGGGTCCTCGCGGTCGATGTACTGCCCGTCGCCGAGCAGGTGCAGGAGGACCTCGCGCAGGTCGATACCGCGCTGGACGAACATCGCGTGGTCGCGGTACGTCGGGAACAGGTAGTCCCGGTCTGCGAGGGCGGCGGCCGCGCCGATCTGGGCGGCTTCCTGCCCGCGCATGGGGGCGTAGGTGCCGATACGCCCCTGCCGGTGGAGGCTGATGGCCTTCTCGTCGAATGTCCGGGCGAGCACCATCGTCTCGTAGAGGGACTTCGCCTCCTGTTCCGAGAGCTGACGGTCACCGACGGCAGAGCCGCCCGGGGACATAACACGAACGAGATTTTGGGCCTCACTTGACATTAGGACCACCTGAGGGTCTATCGGATGATAGGGCCAATAGGTAATAAAACATCGCCTCGGCAGGGTTTCGGCGAGGAATAGTAGACTCAGTATTTAAACTCGGGTGCAGTATGTTGCGAGTAACGGCCGAATCGACACTCTCCAATGAAAAATCGTTAGCCATGTGCCGGAGTCGCAATCCTTACGCGTGGCGGGCCCACACGGCTGACCATGTCTACCTGGATCGGCCGCACGTTCGTCAGCGACACCGGATGGGACCACCTCGAGCGGCTCGTCGACGTCGGCAACCGGATGGCCGGGTCCGCGGGAGAGCGGGACGCGGCCGAGCTGACGCGCGACGCACTCGCCGAGGCCGGCGCGCGCGACGCGCACCTCGACGAGTTCGACATCCAGGGCTGGGAACGGGGCAGCAGTTCGGTCGACGCCGGCGACGAGACCTTCTCGCAACAGCACGAGTGCATCGCGCTCCCCCGGAGTCCGGGCGCGTCGGCGAGCGGCGACCTGCTCGACCTCGGGTACGGCCTGCCCGAGGACTTCGAGGACGCCGACTGCGAGGGCAAGGTCGTCATGGTCCGGTCCGACATCCCCGACCACTACGACCGCTACATCCACCGACGCGAGAAGTACTACCACGCCGTCGAGGCGGGCGCCGCCGCCTTCGTCTACCGCAACCACGTCGAAGGGTACCTCCCGCCGACCGGCTCGGTCGGCACGCAGGAGGACCCCATCGGCGAGATTCCGGCCGTCGGCGTCGCCGCCGAGACCGGCGCACAGCTCGCCCGGCAGTACGACGGCGAGGCCGTGACCGTCTCGGTCGAGGCCACCACGGACGACGCGACCAGCCAGAACGTCCACGCCGAACTCGGCCCCGACACGGACGAGGCGGTCCTCGTGACGAGCCACGTCGACGCCCACGACATCTCGACCGGCGCGATGGACAACGGCGCCGGCACCGCCATGGTCGTCGAACTCGCGCGCCTGCTCGCCGACCGCGAGGACGAACTCGACACGCGCGTCCGGTTCGTCTGCTTCGGCGCCGAGGAGGTCGGGCTCGTCGGGGCCGAACACGAGGCCGACCAGACCGACTTCGACGACGTCAAGGCGGTCCTCAACAACGACGGCGTCGTTCAGGCCCGCGACCTCGCGTTCTACACCCACGGCTTCCCGGAGCTGTCGGACGCGCTCGACACCGTCGGCGACCGACTCGACCACCCGCTCAAGGCGGTCCCCAAACAGGGCCCACACAGCGACCACTGGCCCTTCGTCCAGTGGGGCGTCCCCGGCTACCACGTCTACGGCGAGTCCAGCGGGACCGGCCGCGGCTGGGGACACACGCACGCGGACACGCTCGACAAACTCGAGAAGCGCGACCTGCGCGAACAGGCCATCCTGCTCGGCGACCTCGCGGTCCACCTCGCCAGCGACGAGTTCGCGGCCGCCCACCGCCGGCCGGACGAGATCGCGGCCGCGCTGGAGGACGAGGACCAGGCCGAGGGCATGCGCATCACCGGCGACTGGCCCTACGACGAGTCCGAGTGAGGCGACACGGGTCACCCCGGACCCGACGACGGAGTGGAGCCTTTTTTGTCGGCGGGGGCGCCACTACGACACATGGACAGCGTGGTGGGTGACGAGGAGTCGTCGCCGTCGGTGGGAGTCGCAGGTGAGCCGGAGGCTGCGCGCGTCGCCGCGGCCGAGTCAGCCGTCGCCGACGCCGGTGGCGTTCCGCTCGTGGACGACCCGGCGACCCTCGTCGGCGCGTCGCCGTCGTTCGTCGTCGCGCTCGGCGAGTCGGCCCTGCTCGACCTCGTCCGCGCCGGTATCGACGTGCCCGTCCTGCCCGTCGACGCGGGGCGGGGCGTCCGGTCGGTCCCGAACCACGCCCTCGCCGAGGCACTCCAGCACGCGCTCGGGGGCGAGGCCACGACCGAGTCCCGCCGCTGCTTCGACGTGACCATCGACGGCGAGGACGCGGTCGCCCTCTTCGACGTGACGCTCGTGACTGCAGAGCCTGCGCGCATCTCCGAGTACGCGGTCCGGTCCCGCGGCGACCTCGTCTCGCAGTTCCGCGCCGACGGCGTCGTCGTCTCGACCCCGACGGGCAGCCACGGCTACGCGAAGGCGGCCGGTGGCCCGACGCTCGAACCCGGGACCGGAACCGGCGTCGTCGTCCCCATCGCGCCCTTCGCCATCCAGGCCGACCACTGGGTCGTCGCGGACGACGACCTCCAGCTCTCCGTCGAACGTGACGAGGGGACCGTGTCGCTGCGCGTCGACGACCGCGCACTCCGCGAGGTCGGCCCCGCGGTCACCGTCTCGCTCTCTGCGGGCCCCGAACTCACCCTCGTCTGCACGGCCGAGAGCGGTGCCCGATGGTAGGCCGCTTTGGAAAAACTCTAATGGAACCACCACCGAGACACGAACATGGATCCAGATACGATGTTCGGACCCCTCGACCAGGTGCTCGCCCAGGAGGTCGTCGGCGGGGTCCTGGCGATCGAGTACCTGTTGCTGGTGCTCGTCGTGGTCAACATGGCCACGCGCTTCCTCGCGTACCGTAACGACGTGAAGCAGGCCGAAGACGAGGACACCGAATCGCTCTCGCGCTACCTGCCCCACGAGGCCACGAACGTCGTGCTCATCCTCGCGACGTTCTACTACACCACCGTCGAACAGCACGGCGGCATCGTCCTCTCGATGCTCATCATCGGCATGTTCCTCGCCGACTTCTTCGAGTTCGAGGTCCGCGAGGTCGACGTCCGCAAGGACGCGAAACCCCGTGCCCCGAAGGGCGCCCTCGGCGCCTCCGTGTTCGTCCTCGCCTACGCCGGGTTCCAGTCCCTGTTCTTCCTCGTGAAGGACGTCTGGACGGCCATCGTCTGAACCGGCGACTCCATCCTCTCGCGTTCGGCGCCGCCCAGCCAGCGGGCCGCCACTCTCGACGGTCCGTCCCTCGTCCCTGTCCTCCCCGCGTGTCTCCACCTGTTCCTCCCTCGCTCCAGTGTCGCGTCGCTCTCGTCCGCTTCTGAGGGGCGGCTCCGCGACCGCGAATCACGGCCGTCTCGCACACTCTCGAACCTGACTCGTACCGGTGTCGCTATCTGGTCTCTGCGAGTGCCCGGGATGTCGCATCCGCACCGCCAGCAGTATCGCATTCGTCGTGACTGGCGCAACCACCTTACTGCGGGCGCGACGGACGGACTCGCATCGCGAGTCGTCCATCCGTCCTGCGGTCACGCTGCGCCCGGCCAACCGCGACGCGCCCTGCCGACCGCGACACGCGTCGCTGGCCGGCTGGAGAACGACAGGAGAGAAGCCGTCACTCGGCGAGCTGTCCCTGCAGTTCGCGCGCGGCCGGGATGACGACCCAGAAGGTCAGCATCCCGAGGACGGCGAACCAGAAGAGGCCGTTCTTGACCATGACGCCGAGGGCGTCGTACGCGCCCGGGTTCTCCGGCCCCGGGCCGGTCAGCTGTGCGCCCTCGAAGCTCGGCGTGTTGTACCATCCGGCGAGCACCATCCAGATGAGGCCAGCGCCGGTGCCGATGGCGAGGCCCTTGCCAAATTCGTCAGCCATTGTCTGAATCTTCGGAGGAGTCGTCTTTAGACTTTCCCATTCCCGCGGTGCGA
This sequence comes from Haloarchaeobius amylolyticus, assembly GCF_026616195.1. Lineage (NCBI taxonomy): Archaea > Methanobacteriati > Methanobacteriota > Halobacteria > Halobacteriales > Halorubellaceae > Haloarchaeobius > Haloarchaeobius amylolyticus. Next base: position 936,385 of record NZ_JANHDH010000002.1, read on the forward strand.
AAGCGGGTCGAGAAGGCGTAGACGGCCGCACCGCCGACGATGAGTGCCAGCCCGACGAGTGCGAGCACGACGTTCACCTCGGAGAGTTCGGCCGTCGCGCGGTTCGTCGCCGAATCGAGCAACACGAATCCAGCGATGACGCCGACCATCGCCAGCAGCGTGGCGACCACTGTCACCGTCTTGTACACGCGCATCGGGACCTCGACCTCGCGGCCCCGCGGGCCACTCGGTTCTGTCGACTGTGCGTCGTCTGTATCGTCCATGGGAGGAGAGAACGGGAGGTGTTACTTCGGCGGGCGCAGGCGGTAGTAGCGCCGGTTGAGGCTGTACATGTAGCCCTCCTGCATCGACTTGAAGACCGCGTAGGCGACCAGCCCGGCGATGGGCGGGATGAGCCACGTCAGGTCGAACAGCAGGTGGGAGTCCATCGGCACCAGATTCTTGACCGACAGCACGGAGATGGTGAACGCGAACACCACGCCCATCACACCGACTGCGGCCCAGAACGGCTGCTCGACGGGGCGGCGTGCACTCCCCTTGTTCAGGAAGGGCACGATGGCGATGAAGCCGACGACCACCACGTTCGCGAGCACACCGTAGGTGCGGTCGGAGACGAGCTTCTTCCCGCCGAGGATGCTCAGCTCGGGGTTGAGGGGACCGAGCTTCAGCAGGCCGAACGACCAGTAGAGATACCAGTCGGGCAGGATGATGGCCGGCGTCGTGGACGGGTCGGCCGGCGGCCCGATGTGGGGCGGGAGCGTGGCCGAGAGGAAGATGATCATCCCGACGAAGAAGCTCGTCAGGGCGAGGTTGCGGATCATCTCGTGGGGCCACGTCGGGAAGCCGAGCACGTCACGTTCGACGTAGTCGGACTCCATGCGCAGGTCCTGGTCCTCGCGGCGTGCGCGCTCGAAGTATTCGTACGTCAGCCGGGAGAGGCCCTGCGTGCGCTCCTTGCGCTCGCGCCACGTCGGGACCTCGTCGTCCGGCGCGACGATGCCAGTACCGCTGCCGTCCGTCATAGGTTCGTTGTCGTTTTCGTCTGCCATGGTTCTAGTGCGGTTCCGCGATTCCCTGCATCCAGACGATGCCGATGTGGATGGCGATGAGCGTCGTCACCACGAACGGCAACACGAACACGTGCAGGATGTACATGCGCTGGAGCGTCGCCTGGCTCAGCGAGAAGCCGCCGAACAGGAGCTGGGCGACCCACTCACCCGCGAGCGGGATGGACAGCGACATCTCGACGCCGATCTGGCCCGCCCAGTACGCCAGCTGGTCCCACGGGAGCAGGTAGCCGGTGTACCCGAACACCATCGTCAGGGAGATGAGGATGATGCCGAGGATCCAGTTCAGCTCGCGCGGCTCCTTGTACGCGCCCGTGAAGTAGACACGGAGCATGTGCAGGAACACCGCCGCGACCATCACCTGGGCCGACCACCGGTGGATGGACCGGAGCATGAACCCGAAGTTCAGGTCGGTCATGATGAACACGATGCTGTTGTACGCGGTCGACGGGTCGCCCGTCGTCGCCGGCGAGTAGTAGAACCCGAGCAGCGCGCCAGAGAGCGCGGCCACCACGTACGCTATCGTGGAGAAACTCCCCAACGCGTACAACGGGTACCAGTACCAGAACTTGTTGTCGAGGTTGTACTGCTCCGTGTGGCTCTTGGGCATCTGGAGGTTGACCTTGTAGTAGAGGTTCTCGACCAGCTCCAGGTAGTCCACGAGCCGAAGACGCTTGTCCATCCAGATGAGGACGGTCAGGTACGTCTTCTCCACGGGCGTGAGGTCCTTCGTCTTCATCCACCCGCCGTGGTCGTATTCGTCTTTCTTCTCGAGACTCATTGTTACTCCTTATCCGGACGTGGCAGTGCCACGAACGATGCTTCGACGATGTTGAACGGGTCGTACACCGACTGGTGGCACTGGCAGTAGATCGCGTCTGCCGCGCCGAACTTGCCGGAGCCTTCCTTCTTGAACCCCGGCACGCAACAGAAGTGCGTACACTTGTTCAGGTGTGCCATCACACCCTTCTCGGTGCTGGCGGCGAGCCAGCTGTCGGGGTTCTCCTTCGCCAGTTGCTCGATCTTCTCGGAGCGGATGACCTCGACCGGCATCGTCTCTGCCGGCTCGAGGCCTTCCGAGCGCCAGGTGCCCGTCGCCGGCTTCCCGATACCGGGCGTGCCGACGCCGTTCTCCCAGGTCTTGTAGTCCTCGAAGTCGCTGAGCTTCATGCGGTCGCCACCGCTGACATCGTTGGACTGCCACTCGTACTGGGAGCTGTTGGTGTACCGGAAGTAGTTCGTCAGGTCGGAGTTCTCCTCCGCCGCGTTGGGGTAGACGCCAGAGTACGTCTGGACGCCACAGTACTGGAACCACTCCGAGGAGTAGGTGACGCCACCGAGTTGCTGCTTGGCGACCGTGACCTCACGGCCCTGCTGGTTCTCGGTGGACACCTCGGGCCAGAGGCCCTTGATGTAGAAGTCGTCTTCACCATCGATGGGTTCGAGCTCGATGGGAATCTGTGGCATCCCGCGGGGTGCGGGACCGTCCGTGTTCTCGACCGCCCGGAAGGTCGTCGTCCCACCGCCTTCACCGCTCGGGGCTGTCGCGGAGTTCACTGCGGCGGACCCCGCGGTCGTGATGCCCGCGAGTGTCGCGCCGCCCACGACGCCCTTCACGAAGCGGCGACGGTCCGATTCGACCGGATATTTGTCTTCGTCAACTGGCATGGTTTACTTCTTGTAATATGGGTAGACCGCACGTTTGAGTGTGTCCATGGCGGAGCCGCCGCCGAGGCTCACGCCATCGACGTCCTCCTCACGGATGTAGAGGTCCTCCCACTTGCGACGGCGCTTCTTGACGATCATCACGTCGGGGAGGAACTCCTTGCGGTACAGCAGCAGGATGAACGCGAGGTCGATGAAGATGATCGCGAGGAGGAATCCGAGGTACATGTTCCCGACCTCGTCGAGGCCCCAGCCGCTGACGAGTCCGTAGGTGAACACGCCGACGAACACGACCTCGATGACGGTCAGCAAGACGATCGCGACCGCGGCAGCCGTGCTCTCGCGAGCCGGTTCGTACCGGTGGATGTCACCGTAGTTGCTTCCTTTCGTGGACATGGCTTACTTCCTCCCGGGGCTACTGCTGTGTGCAGATTCCCCGTACTTGACGATGTAGAACGTGAACATCAGCGAGGCGAGGATCGCGAGGATGGTCGCGATGCCGACCCAGTGGGCCTGGAACGGCACGCCCATGTGCTCGGGGTCGACCTCACCGCCCCCGCCACCGCTGGAGGGGGCCTGGCCGCTGTCGTTGACGATGATGGACCCCTTCATGCCGAGCCCGGCGTGTGGGTCACACTGGTACTCGTAGGTCCCCTTCGTCTCGAACGTCGAACTGAATGAGAAGCCGGTGTTCTCGATGGGCTTGTGGCCCTCCCAGGACGCGCCCTCGGGGACGCTCGTGGGGTTCACGTTGTGGTTGTCGGACTCCCAGACGAACTCGACGGTCGTCCCGGGCGTGATGTACAGCGGACTGTCCGTGCCGGGTGTGTACACGTAGTTCCCGCCGGGGCCGACCTTGACGGTCTCTGTGCCTCCGCCGCCGCCTCCACCGGAGGTGCCGGTGCCGGTACCAGTGCCGGTCCCAGTACCTGTGCCGGTCCCCGTGGAGGTGCCGGACGTTCCGGAGGTCGTCGTTGTCTCCTCCTGCCCGGCAGCAGACGCCGCCGTGCTCGCTGCTGCAGCGCCTCCGGCAACGCCGCTGGCAGCCTTCAGAAAGTCCCGCCTATTCATACATGAAATGCTCAGGATTGGGTTCGCTTAAACCCACCGATGCCGCCGCCGAGAACGGGTTTACGAATCCGGCTCGGGGGGAGATTCAGACGGTTCGTCCAGCGTGCGCCGCGTCTCGGGACGGGAGTCCTCGAGGAACTCGACGTCCGGGAGGAACTCCGGGCGCTCCCCGTCCTCGAGGCCGACGGCGCGCAGCCGTTGCTTGTACTCCTTCGCCCGGAACCGGTCCGAGAGGCGGGCGTTCGCGACCGTCAGGAAGAGCACGATGGCGGTGAGGAGGAAGATGATGCCGGCGACGACCATCACTCCGCGAGCGATGGCCGAGTCACCGGTCAGCCCCGGGTTCGAGAGGAACGCCGCACCGCCGAACAGGGCGAGCGCGCTCAGCGACAGCACGAACGCGACGGCCTGGAGCATCCAGTTCCCGAGCTGGCCGCTGCCCTCGGGCACCTCCTCCGGGTGCGGGAGGACGGCGTTCGCCTGGGCCTCCGAGGGCTCGTAGTCGTCCATCGAGCAGAGTGCGACCGTCGGTTTCACGTCGCGGAGGACGGTGCCGAACCCGTCGGTCGACCCGTCGGGGAACACCAGCGCGTACCCCTCGTCGGAGTACGCGAGGACGCACTCCTCGCCCTCGTACCGGACGCGCTCGACGATGGCGAACACGTCGCGGGCGGCGACCTGCGCGCGGAGGTCCTGCTGGACCCGTTCGAGCAACTCCTGGCCGACGATCCAGGAGTCGGGGTCGAAGACCGCGTCCCACTCCTCGTAGGACATCTCCGCCATGTCCTGCGGGCCGAAGTTCTCGAAGTCGTAGGTCTCCTCGACGCGTCGGCGGAGTTCCTCCTCTGACGGGTCCGGGACGTCCGCGTCGGTCCCGCCGTCCGCCCGTATCGGTCGAGTCATCTGCCGACCCTTGGGCCCGGACCGGTAAACGCTTTCCGAACGCACGACCCCGCCCGGTTTCAGACGGTTTAACCCGACGGCCCCCCGAGGGACACGTATGGTCGGCGACACGACGATCGCGACGGTCGCGCTGGCGCTCGTGACCGCGAGTTTCCCGTTCTACCTCTACGGCGCCTGGATCATGATCGACGCCGACGTGGTGACGTGGGGGGTGCTCACCTACCACCTGAAGTTCATCGTCACCGGACTGGTGCTCAACACCGTCCCGGTCGTCACGTGGATGGCTCCACGGCTGTTCGAGCAACTGGGTGGCCTGGCGGCACTGCACGCCTTCCTCGGGCTCCAGGCGTACGCGCTGCTGGTGTTCGCGCTCACGGGCATCTACCGTATCCTCCGCGCGAAGATGCGCTACAACCTGTACAACGACCCCGACCAGGACGTGGACCTGGACGAGCTCGGCGAGGACATGTCGCACTGGCGTCGCCGCCTCAGGATCGGCGTGTTCGGCTACGTCGTCTTCTGGCTGCTCGCCTACGTGCTGGGCGTCGGACGCTACCTCATCCGGTACGGGTTCCTCGAGGCCCCGTTCTGAGCCCCTCGCGGCGTCAGTTCGGCCCCTGGTTCGGCATCTCGTCGGGGCCGTTGTCGTCGTTGGTCTGGTTCTCCGCGGTGGTGTTCATCTTGTCTGTGTTCTTGTGCTGGCCCGGTTCGAGCTCTTCCTCCTCGCGCTCTTCCATCGCCTCCTCGTGTTCCTCTTCGACCTCGCCTTCCTCGTCGTCCGGGACTGCATCGGCCGTCTCGTCGGGTGGGTCCTCGCCCGGCTCTCCGAGCTCGTCCGGGATACCCTCCTCGTTGCGCTGTTCGACGTGGGTGTTCTGGTCGGCGTCTGTCGAATCGTCCGTCATATCCCGACGTTGTCCGGCCATCGAGGTGAGGGCCCGGCCTATTCGGCTAGCCTCCGGGGAGTGCATTAATCAGCAAGCCGTGTTTTTATATTCTGGACAGAATTATCTATCATCCAACTGTTCCGGTTGGGGGAACAGGGGGTTACCATGCTTTGCAACGCCCGGGGGTTACGACTGACGAGACGGGTATCGATAGACGAACAGGGACTCACGCGGGTCCGGCTCGACCTCGATTCGCGGTACGACGTGCCGGTCGACGTCCAGCTGGTCGAGGCAGTCCCCGAGGACCTCGGCTTCGACCACGTCGGCGTCCCGGAGACGCCGGGCGACTGGCGCGCCTTCGACGACGGGTCGCTGGTCTGGCAGGGCCGCGTCCCGCCAGAGGAGACGACGACCGCCGAGTACGCGGCCGTCGTCACCGACCCGGCGGTGGTCGAATCGCTCGACACGCGCCCGACGGTCGCGTCGGTCCAGCGGGTCGATGCCGTCGACGAACCGGACGACCTGCCGGTCGACCAGACGGTCGAGACGGTCGACCTCCAGCCGGTCGACGCGCTGCCGAGCGACGAGCGCGTCCCGGAACCGGTGTTCTCCGCCGTCCACGACATCTCGGAGGCCGACGGCGACGAGCAACCGGCCACGCCCGAGGGGCTGTACCGCTTCGAGATACGCTTCGTGGAGGGGTCCGGCTCCCGGCAGTACCGGGTCGTCCGCGAGCTGCTGAACGGGACGGACGTGTTACAGACCGAGCCCGACCTCTCGGCCATCGAGGCGCGAGACGACGGGTCGCTCGTGCGGGTGGTCGTCTGTACCCGCCTCCCGCACGTCGTGGTCGAGGACGCCCTCTCGTCCATCGAGGGCGTCGAGGGGGTCGAGACCTCGGTGCTCCGCGAGCGCCAGCCGACGGCCGAGGACGACGCGGCCTCGGCGTCGCTGCGCCAGACGTTCGAGTCGCTCCGCGAGACGGTCGAGCAGGCCGACTACGACGACCTCCGGGAGGACCTCACCGAGGCGGGGTTCGAACAGCGGGCGGCCCCAGAGGACACCAGCGACGACGACGAGGACCTCCCGTTCGACGACCTCAGTTTCGACGAACTGGTCGACGCCGACGCGGGTGACAAGGCGGACGCCGACGCCACCACGACCACCCGCGACGACGGGATGGTCGAACGACTGCTCGCCGAACTCGAGGAGGGGTCGGTCTCGGAGGACGAGCGCATCACGCTGCGCCGGAAGCTCGGGTTCGACCCACGGACGAGCACCGAGGTCCGGCTCGACCACCTCCAGTCCCGCGTCGAGCGCTTCGCCGCCTACGCGGACGCGATGGAGACGTTCCTCGACGAGAACGGGACCGGCAAGGACCTCCTCGAGGACCTGCAGGAGGACATCGAGACGCTGGAGGCCGAGCAGGCCGACCTCGCGGAGGAACTGAGCGCGGAGCGCGAGGAGCGTGCGACCCTCGGCGAGTCGGTCGAGGCGAACGCTGCGGAACTGGACCGCATCGACGACCTCGAAGAATCGATGGAGACGCTCCGGTCGGACTTCGAGGAGCGCTCGGAGGCCCTGACGGCCGAGTTGCGAGAACTCGGGGACGCGGTCGACCGGCTGACCGGCGCCATCGAGGAGGTCGACGACCGGCTCGACGACCTCGACGCGCGGGTCGAAGAGAACGCGAAGGTCCGGCAGGCGCTCGCGGGGCTGGCGCCGTCGGAGCCGACGCCGGAGCAGGAAGGCTAGTCGCAGCCGCGGTGGGAGCCGACGCCGGTCACCAGGGGTCGCCCGACGCCAGGTCGACCGCGCCGTCGCCCTTCTCGGACGGACAGATGTCCGCGAGAACGCACTCCCCGCAGTCCGGGTTGCGGGCGGTACACACCGCCCGGCCGTGGTCGATGAGCAGGTGGGTGAACTGCTGCCAGTGCTCCTCCGGGACGACCGGCATGAGGTCGTCCTCGATGGCCTCCGGTCGCTCCTCCTCGGTCAGGCCGAGCCGGCGCGAGATGCGCTGGACGTGCGTGTCGACGACGATACCCTCGACGATGTCGTGGCCGTGCTGGAGGACCACGTTCGCTGTCTTGCGGCCGACCCCCGGGAGGTCGGTCAGCTCGTCCATCGTGTCGGGCACCTCGCCGTCGTGTTCCTCGACCATGATGCGGCCGGCCTCGGTGAGGTAGCCCGCCTTGTTGTTGTGGAAGGTGATGCCGTAGATGTCCTCGGCGAGTTCCGCCTCGTCGGCCGCGGCGTAGTCGGCGGCGCTCTGGTACTTCTCGAAGAGGTCCTCGGTCACCTTGTTGACGCGCTCGTCGGTACACTGCGCCGAGAGGACGACCGCGACCAGCAGTTCCAGGCGGTTCCGGTACCGCAGGGAGATGGTCGAGTCCGGATACTCCGCCTGCAATCGGTCGACGACCGCCTCGGCCTGTGCCGTCCGCGTGTCGAGTGGCGTGCCCATGGTGCTGTGTTCGAGGGCCCGGATTTCAGCGATTCGGTTCCCGCGGTGGGGCACCTGAGGCGTAAAGCCGCACCGTTTTGCCCGTCAAGAACAATCATCTACGTGAGGCGTTCCCCGGCCGACCTTGCCGGCCGGCCGTCGTCGAGCAACCGTCAGGCACCCATACACACGCTCCAGCACGGCCGGCTGGCGGGTAGGGGGGTCCGGGGGAGCCTCGTGCCCGAAGCACCTTGCGAACCGATACGACTGGACCCTGTCCGGCCACGACTACCGGGCGTCCACCGACTGCTACTGCCGACCCACACCGGGGCGCCCGGCACTTCGTTCCAGACCACAGACACCGCGAGCGACAGGGTCGAGACGCTTGCCGTGACTTTTAAGCGCGCACTCGTTGCGTACAAACGTATGAAAGCAACCGCGATGGCGCACCCGATCCAGGGCCTCGTCAAGTACCACGGTATGCGAGACTCCATCGAACGACTCCCCTACCACGATTCCATCAGCGTGTGCACAGCCCCGAGCCACACGAAGACGACGGTGGAGTTCTCGATGGACTACGACGAGGACGTCTACATCGTCGACGGCGAGGAACTCGACGGCCACGCCTACGACCGCGTCGAGCGCGTCGTCGAGAAGGCGCGCTCGATGTCCGACGCCGCCCACACCGTCTACCCGGTCAAGCTCGAGTCCGAGAACTCCTTCCCCTCGAACGTCGGGCTGGGCTCCTCCTCCTCGGGCTTCGCGGCCGCCGCGATGGCCCTCGCGGAGGCTGCCGAACTCGACGCCACGCTCGGTGACGTCTCGACCATCGCCCGCGTCGGCTCCTCCTCTGCGGCCCGTGCCGTGACAGGCGGCTTCTCCTACCTGAGCGCCGGCCTGAACGACGAGGACTGTCGCTCGCACCGCATCGAGACGAAGCTCGACGACGAACTGAAGACCATCGTCGCGCTCGTCCCCGCGTACAAGAACACGGACGACGCCCACGAGGAGGCCGCCGACAGCCACATGTTCGACGCCCGGCGCGCCCACGTCCAGGACCAGCTCGTCGAGATGAAGGACGCGCTGCACGACGACGACCTCGACCGCGTCTGTGAGATCGCCGAGCACGATTCCCTCTCGCTGGCGGCGACCACCATGACCGGCCCCGACGGCTGGGTCTACTGGCAGCCGGCCACGCTCGCCGTGTTCAACAAGGTACGCGAACTCCGCAACGAGGGCTACCCGGACGACGACGACGTCGACTCGGTGCCCGTCTGGTTCTCCACCGATACCGGCGCGTCCGTCTACGTGAACACGACCGCCGAACACGCAGAGCGCGTCAAGGAACAGGTCGCCGAGACTGGCGTCCGCACGACCATCTGGGAGGTCGGCGGCTCCGCGACGCTCCTCGACGAGGACGAGGCACTCTTCTAGCCGAGCGACCCCGGTTCGACCGCCGTGGGTGCGTCGAAGGTCCGGAGCGACGGCACCACCAGCCAGTACGCCGCCGTGAGGACCGTCCCGGCCGCGCTCGCGAGCAGGACCGACCACGCGCCGACCAGTTCGCCGAGGAGCCCGCCGAGGAGCACGCCGACAGGCGAGACGAGACTGGACGCACTGGAGAGCACCGAACTCACGCGCCCGAGCCGGTCGTCTGGCACGCCGGACTGGAGCGTCGCCAGCACCGAGACGTTGTAGATGCCCACCGGAACCCGCGAGAGCGCGAAGAGTGCGACCGACGCGAGCGGGCGGGCGACGAGCACGCTGGCCGCGAACAGCACCCCCGATGCCGTCAGGCCGACGATGGTCGTCCGGCCGAGTGGAACCGACTCGACCCACGACGAGAACAGCGAGCCGACGACGGTGCCGCCGGTCAGCCCGGCCAGCAGCAGGCCGTAGGTGCCCGCACCGCCGAGGTCGGCGGCGAACGAGGGAAGGACCGCGAAGGCGACGCCGAAGAGGAAGTTCGCGAACAGGCTCCCGACCAGCATCAGGCCGAGGACCGAGTCCGTGAGCGTCGCGATGCCCTCGCGCAGGTCGCGGACGTACGCCTCGCGGTCGAACGGGTCGTGGTCCCCTGTCTGGGATGGGCCCTCGGACTCGCCGCCATCGGCACTCGCAGAACCCGGCACGTCGAGGCCGACGAACAGCACCGCGGCGACCAGGAAGGTGACCGCGTCGACGACGTAGACCCCGACCGCACTCACGAGCACGACGAGCGCGCCCCCGATGCCGCGGGCGAGCGCGTCGACCGTCTTCCCGACCGCCGTCGCCGCCGCGTTCGCGCGCACCAGCGACCCGTCGGGGACCAGCCGGGGGACCGCCGCGGTCTGGGCCGGTCCGGCGAACAGGCCGACCAGCGACAGCACGGGCATGGTCGCGAGCACGACCGCGACAGTCAGCGACTCGGCGAGCCACGCGAGAGGGACGACGAGGACGACCACGCCCTGTGCCACCTCCGAGAGCGTGAGCACCCGGTCGAGCCGGGACCGGTCGACGATGGGGCCGACGAACAGCGAGAGCACGCCCGGAATCTGGGTGAGGAAACCGGCGAGGCCGGTGTAGGCGGTCGACCCGGTCAACTCGAAGACGAGCCACATCGCGGCGACGGTGTAGAGGCCGTCGCCGAGGACGCTGACGGTCCGGCCGGTGAGCAGCCGGCGGAACCCGCGGTGGCGGAGGACGGCGAACCGTTCGGGGAGGGTCACGTCCCACGCCTCGGCCACGGCGCACTTGGCCGTTCCGCGAACGCCAGTTCTGTAGCCGAGGTGACAGCAGACACGAGATATATCACGACCACCGACCAGCGCCGACGTATGGACGACGCGGACGCGACCGACGCCCTCGAGGTCCTCGGGAACGAGCTCCGGATGCGCATCCTGCGCGAACTCGCCGCGGCCGAGGAGCCACTCCCGTTCTCGACCCTGCGCGAGCGCGCCGGCATCCGGGACACGGGCAAGTTCAACTACCACCTCACCCGGCTCTGTGAGTACTACGTGCGCGAGGTCGCGGACGGGTACGAACTCGGTCACGCCGGGACGCGCGTCATCGCCGCGGCCGAGCCGATGCAGGCCGAGGACGGGGACGCCCCGGCGACCGATGCCGCGAGCGACGCCTGCCCGGTCTGCGGCGACGACGACTGCGAACGCCTCTTCCACGTGCACCTGACCCCACCGTGGGCCTGATTCTCCGGTCCCCTACCAGAACGAGGGCCGCCAGTACAGCAACACGACGGTCACGACGAACACCGCCGTCGAGAGCGGGAGCGACTGCTGCATCGCCGCGGTCGCCAGTGCCGAAGAACTACCGGCGACGCCGGTGACGATGGTCGCGAGGACGGGCCAGCTACAGGAGACACACGAGAGCAGTCCGAGCACGCCCGACACCGCCGAACTGGCCGCGTCGATGACCGTCACGTACACGAGGTACGTCAGGGCGACGTAGCCGACGACCTTGTACGGCAGGATGGTCAGGTTCACCAGCTGGCTCTCGTAGGAGATCGCCGGGCCGAAGCCGGGTGGGAGCGCGGTCGAGACGTACCAGCCGAAGGAGGGCTGGTACGCGCCGGTCTCGAAGAACATGTAGCCCTGGCTCCAGAGCCCGCCGAAGTACGCGAGGACGAGGCCGTAGCCGACCGCGATGGCGGCCGCGCGTCGCTTGCGCTTCGCCGGGGCCGGGGCCGGTTTCGCGCGCCAGAGCGCCCACAGCCCGAGGTTCACCCAGACGAGCGGGAGGAGGAGCAGGTCGAGTGCCGCGGTCCCACCGTTGGCGAGGTAGAGGCCGAGCAACAGGGCCTCACCGGTGAGGACGATGAAGAAGGCGAAGAGCGTCTCCGGTTCCGGCACGACCGTCTCCGGGTCGAGGTCGACGCGTTCGAACGCCATCAGAAGGCGAGGGAGTCGACCACGATGGCCACCAGCAGCGCGCCGAGGTAGGCGTTCGACGCGTGGAAGGCGCGGAACGCGGCGTCGGTGGTCTGCTCGTGGTGGAGTTCGACGACCGTCCAGAGGAACACCGCACCGATGGCGACGCTGACGAACGCGTACAGCAGCCCCAGCGAGGAGACCGCCGAGAGCACCACCGCGCTGACCAGCGTGGCCGCGAGGTACCAGACGATGTGCTTGCGCGTCACGGCCTCACCGCGGACGACCGGCAGCATCGGGAAGCCGCCGCGGGCGTAGTCCTCCTTGTACGCCAGCGCGAGGTTGTAGAAGTGCGCCGGCGTCCACAGGAAGATGACGCCCGCGAGGGCGAGCCCCGGCAGACCGATGGTCTCGGTGACGGCGGCCCAGCCGATGAGCGCGGGGAGCGCGCCGGCGGCACCGCCGATGACGGTGTTCGAGACGTAGTTCGGCTTCAGGACCAGCGTGTACACGACGCTGTAGAAGATGATGGCGGTCAGGCCCAGGCCCGCGGCGAGCAGGTTGAGCTGGGCGAACGCGAACAGCGACGCCGCGGTGAGCAGGAGGCCGAACGCGAGCGCGTTCCGGACCGGAATCACGTCGACCGCCAGCGGGCGGTCGGAGGTCCGCTGCATCCGGCGGTCCACGTCGCGCTCGAGGACGTGGTTGAACGTCCCGCTCGCACCGATGGAGAGGACCCCACCCAGCAGCGTCCAGAGGACGGTCTCGACGCGGAGTTCCTGCCCGGCCGCCAGCGCCATCCCGGCGGCGGCGACCAGACACAGCAGCCACATCAGGCGTGGCTTCATCATCCGGAAGTACATCCCGGTCTTGAGTTTCGCGCGTGCGAGAACTCCCGACGGCAGTTCGATGCCCCCGTCGTCTGCGGGTTCGTCGACGGGCTCCGGGTCGGGCATCGGTTCCCAGTCCGGCTCGTCGGCGGTCTCGGCCTCGAGCGTCCACGCCAGCGCGACGACGATGGCGGCGAAGATGCCGACGCCGACGGTCAGGTGGACGGCCGACAGCGTGCCGGTCGACCCCGTCGTCGCGGCGACCGCGCCGAGGGCGACCTGCAGGGGGTACAACAACAGCGCGAGCGTCAATGCAACACGGACGCGACGGTCGGTGTCACCCAGCCAGGCGACGGCGACGGTCGCGAGGACGGCGCCCCCCACGAGCAGGGCCGCGACCCGGTGTCCCCACGCGATGGCCAGCGTGGTGTCCGAGAGTGGGACGAGCCACTGCCCGTTACACGCCGGCCACGTCGGGCACGCGTCGGCGGCACCCGTGACGGCCGTCGTCGCCCCGACGATGATGAGCAGGTAGACGCCCATCGCCGCGACTGCGAGCAGCCCGGTGAAACGGGCGTGGGTCCTGACGGGGGTCGGGAATGTGCGAGACACGGCAATCAGTGGATGATTCGGCTCCGCGTACTTAGAGCCCGCGCTTTCCCCCCACAGCGCGGTCCCCGGTGGCGAAAGTCAGCACATATTTAACCCCGTCTTCCTAACCCTCGAACCGACATGAACGCAAAGCGGCTAGCCCCGACTGCCCTGCTCGGGGCGGCGTTCCTGCTGCTGCTCGCGGACCCGGTCGCAGCGCAGGCGTCGACAACGGAAGAGGCGATTCGGGGACTGAACGAGAAACTGCTCGTCGTCGCCATCCCCATCACGGTGCTCGTCGAGGGCGTCCTCATCTACACCGTCCTCAAGTACCGCAAGAACGACGAGGCGAAGCCGACGCGGGAGAACCGCCGGCTCGAGATCACCTGGACCGTCGCCACGGCGGTCATCCTGCTGTTCGTCGGCCTCTCGGCCACGATGACGATGGCGAACCCCGCCGTCATCACCGACGACGTGAACGACCGGGCCGACGTGCCCCAGGACGCAGAGCACGTACAGGTCACCGCGGAGACCTACGCCTGGACGTTCACCTACGACAAGCACAACGTGAGCTCCAGTAACAAGCTCGTCATCCCCAAGGGACAGGAGACGTACTTCAACGTCACGACCAAGGACTGGCTGCACGCGGTCCACGTGCCCGGACTGGGTCTGAAGCAGGACGCGGTCCCCGGCCAGCACCACTACATCATGACCGAGGCGACGACCGAAGGCACCTACCAGGGCTACTGTGCCGAGTACTGTGGTGTCGGCCACTCGGGCATGATGTTCGAGGTCGAGGTCATGTCCCAGGAGGACTACCAGGACTGGCTCAAGAGCCAGTGCGAGGACGCTGGCGGTAGCTGGGACGCCGGCTCCCAGACCTGTACCGCGGGCAACAGCTCGTCCGGCTCCGGCTCCGTCGCTGCGGCCTGAGCGCTCTGGACTCGCTTTCTCTCGTTCTCTCCACCCTGCTGAGCCGACGGATTCGTCGCACGGCCCCACGCTTGCTGTGAGATAGCCCGGGCGAACACGCTTGGATGGATTTTTAGTAGTCGGGTCGTAAGCCCCGTGTATGACAGTCGCGGAAGACGCTGACGACCACGGTCACGGGCACCACCTGCCGGCCGTCGAGGACTGGCCGAAGGGGTTCGGCGAGGCCAGCTGGTGGCCGTTCGTGACGGCCATCGGCGGGGGCGGCATCTACCTCGCCGCGGCCCTCTACGTAATGGCTATCAAGGACATCATCGGCATGGGCGCGTTCTCGGCGGTCGCCATCGGGAGCACGTTCCTGTTCCTGGCTGGCCTGTTCGGCTGGCTCTACCACACCTTCGTCAGCACGTTCTGGGAACGCGGCGCGAACGAGAAGAGCGAACACAAGCTCCGCTGGGGGATGGTCGCGTTCCTCGGGAGCGAGGTCGCCACGTTCAGTGCTGGCTTCATCTACTACTTCTTCATCCGGGTCGGCGGCCTGGGTGAGCTTCCGCACCTGTTCGGGAGCCTCGTCATCGTCAACACCCTGATACTGGTGCTGTCGAGTGTCACCATCCACTTCGCGCACACGTCGCTGCTGAAGGGCAACCGTCGGCGCTTCATCGGCCTGCTGGGCGCGACGCTCCTGCTCGGGACCGTGTTCATCGGCGGGCAGGTGTACGAGTACTACGTGTTCATCGCCGAGGAAGGCTTCACGCTCGGTGCCGAGGCGTTCGACCAGACCTTCGCGTCCGGCTTCTACGCCCTGACCGGCCTCCACGGCCTGCACGTGACCCTCGGTGCCGTCCTCATCGGCATCGTGTTCGTCCGCGCGCTGCGCGGGCAGTACTCCGCGGAGCGCCACGTGTCCGTGAGCACCGTCTCGATGTACTGGCACTTCGTCGACGCCGTCTGGATCTTCCTCGTCGTCGTCCTGTACGCCGGCGCGTAAGCCAGTCACAACCTTTCGTTCTCGATGACCCGCCAGACACGTAGCCGCCGCGCACTCGTCGCCGTCCTCGGAGTGGTGACGCTGGCGTCCGGGACGGCACTGGCCCACGGGGGGTCGCTGCGCGGCCAGGCGGAGACGCTGGCCATCCCGACGTGGCTCTTCCTGCTGACCGGCGGGGCCGCGGTCGGCGCATCGTTCCTGCTGGCGACGCTGGTGACGGACCGTCGCTGGATCGCGACCATCGACGACTGGCACCGGTTCTTCGGGCGGCTCCCGGGCGCCGTCGGCACGTACCTCGCGCCGGTCGTCGGCCTCGCCGGGCTGGCGGTCGTGCTCGGCTTCGGCTTCTTCGCCCGGTCGCTCGGGGTCGAGGCGCCGCTTCGCAACCTCAGCATCCTGCTGGTCTGGGTGGGCTGGTGGGCCGGCTACACCATGTCGGTCTACCTCGTCGGCAACACCTGGCCCGCGCTGAACCCGTTCCGGACCCTCGCGCGCCTGCTGCCGAGCCTCGGTCGCTCGTACCCGGCCGGTGTGGGCGCGTGGCCGGCCGTCGTCGGCCTGCTCGCGCTGGTGTTCGTCGAGGTCGTCAGCCCGCTGGCGGACGACCCGCAACTGCTCGCCGGGGTCGTGGCGGCCTACGGCCTCCTGACGCTGGCCGGTGCAATCGTCTTCGGCCACGAGACGTGGTTCGAACGCGCCGACCCCGTCTCGCGGGTCTTCGAGGCGTACGGCCGGGTCGCGCCGCTCTCGCGCACGGACGACGGCCTGCGACTCCGCCTGCCCGGGATGGCGCTCTCCGACGCGGGCGAGCACCGGGGGGCGGGAGAGGTCGCGTTCGTCGTCGCGCTGCTGTGGGGGACGACCTACGACGGGTTCGTCACCACGCCGGCGTGGGGCGACATCGCCCGGGCCGCGGTCGCGGCAGGGGTGCCGGCGCTGCTGGTGTACCTCCTGACGTTCCTCGCCGGGTTCGGCGTGTTCCTCGGCGCGTACCTGCTCGCGGCCCGGCTGGCCCGTCGGACCGGGAACACCTACCTCACGACGCGCGAACTCGCGCTCCGGTTCGCCCCGCCCCTGCTCGCCATCGCGGCCGGCTACCACCTCGCGCACTACCTCGGGTACTTCGTCTCGCTGTCGCTCCCCCTCTCGCAGGCGCTCGCGAACCCGTTCGCGCCGCCGCTGAACCCGCAGCAGTTCGTGCTGCCGGCGTGGGTCGGCGGGCTCGCGCTCGCGTTCGTCCTGCTCGGCCACCTGCTCGCCATCTGGGTCGCCCACGCCGCGGCCTACGACCTCTTCCCGAGCCGGCTGCAGGCGGTCCGGAGCCAGTACCCCTTCATCGGCGTGATGGTGCTGTACACGATGGCGAGCCTGTGGATCGTCGCGGAACCGAACCAGCTCCCACCGTTCCTATGACACGCAGAACCGACCACGCAGCACTCGAGACGGACGTGCCCGCCGACGAGGAGCCGTATCGCTGCCCGTACTGCGACCGACCCTTCCGCGAGACGGAGTACCGGACCCTGCACGTCGGGTTGACCCACTACGACGTGATGACCGACGACGAGCGCGACCGGTTCCAGGACGCCTACCGCGACGAGTCCGACGACCTCGGGCTGTTCCGGCTCCGGACGTTCGCGGTGCTGGTGCTGTTGTACTTCGGGATGCTGATGCTCTACTCCGTGGTCACCTGAGGAAAACGCGACGCGAAATCGCGTCACCGCGTCGGGTTTGCTATGGAAAGTCGACGCGGACTTGGTGCTTACCGGGGACCCCGGATAAGCCTTCTTTTGTGTGGTTGTTCACGCGGGTCACATCCCCATGTCTTCGGCGGCCTCGGGGACGGGGAGGTCGTGCTCGGAGACGCCGAGCAACTCGGCCACGTGGTCGAGCGCCATGTCGAAGCCGTAGTAGCGTTCGAGTTCGTCGCCGTCGGCACTCGGGCGGACCTTCAGCATCGCGTAGCCCTCGATGTTCTGGGCGACCGCGGCCGTCGTCCCCCCTCTGTCGAACTCCAGGAGCCGTTCCGTCTCCGTCTCGGAGTACCGTGCCGTGATGCCGTTCGCCTCGGCCGTGTCGTCGCTCATACCCCCGCTTGGGACCGGTGGGTTTCGTACGTACCGGTTCCGTGCGACCCTGCCGACTCTGTCGGCCGCCAAGCGAAACACACCTGTTCTCGCACCCGCTCGACTCGCCCATGACGAAGTGGCTCCAGAGTGGTCGCCGCCGCGACCTCTGCTTCCTCCTCGCCGACGCCGGGGAACTGCCGGCACAGCGGCTGAAGACGCGGCTGGAACAGCATTACGACGACCGCATCGACCCGAAGTCGTTCTACGGGACGCTGGAGGCGATGGTCGACTCGGGCTTCCTGACGACGCGGACCGAGGGCCTGCACGACGTGTACGCGCTGACCGAGGCTGGCGAGGCGCGGCTCCGCGAGCACTACGCGTGGGTCAGTTCGTGCGTCGAGGGCGAACCCCGCGGCGACGAGTAGCCAGACAGCTCACCGTCTCCGGGTGGAGTCAAGTGACGAGGATAGCTGCGTCAGGCCCGGAACACCGCCCGGAACAGCCCGACCCCGAGCAGCGCCCCGGCACCGACGAACCCGGCCGCGAGGAACACCGCGGGGCCGTCGAAGCCGGGCACCTGAGCGAGCAGCATCGCGACGAAGAAGAGGCCGCCGAAGATACCGACTCCGAGCACGCCGGCCCGGAGCAGTGCCATCGGCTCAGTCGAGCAGCTGCTGGGCGATGGTGTTGCGCAGCACCTCGGAGGTGCCCTCGTAGATCTCGTTGAGCTTCGCGTCGCGGTAGAACCGCTCGGCGGGGAAGTCCTTGGTGTAGCCGTAGCCGCCGTGGATCTGGATGCCCTCGTTGGCGACCTCGCGGCTGATCTCCGAGGCGTAGAGCTTGGCCTGTGCGGCCTCCTTGATGAACGTTTCGCCACGGATCTTCTTGTCCGCGGCCTGGTGCATCAGCAGTTTCGCGCACTGGACCTTCGTGTCCATGTCGGCGAGCTTGTGCTGGATGGCCTGGAAGTCCGAGATGGGCTGGTCGAACTGCTCGCGCTGCTGGGCGTAGTCGAGCGCCTGCTCCAGCGCGGCGCGGGCGATACCGACCGACCGGGCCGCGATGGTGATGCGGCCGCCGTTGAGGGTCTTCAGCGCGTGGACGAACCCGTCACCTTCCTCGCCGAGGCGCCGGTCGGCGGGGATGCGCATGTCGTCGAAGCGGAGTTCGGCGGTCGGACAGCCCTTGTCGCCGAGCTTGTCCTCGGTCCCCTCGACGATGAAGCCGTCGTCCTCCTCGGGGCGGACGATGAACGAGGAGATGCCCTTCCTGCCGGCGTCGGGGTCGGTCTTGGCGAAGACGGTGACGGTGTCGGCGACGGAGCCGTTGGAGATCCAGAGCTTGCCACCGTCGATGACGTACTCGTCGCCCTGCTTCTCGGCGGTCGTCGACATGGCGGGCACGTCGGAGCCGGCCTGGGGCTCCGAGAGCGCGAACGCGCCGATGTCCGTGCCCTCCGCGAGCGGTGTGAGGTACTCCTGTTTCTGCTCTTCGTCACCGAACTCGTATATCATGTTGCCCGCCAGCGAGATGTGGGCGGCGACGATGGTGCCGAGGCCGCCGGAGCCCCGGGAGATCTCCTCCAGCCCAATGGCGTAGGAGTGGTAGTCAAGTCCCGCTCCGCCGTACTCCTCGGGGAACGGCATTCCCATGAGCCCAAGTTCCGCCATCTCCGAGACGAGGTCCGCGGGGAACTCGTCGTCGTGGTCGATGTCCGCGGCGACGGGAACGACCTCCTCGTCGACGAACTCCGCGACCATGTCACGAATCTGCTTTTGCTCGGCAGAGAGACTGAAGTCCATACTCGAAGGTACGGCCGTCGACCCTTTACTCTTGCTACAACCCGCGCGAAAATACCTGATATTCCCGGGTGTGAGACGGCTGTACGCCGGGGTCGCTGGCTCGCCTGCGGTCCCGAAAGGTAGAAACGACTTCGGGCCTGCTTTCACGAGTATGGAGCATCCGGTTCGTCGACAGGGCCACCGCGCCGTCGAAGGTATCACGGCAGGTGGGTTTTTCAGAGTGGAATACACAGGGGTTAGTGGATGAACGAGGAACAGGCCGCGTATCCCGTGGACGACGACCTCGCGTGGTGTTACGACGCCGTGCAGGGCGTCTCCCGGACGTTCGCCATCACCATCGAGGAACTCGAGGAACCGACGGCCCGTCACATCTGTCTGGGCTATCTCCTCTGTCGCGTCGCCGACACCGTCGAGGACGCGGGCCACATCCCGCCGACCGAGAAGGCGGAACTGCTGCGGATGTATGCGGACGTGCTGGACGAGGACGACCCGACCACCGCCGCGGCGTTCCGCGAGCAGGTCGACCCGTGGCTCCCCGAGGAGCTGGACGACGACTGGGAGGTCGTCGCCGAATCGCCGCGCGTCGTCGAGACGTATCGCAACCTGTCGCCGGAGGCTCGCGAGGACATCCTCCCGCCGGTGCTCGAACTCACCAACGGTATGGCCGAGTTCGTCGAACGCCACGCCGACTCCGGCGGCCTCCGCATCCAGACGCTGGAGGAACTCGAGGAGTACTGCTGGTACGTCGCCGGGACGGTCGGTTCGCTGGTCACTGGCCTGGTGACCCGCGACACCTCGGAGTCGCGCGAGTCCCGCCTCTGGGACAACGCCCGGTCGTTCGGGCTGCTGTTGCAGCTCGTCAACGTCGCCAAGGACGTGAGCGACGACTACCAGGAGGAGAACAACGTCTACCTCCCGGCGGAGTGGCTGGCCGAGGAGGGCGTCGACCGCGACAACGTCCTCGACCCCGAGAACGAGGAGGAGGTCGCCTCCGTCATCGAGCGCGTCGTCGACCACGCCTCTGGCTACCTCGACGACACGCAGACATACCTCGAGGCGCTCCCCGAGCACCGCGGGAACCGCCTCTCGGCCTGGGGCATCCCGTACCTGCTCGCGGTCGCGACCCTGCGCGAACTGCGCAAGCGGCCCGCCGACGTGGTCCGCGAGGGTGGCGTGAAGATCTCCCGGATGGAGGTCGTCGCCATCATCAGCTGGTTCCGCCAGCACGGCGACCGGCAGGCACTGGAGCAGGTCCGGCAGGTCATCGAGGACAAGCCCCTGCACGAAGCCGACGTGTCGGTGTAGGGCTCTTTCTACGCGTCCACCATCTCGGCCGTCAGAACTGTGGTTCGAAGCCGCGGGACCCGGCGACGGCCCGCCCGAGCGCGAACAGTGGCGTCCCCACGAGGAGCGTCCCGGCCGCCCAGGCGAGGAACGCCGGCAGCAACAGGAACTCGAACCCCGTCAGGGGGACGAACTGCGTCGTCACGAGGAGCGGCCACGACACCACCAGCAGCGTGTGCGCCCGCCACGCGCGAGTACGCGTTCTCGAATCGGCCGCCAGCCCGCCGGCCGGGAAGAACAGCAGTGCCGGCAGGAGGAGCGCACTTGCCCCACCGCCGGCGAAGCCGGCGAGTCCCCACCCGAGCCCGACCGCGTCGGCGGCAACCAACTGGGCGAGCAGCGTCAGCCCGACGAGCGCCAGCATCCGCCGGGGCGAGAGCCAGTCCGCCACCGCCACGGCCACGAGCGGAATCACGAGCAGCGGGAGTGCCATGACGAGTCGCGCCGCGAGTGTGCTGGTGACCGTCACCGTAGAGACCGCCAGACCGAGGAGTGGCAGGCCAGCCGAGACCGCGGCGGCGGTCGAGAGAGACCACTCCGCGAAGCGGTCCGACCCCCGGAGCGAGCCGAGGGCGGCGGCGAACAGCAACGTCGGCGCGGTCGCGAGGAGGAGGGCGTCCCGGACCAGCCGCGGGCCGACCGCCAGGGCGACGCTGGCCTCTGCGGCGGCGCGCGAGGCGGCCCCGTCGTCGTCGGCGAAGACGACGAACGTCTCCTGGGTGTACCCCCTGTCACTCTCCCAGCTGGCGAGCCCGTCGCCCACGCCCGGGTCCCCCGGCGGGTCGTTCGCGACGACGGTCTCGCTGGGCCCGGCGACGACGAACTCGTCCGCGTTGAGCATCGTGTACCGCCCACCGATTGTGTGGAAGTAATCGACGACCAGCACGCCGCCGACCCCGCGGTGTGCCACGTCCGGGACGGTGAACCCGACCACCGCCGTCCGGTCCTCGAACCGCACCGAGACGTTCCGGGGGTCCTCGACGAGGTTGTTGTGCGCCTCGAAGGCGGTGTCGACGACCTCGCGGAGCTGGGCCGGGTCGTCGCGGTAGGTCGGGGCCGTCTCCGGGGAGAGGGTGACGCGGGCGGTCCAGCGGCTGCTCCCGTCGTCCCGGACGTCGACGCGGAGGCTGGACCGGTCGACCGTCGCGTTCAGGTCGAGTTCGTGCGCCGCCTCCTCGAACTGCTGGTCACAGACCGGGCAGACTCGCTCCGGGGGGCTGCTCGCCGTGGCCGCGGGGACGAGGCTCCCGGCGAGGACGAGCACGAGGAGGGCGGCGACGACGGGGACGCGGGACATCTACCCGAAGCTCTCGGGGAGAAAGTAAATGTCTTCTGTCAGGCAGAGGTCGGCCGCGTGTCGGCCGGCTCCTCGGCGGGTGCGGAGGCCTCGCGCCCGAGGCGTCGGCCCAGGACGAACAGCGGGACGCCGAGCAGTGCGCCCCCGACCAGCACCACGCCGAACAGTCCCGGCGTGACGAACACGACGCCGACCCGGGGGACGAGGGGGAGCGCGGCGACGCCGGCGCCGAGGGCCGCCACCGGCGGGAAGAGCCAGCGCGCCGGGTGGCCCGCGCCCGCGAGGACGCCGTAGGCCAGGAACGCGAGGGGGCCGAGCAACAGCACGAGGACGGCACTCGCCGGGGCGCCGAGGACGAGCACGAGCGGCCAGCCGACCGCGGCGACGGCCGCGACGGTGGGCAGCCGGCGGCCGGGGTCGAGGTCGACGCGAGCCGCGAGCCCGACGATAGCCGCGGTCAGGACCGCCGCCGGGGCGAGCCCCATCGAGACGAGTGCGAGCACGATGCCGAGCTCGCCCCACTCGCCGCCGACCACGCCGCCACCGACGCCGAGGGCGACGATGCCCCCGGCTGCCACGAGGATGGCCTGGACGGTCCGGCGGGCGAACCGGTCGTCGAACCGGAGACGGCCCCCTGCGAGGAGCAGCCCCGCGGCGACCAGGCCGACCAGCAGTGCCGGCCACTGCGCGTAGGCACGGAGTTCCGACTCGACCAGCCCGAGGGAGTGGCTCCGGACCGCGAGCGCGGTCGCGGCCTGCGCGGCGAGGCCGCCGTCGGGGGCGAACGCGATGGTCGCGTGGCGACCGAGGTCCGGGTGGTAGTCGCGGTCGTCGGCGTCGGCCCAGACGATGCGGTTCCCGCGGGTAGTCCCGCCCTCGGGGGCGTGCGTGACGACGCTCCCTTCGGGCCCACGGACCGCGAGGCTGTCCGAATCGACGTACGCCTCGCCCTCACCCTGGTCCTGCGTGAACACGTCGAAGAGCAGGACGTCGCCAGTTCGGCGGTGTGCCGCGTCGGGGACCGTCCACGCGACCGTCAGGGTCCGGCCGTCGAGGCGCGTGGAGAGGTTCCGCGGGTCGTCGACGACGGTGCGATAGGAGTCGAAGGTCTCGCGGACGACCCGGTCGAGCAGGCTCTGGTTCGCCGCGAACCGGTCGGCGGCGGCCGGGTCGAGGTCGACGACGGCGGTCCAGCGGCTGTCGCCATCGGCGGCGACCTGGACCGCGAGTTCGCTCTCGCCGACGCTCGCGTTCACCCCGGCGTCTTCGGCGGCGCGTTCGAACGCCGGGCCGCAGACGCCACAGACGCCCTCGGGCGGCGGGGCGCCTGCGCTGGCGGGGGCGAGCGCGGGGACGAGGAGGAGCAGCGCGACGACCGCGATGGCTGCGTGTGGAGGGCGCATCGGCTAGGTCGTCTCACTGTCTCGACAAATAGTTTCCGCGGGTGCGAGGTCGGGGGCCGAGGACTGGCCAGTCAGTCGTACTCGTAGAAGCCCGTGCCCGTCTTCTTGCCGAGGTCGCCCGCGTCGACCTTGCGCTTGAGCAGGTACGCCGGCTTGTAGCGGTCGCCCAGCTCCTCGTGGAGCGTCTCGGTCGCGTGCAGACAGATGTCCAGACCGATGTGGTCGGCGAGCTGGAGCGGGCCCATCGGGACGTTCGTCCCGAGTTTCATCCCCTTGTCGATGTCCTCCTTCGTGGCGACGCCCTCGTCGAAGGCGCGGATGCCCTCGTTGATCCACGGCATGAGGATGCGGTTGGCGACGAAGCCGGGCTTGTCGTCGGACTCCCAGGTCTCCTTGCCGAGCGCCTCGGCGAGGTCGTGGGCGAGCGAGAGCGCCTCGTCGCTGGTCTTCTCCCCGTAGACGACCTCGACGCCCTGCATGACCGGGACGGGGTTCATGAAGTGGAGGCCGACGACGCGCTCCTCGGAGTCGATGGCGGAGGCGATGGTCGTGATGGAGAGCGTGGAGGTGTTGGTCGCGATGAACGCCTCGTCGTCGACCACGTCCTCGAGGTCCGCGAAGATGTCCTGTTTGACGTCCATGTCCTCCAGTGCGGCCTCGACGACGGCCTGGCAGTCCGCGAGGTCGTCGAGGGCGGTCGTCCCCTCGATGCGCTCCATCGTCTCTGCCTTCTCGCTCTCGCTCAGTTTGTCCTTGGCGACGAAGCGGTCGAGCGAACTCTCGATGCTGTCGAACCCGTTCTGGACGTACTCGTCCTCGATGTCGCGCATGACGACGTCGTAGCCGTTCATCGCGGCGACCTGTGCGATGCCGCTGCCCATTGTCCCTGCGCCGATGACGCCGATCCGCTCGATGCTGTCGAGGTCGTACACCATGTCTCGCAATTCTTGCGAACCGTCCCTAAGCTTGCCGGTCCCGGGCAAGGGCCAACCCCCTGCCTCGCCTCTCTGCGCACGTGACGGAACTGTTGACGGTCGTGGTCGCCGTCGTCGGCCTGGGCGTCGCCGCACAGGTCATCGCGGACCGGCTCCGGCTGCCCAGCATCCCGTTCCTGGTGCTCGTCGGGCTCGCACTCGGGCCGGAGGGGCTGGCGCTCGTCCGGCCCGAGACGTTCGGCGACGCGCTCTCGGTCATCGTCGGCATCAGCGTCGCCATCATCGTCTTCGAGGGCGCGTTCAACCTCAAGGCACAGACGTTCAGGCGCGCCCCCTCGGCGACGGTCGCACTCGTCACGGTCGGCGTGCTCGTCTCGTTCCTCGGGACCGCGGTGGCGGTCCGGGTGTTCCTCGGCGCGACGTGGGGCGTCTCCCTGCTGACCGGGGCACTGCTGGTCGCGACCGGCCCGACCGTCATCACGCCCATCCTCTCGGTGGTCCGGGTCCGGCCGCGCGTCGCGGCCACCCTGGAGGTCGAGAGCATCCTCAACGACGTGACCGCGGCCATCCTCGCCGTGGCGATGTTCGAGGCGGTGACCGCCCCGAACCCGACGCTCGCAAACGTCACGATGGCGTTCGGCCACCGGCTCCTCGTCGGTGCGGTCATCGGGGGGGTCGTCGCCGGTGTCCTCTGGTACCTCTTCGAGACGGTCGAGCACTCACCGTGGAACGCCCCACAGAACGCCCGGTTGCTGGTGCTGGCGAGCGCGGTCGTCGCCCATGGAACCGCCGAGACCGTCGCCGGCGAGGCCGGCATCGCGGCCGCCGCCACGGCGGGCGTCGTCCTCGGGAACGCGAACCTCGCCTACGAGGCCGACATCGCGACGTTCAAGGACGACGTGACGGTGCTGTTGCTCTCGTTCGTCTTCATCGTCCTGACCACGCTCGTCAGTTTCGCGGAGTTGGCCGTCCTCGGGCTCGGCGGGGTGGCGGTCGTCGCGGCCGTCCTGCTGGTCGTCCGGCCCCTGTCGGTGTTCGTCTCGACCTGGGGGAGCACCTTCGACGTGCCCGACAGACTGTTCATGAGCTTCGTCGCCCCGCGCGGCATCGTTCCGGCGAGCGTCGCGACCCTGTTCGCGCTCGAACTCCGGGAGTTCGACCCGGCCGGGGCGGCCATCCTCGTCGGCACCGTGTTCCTCGTCATCATCACCAGCGTCGTCGTCGAGGGCGGGCTGGCCCGGTCGCTCGCCGACCTGTTCGAGGTGACGCCGCCCCGCGTCCTCGTCGTCGGCGGTGGGACGGTCGGGCGCGCCCTCGCGCGGCAGTACGAGGCCGGCGGCGAGCGCATCGAACTGGTCGAGCGCGACCCGGGGGCGGTCGAGACCGGACGGAACGCGGGGTTCACCGTCCACCGCGGCGACGCGACCGACCCGGCCGTGTTGCGCGCCGCGGGTGCGGCCGACGCGGACCGGGCCGTCGTCGTCACCGGCGACGACCGGACCAACGTCCACGTCACCCGGCTGCTTCGCACGCGCTTCGACGTTGACCCGGTGTTCGTCCGGGCGGACGACCCCGACGCCGTCCAGACCGCGGAGGCGCTCGGCGGCCGCCCCCTGACGGGCTCCGTGTTGCACCTCTGGGCCATCGAGGGCATCACCCCACGCGAGACGACGGCCAGGCCCGGCTGGCTCACCGCGCTGCTCCGCGAGGGCGACATCAGGCAGTTCGTCGTCCCTCCGGGGCTGGCGGGCCGGACGGTCGAGGAGGTCGAGGCCCAGCTCCCGCCCCGGGCCCTCCTCGTGACGCTCACCCGCGGCGACCAGACGCAGGTACCGGCGGGGGACGACCGGCTGGAACACGGCGACCGAATCACCTTCGTCGGGGAGGAGGCGGCGGTCGAGACGGCCCTCCAACGACTCACCGACGAGTCGCGCTGGTAGGAGGTCGTCGTCCCGGTCCGGGCCCGGGCGCCACGGCAAGATTGAAGTCGGATTACCAGTAGTTACAGACGAGTAGACATGGGTGCCGACGACCACGGTGGACGGGAGCTGGTGGGCGACGCGAACACCGTCGACGCCCTCGAGGGCGTTCCCCCGGACGCAGCCGCAGAACTGGCGGACGCCGACGTGACGCCGACCGACCTGACCGAGAAGGCCGTCACCTACATGGACCTCGTGGAGGCCGGCGTCGACCGGGAGGTCGCCGGCGAGATACGCAGACACTACTCCCTGACCTGGGCGTCCCGCATGGGCGACGGGCTCGACGACCGGGCCGAGGAGATGGGCGGCCTCCAGCAGGGCGAGCGCGACTGGGTGGCCGCGAGCACGGCCGACTGGGAGGACCTCGGCGTCCCCGAGTACGACCCGGTCGAGCGCGAGCCCATCGACTTCTGGGCCGACCACGAGCGCCCGACCCCGGTCGAGACCGTCGTGAACGACTGGGTCGCCGAGCGACTGGCCGAGGCCGGCATCTCGTCGGTCCGCCAGCTCGCGTGGGTCGACGCCAGCGCGCTCGCCGAGGCGCTGGACGTGAACGTGATGCAGGCCCGGACGTGGCGGTTCGCGGCGCGCGACGCCCGGTGAAACCGGGGCTGTTCTGAGGGGGTGCACCACCGCCGACGAGCGGGGTCGAGACCGCCGGTTCGACGCTCTGCTCCCGCCGACAGATTTTTACTATACCTGTAGTGGTTTTCCCGAATCTCGCGGCGGCCCGCAGATGCGTTTATCCGGTCGATAAGGCGATTTTAGGCGATATCTTCCGGACGAAAACCGACCACCAATCTTATATAGGCAGTTACGGGTATGTCCAACTGAATGCGCCCCATCGACGACTCTCCCATCGTGCGTGACGGAAAGGTACTGATTCTGGCGATGGACCACGGGCTGGAGCACGGCCCGGTCGACTTCGAGCCGGTCCCCGAGACGGTGAACCCGGAGACGGTGTTCGACGTCGCGACCCACGACGCCGTGACGGCCTTCGCCGTCCAGAAGGGCGTCGCCGAGACGTACTACCCCTCCTACGAGGACGACGTGAACCTCCTGTTGAAGCTCAACGGCACGTCCAACATGTGGATGGGCGAGCCCGATTCTGCAGTGAATTGCTCGGTCGAGTACGCCGCCGAACTCGGCGCCGACGCGCTCGGCTTCACGCTGTACGGCGGTTCCAACCACGAGATAGAGATGGCCGAGGAGTTCCGCGACGCCCAGGAGGAGGCCCGCGACTACGACCTCCCGATGGTCATGTGGTCGTACCCGCGCGGCCAGGGCCTGAAGAACGACCGCTCGCCCGACACCATCGCCTACGCCGCCCGGCAGGCGCTCGAACTCGGCGCGGACATCGCGAAGGTGAAGTACCCCGGCACGCCCGAGGCGATGCAGTGGGCCGTCGACTCGGCGGGGAAGGTCAAGGTCGTCATGTCCGGCGGGTCGAAGACCTCGGACTACGAGTTCCTCAAGCAGGTCGAAGAGAGCATGAACGCGGGTGGCAAGGGCCTCGCCGTCGGCCGGAACGTCTTCCAGCGGGAGGACCCCGTCGCCATCCTCGACGGCCTCGAGCAGGTCATCTTCGAGGGTGCGTCCGCCGAGGAAGCGCTCGAATGATGCACACGGCCGACCGCCGGTCCGCGGTCGATGCAGTCATGGACACGGTCGCGACCGCCGCCCCGCAGATCCGTCAGGGGCTGGTGGGTCGCCGGACCAAGGTCGACGAGGAGAACCCCAGCGGCGAGACGCAGGCGGCGGCGGACGTCTGGGCCGACAAGCTCCTCGAGAACGCCATCACGGCCATCGACGGCGTCGGCCAGTACGCCAGCGAGGAGCGCGAGGACATCGTCGAGTGCGGCGAGGGCGTCTCGGTCGCGGTCGACCCCCTCGACGGCTCCTCGAACCTCAGGCCGAACGCGGCGATGGGGACCATCGTCGGCATCTACGAGCAACCCCTCCCCGCGAAGGGGGAGGACCTCGTCGCGGCGGCGTACGTCCTCTACGGCCCCATCACCACGATGACGGTCGCGCGCGACGACACCGTCACCGAGTACGAGATCAGCGACGGCGAGCGCTCGGTCGTCCGCGAGGACATCGTGCTCCCGGACGACCCGGTCGTCTACGGCTTCGGCGGGCGCGTCCCGGACTGGCCGGGCGACTTCGAGGCGTACGCCCGGGAGATAGAGGACGAACTCAAGCTCCGCTACGGCGGTGCGATGATATCCGACGTGAACCAGGTGGTCACCTACGGCGGCATCTTCGCGTACCCGGCGCTGGAGTCCGCCCCGAACGGGAAGCTCCGCCTGCAGTTCGAGGGTATCCCGATCGGCTACATCATCGAGACGGCGGGCGGCGCGTCCTCGGACGGGGACAGGTCGCTGCTCGCGGTCGAGCCGACCGAACTCCACCAGCGCGTCCCCGTCCACATCGGGAACGAGGCGCTCATCGAGCGCCTCGAAGCAGCGCTGACGTAGCTGCTCCTCGCTTCTCTGTCAGAGCAGGCTCGCGCCGGCGACGATGACGGTCATGTTGTTCGCGACCAGGAAGACCCCGAGCAGCAACAGCGCCGCGATCCAGAGTTCGAACAGCAACAGGAACGGCCCGCGGACCCGGGCGGGCGTGTCGCGGATGGCCTCCAGCAGTGCGGAGAACAGGCCGACGACGAGCACCACCGCCACCAGGTTCAACAGCACCACGACGTGGACGCCCTGTTCGAGGGCCCACCGCACGATGGGGTTGGCCTCGCCCTCGACCCCGACCAGCTGGGCCGCGACCAGCGTGGTCCCGAGGTCGAGCGCGACGAGGACGAACAGCACCGCGCCGAGCCACCACCAGTAGCCGCGGAGGCGCGTGTCGATGTCGTCCGGCGAGGCGGGATACATCAGACTACGATGTAGTCCCGCAACGGTGATAGCTAATCGCGAACTTACGAGTAACGAGACTACGTAACGGTCGGATTCTCAGGCTACCGTCTCGTTATCACCGTCCCGTATCGACCGAACGGTCAGATACTGGACTCCTCGTCGACCAGCTCGCGCCGGTAGCTCACGTCGATGGTGAAGCCGCCGTCGCGCAGCTCGAAGCAGACGCTGTCGAGGTTGGTCTCGTACACCTCGTAGTGGTTCCCGCCCTCGTCGACCTTCGGCCGCGATTCGAGCAGGTCGTACTCCTCGAGGACGTCGATGCGCCGGTAGACCGTCGCCTCGGAGGCGTCACAGCGGTCGACGAGTGCCTGTGCCGAGAGGGGCTCGACGGACGTGAGCGCGAGGATGCGCCGGGCCGTCTCCCGTTCGAAGACGTCGAACAGCGTGTCGGCGTCCCACTCGTTTGTCACGGGAGATAGATGCGGAGCCACGGTGAAAAGGGTGCAGCCTCGGTAGTTTCACCACGTGAGAACGCTGTCGACACCGGGACGTTCACGGTTTCGGGACGATTTCGGCGGCCTGACCGGGGGCAACGGAACGCGAGTGTGAACGTGCCGCATGGATATCCGGGGAGGACCGACGAGTACCGCCCAGCGACCGGCTGTGGCGGTTTCGCCGTTCCAGAACCGTCGCCGCGTCCTTTTGTATGGTCGACCATGATACAGTTGGAAACATGGCACAACGCTACTACGGGCGGCAGGGGACGTCCTCGACAGAGTCGATAGACTTCGAACTCGACCGCGACACCATCGGGCAACTGCTGACCAGGCGCCCATGGGTGGTGCGGTGGGTCCTCGCCGAGGTGTTCCTCGTCGGGCTGGCCATGACCATCCCGCTGTTTTTCACCAGCGAACTCGCGAAGGTCGCCTTCGGGATGGTACTCGCGATGGCGGTCCTCTCCGGGCTCGTCGGGCTCGTCGCCGGTGCCGTCTCGCTCGGCCGTGCGGCCCGCCGGGCGCTCCGCCGCCGGCGCGCCGAGGTCTGAGGCATAAACGAACCCCGGACTGGGACGGTACCACGGCACACCCGGCCGGAGACCGTGACGCGGTCGCCCGCGAGACTGGTGGCAACATTCGTGCCTACCGGAAAGGGAAACCTTTCTCACCGCACCCTTCGCATGGCGATGCATGAAGGTGCGTATCAGCGAGGGTGCGTCCGAGGAGGAGGCCTCCGCCATCGCCGCGGCGCTCGCCGAGCACGTGGGCGACGAGGTCGAGGTGTACGTCGGCCGGGCCGACGACCCCGCGGCGGTCGAGGCGGCTCCGGAAGGGGCGGCCGCGACCGCTGGGGGCGCCAGTGCCGGCGGGTCGACCGCGTCGGCCGGCGACGACGACGACCTCGGGCCGACCGAACGCGAGGAGAAACTCATCGAGGAGATCGAGGAGATTCTCGAGGGCGGCCCGGAGAAGTACAAAGAGCGACTCCCCGAACAGGGCAAACTGTTCGTCCGTGACCGCATCGACCTCTGGTTCAATCCCGAGCAGGGCTCGGCAGGCGACCAGACGGAGTCCGGTCACGGGAACGACGGAGTGCTGTTCGAGGACGGCAAGTTCGCCGAGTTCGACAACGAGGACCAGATCCCCGCCGACGGCCTCATCACGGGCGCGGCCGAGTTCGAGGGCCGCGACGTCCACTTCATGGCCAACGACTTCACCGTCAAGGCCGGCTCGATGGCGTCGAAGGGCGTCGAGAAGTTCCTCCGGATGCAACAGCGCGCCCTGAAGACCGGCAAGCCGGTGCTGTACCTGATGGACTCCTCCGGGGGTCGCATCGACCAGCAGACCGGCTTCTTCGCCAACCGCGAGGGCATCGGGAAGTACTACTACAACCACTCGATGCTCTCCGGGCGCGTCCCGCAGATCTGTGTCCTGTACGGCCCGTGTATCGCCGGCGCGGCGTACACGCCCGTCTTCGCGGACTTCACCATCATGGTCGAGGGGATGTCCGCGATGGCCATCGCCTCCCCGCGGATGGTCCAGATGGTCACCGGCGAGGAGATATCCATGCAGGACCTCGGTGGCGCCCACGTCCACGCCGAGGAGTCCGGCAGCGCCGACCTCGTCGCCGAGGACGAGGAGCACGCCCGGGAACTCGTCTCCCAGCTCGTCACCTACCTGCCGAGCAACTCCGACGAGAAGCCGCCGCGCGCCGACCCCGTCGACCCCGCGAAGTCGCCTGCGGGCATCGACAGCATCGTGCCCCAGGAGCCCAACCGCGGCTACGACATGACGGAGGTCATCGACCGGGTCGTCGACGAGGGCTCGTACTTCGAACTCCGCCCGGACTACGGCGAGGAGATAATCACGGCCTACGCCCGCATCGACGGCCGCCCGGTCGGCATCGTCGCCAACCAGCCTGCCCACCGCGCCGGCGCCATCTTCCCGGACGCCGCCGAGAAGGCAGCCGAGTTCATCTGGAAGTCCGACGCGTTCAACATCCCGCTGCTGTACCTCGCGGACACCCCCGGCTTCATGGCCGGCTCGCAGGTCGAGAAGGACGCCATCCTCGAGAAGGGCAAGAAGATGATCTACGCCACCTCCAGCGCGACGGTGCCGAAGCAGTGCGTCGTCGTCCGCAAGGCGTACGGCGCCGGCATCTACGCGATGTCCGGGCCCGCGTACGACCCCGAGAGCACCATCGGGCTGCCCTCGGGCGAGATCGCCATCATGGGCCCCGAGGCCGCCATCAACGCGGTCTACGCGAACAAGCTCAACGACATCGACGACCCCGAAGAGCGCGCCGAGCGCGAGGCCGAACTCCGCGAGGAGTACCGCGAGGACATCGACATCCACCGCATGGCCAGCGAGGTCGTCATCGACGAGATCGTCCCGCCGTCGTCGCTGCGCACCGAACTCGAGAACCGCTTCCGGTTCTACGAGACCGTCGAGAAGGAGCTGCCGGACAAGAAGCACGGTACCATCCTCTGAGGCGACTCGCCCGGGTTGCCGGACCGGCGAAGGCCCGAACCGACCCGGTTCCGCCCTCCTTACCGACGGCCCGACGATGGTAGCGTCGCCGTAGCAGGAAACCGGCCGACGGAACCGGCACTTAAGCTACCCTTCAGCGCGGGTAGCGCCCCACTACCGTTCCCGAGGGGCCGGTTCGGTCGCCCTGCCACCGGACAAACGGATATTTTCCCTATCCGAACCGGTACCTCGTGAGCCCATAGTGGGGCCATACATTTGTTCGATGGTGCCCTTGGTACGTATGCCCACGGCGATAGTGGGGTCGTCACGACCGGTTCGACACCGATCTGGCATGGGGGAAGGTGACGACCCATCGGTTCACACAGCCACACCGGGTCACACGCGAATGGGGGTTCGCGACCCGGTCGTCATCCCGGGCCGACCGACGCGGTTGCGTGGTCGGCTAGCGGGGTTTCAGACACAGTCGCGCCCCGGGGGGAGCGCGGCCATGTACACACGGTCGCCGTGGGTTTTCGTACCGTTATCGCGTTCTCGTTCCGTCGGACCGTTCGACCGCACGCCTGAGCCGACGCACCTCGTCCCGGACCGCCTGCCACTGCTCGAGGCTGCCGGGGATGTCGTCGGACGACTGGTGGCGCTGTTTCTGTGAGAGCACGAGTCGCTGGACGCTCCCGGGGTCCTCGACGTTCCAGAACGTCAGCTCGGTGCCGCCGCCGGCGGCGGTGTCGACCTCGACGGTACCGTAGCCGAACAACGCCCCGAGCGCGGGCTGTTCGTACGAGGAGTTCTGGACGCTCTCGAAGTCGGCACTGAGGACTGTCCGGGAGAGC
Organism: Haloarchaeobius amylolyticus; assembly: GCF_026616195.1. Classification (NCBI taxonomy): domain Archaea; kingdom Methanobacteriati; phylum Methanobacteriota; class Halobacteria; order Halobacteriales; family Halorubellaceae; genus Haloarchaeobius; species Haloarchaeobius amylolyticus. The sequence continues at coordinate 969,139 of NZ_JANHDH010000002.1, forward strand.
CCGCCGGTCTTCCGGTAGCAGGCCTGGTTCGTCACGACGAACTCGGTGTTGACCACGCGGAAGTACGCCACGAGGGGCGGGAGGATGCCGAGGACGACCCCGGGCAGGATGACGAGTGGCTCCTCGATGACCCAGGCGAACCCGGCGGCGACGGCGAGGGCGACCAGCCCGGCGACGAGCGCCGGGATGACCGACTGGATGCGGGGCTTCGCCGACCACAGCACCTCCTCGTCGTCGTCGGGCGTGAACCACTGACCGGTCATCGCTCGTCCTGCCAGTCGAACTCGTCGGACTGCCGGCCGGCCGGGTCCCCCGGTTCGTCCTCACCGGCGCCGCCGGTCGGCCCCTGCGAGGTGGGCGCGGCGCCGGCGTCGGCGGTGCCGGTGTCGGCGCCGGTGTCCTGCCCCTCGATGCCCTCGAAGGACGCGCGGATGGCGCGCAGCTCGGTCAGTATCTCGTCGAGCACCTGCTCTTTGTCCTCCTCGCCGTCGGACTGCGAGCCACGGGCCTGCTTGATGCGCCTGTTGATGAGCTCCTGGACCTGCTTGGGGTCCGAGACGGCCATGAACTGCATCTCGACGCCGGAGCCGCCGGCGGTGGAGATGTCGACGTTCCCGAAGCCGAACTGCTTGCCGAGGAAGCTCTCGCTGAAGGAGATGTTCTGGACCTTGTCGAAGTCGATCTTCTGGACGTCACGGGAGAGGATGCCGGTCTTCTTGTAGAGCCCGTCGGTCGTGACGACGTACTCCGTGTTCTCGCGCTGGAGGTACGCGCCGACGACGATGGGGATGCCGACGAGGACCAGACACAGCGGCAGCCCGATGATGAGGGCGGGGTAGATGCTCTTCTGGTCCGGGATGCCCGACCAGACGATCTCCTCGTCCTCGTCGAGCGTCAACCAGTCGTAGGTGGACTCGGTCGCGGGGGTGTCGCTCATACCGGGTCGATGCGCCCCGTGTCAGCAAAGGTGTTGGGAATTCGAGACGAGTCGGGGCCTGCGACCCGCGGTCAGTCCGCCTCGTCGGGCGCGACGCGGGCCAGCCGCATCGCGTTCCCGGTGACGGCGGTCGTCATGCCGACGTCGCCCGCGAGTACGACCAGCCAGAGCGGGATGGCGAAGACCGGGATGAGGACCGCGAGTGCGGCCTTGACCGCGAGGCTACCCCAGACGTTCTGGCGGATGACGCTGTTTGCCTTCCGCGAGAGGTCGACGAGGTAGGGGAGCCGGGAGAGGTCGTCGGTCAGCAGCGCGATGTCGGCAGTCTCGATGGCGGTGTCGCTGCCGGCCGCGCCCATCGCGATACCCACGTCGGCCGTGGCGAGCGCGGGCGCGTCGTTCACGCCGTCGCCGACCATCGCGACCGTCCCCTGCTCCTTGAGTTCGGCGACCGCGTCGGTCTTGTCCTCGGGCAGCAGGTCGGCGCGGTACTCGTCGATGCCGAGTTGCTCGGCGACGGCCCGGGCCGTCCCCTCGTTGTCGCCGGTGAGCATCACGACCGAGAGGCCGCGCTCGCGGAGGGCGGCGACGGTCTCGACCGCGTCGTCCCGGATGGTGTCGCTGACCGCGATGACGCCCTCGAGGGCGTCCTCCGTTCCCACGAGGACGACGGTCTTGCCCTCGCCCTGGAGGCGCGGGATGGTGTCCTCGACGAGGTCGAGACAGCCCTCGCGCTCGCACTGGCGGCGCATCTCGGGCCGGCTGACGCCGCCCTCAGTCGTCAGGTGGACGTGGTCGAGGTCGAACCCGAGGTCGGTGAACAGGCCGGGCTTGCCGGCGTAGTGGGGCACGTCGCCGAGGGTCGCCTTCACGCCCTCGCCGGTCAGGCTCTCGAAGCCGGACACGTCCCGGTGCTCGACCCCGTTCCGTGCGGCGTGGGCGACGATCGCGTCGCCGATGGGGTGTTCGGACCGGCTCTCCAGCCCGCGGGCACACCGGAGGACGTCCTCCTCGCTGTTCCCGTTGAGGGGCACGACGTCGGTGACGGCGAGTTCGCCGGTCGTGAGTGTCCCCGTCTTGTCGAGCGCGACGATGTCCACGTCGCCCATCGTCTCCAGCCGGTCCCCGCCTTTCACGAGGACGGCACGCTTCGCGGCGCTGGTGACCGCGGAGACGACGCTGACGGGCGTCGAGATGACGAACGCACACGGGCAGGCGATGACGAGCAGCCCGATGCCGTTGACCGCCCAGTGGACCCAGTCCGCGCCGAAGAACAGCGGCGGGACCGCGGCGACCAGTACGGCCAGCCCCGTGACCAGCGGGGTGTAGTACTGCGCGAAGCGCTCGACGAAGCGCTCGCGCTCGGTCTTGTTCGACTGGGCGTCGGTGACGAGGTCGACGATGCGCGCCAGCGTGGACTCCCCGGCGGGGCTGGTCGTCTCGACCTCGAGGTAGCCCTGTTCGTTGACGGTGCCGGCGTACACCTCGTCGCCGCGGACCTTGTCCACCGGGACGGACTCGCCCGTGATGGGTGCCTGGTTCACGGCGGATTCGCCGTCGCGGACGACCCCGTCGACCGGAATCTTCTCCCCCGGCTGGACGAGGACGACCTCGCCGACGCGGACCTCGTCGGCCGGAATCTCGACCTGCTCGCCGTCGCGGCGGACCACCGCGGTGTCGGGCGCGAGGTCGAGCAGGTCGTCCAGCGAGCGCCGGGCGCGCTGGACCGAGGCGCGCTCTAACAGCTCGGCGACGTTGAAGAGGAACGCCAGCGAGGCGGCCTCGATGAGGAGGTTCTCGCCGGGGACGAAGACGGTGATGCCCGTCGCGGCGAGGATGGCCGCCGTCATCAGGAAGTCGATGTCGAGGCTCAGGGTCCGGGCGGAGTAGTAGCCGTTCCGGAGGATGACCTGCCCGCCGGCGACGACCGCGCCGAGCAACAGCACGTCCGAGAGGGCGTAGGACTGGTCGAGGACGGTCACCACGACGGGGTTGACGCGGACGAGGATGACCAGCAGGGCGAGCGCGACGAACGCGCCGGAGGCGATGGTCTTCAGCCCGCGGGCACTCGTCCAGACGGCCTCGTCACCGTCCTCGTCGTCGTCGCGGACCGCGTAGCCCGCGCCCTCGACGGCCGCCACGACCGTCTCGCGGTCGGTCGCCTCGGGGTCGTAGCCGACGACGAGGGTCCCGGTCGTCGGCCGCGGGTCGACGGCGAGGACGCCGGAGAGGCCGGAGACGGCCCCCTCGACCTTGCTCGCACACGACGGACAGTCCATGTCCGGCACGTCGAGCCGCAGGGTCGCCGGCGCGTCCGCGACGCTTTCGGCCCCGGTGCCGGCCGTCCCGGCGTCGTCGCAGCCGCAGGACTCGGTCGTGCAATCGTCGCTCATTGCCTGACGGTAGTCGTCCGGACGTTATTAATTCGGCTGCTACAGAACCGGGTCAGGATAGCAGTTCTTAACAAAATCGCGTTTGTTAGTTAGTAGCACTGTGGCGAGGTGGGGGCCTGCGGTGGGCGAAACTCGAACGTCGGAGACCGCCCGACGTGGAGCAGGCGCGTTCGCCGTGGACTGAAAACTCATATACCATGAAACCCAACGCTTCGAGCGATGGCCGTGGCCGACAGGCAATCTTGCGACGGATGTGACCGACAGTTCGCCGTCGAGCGACTGTCGACCGTCACGATGCCGGGGGGGTCACAGTCGGTCTGCTGCCCGGACTGCCGGCGGTTCGCCGAGTCCGCGCGGTCGAAGGCCGAACTCGACCGGGACGAACACGAGTGCGACGGCTGCTCGCGGACGTACCCGCTCTCGGAGCTCTCGGTCGTCGACATGCCCGGTGGCTCGCAGTCGGTCTGCTGTCCGGAGTGTCGGACCTACGCCGAGTCGGTCGGGACGACCGCCGAACTCGGGCAGCGCCGCCGGGAGTGCGACGGCTGTTCGAGGGAGTTCGCGCTCGACAACCTCGCCGTCGTCGACATGCCGGGTGGGACCCAGTCGATCTGCTGTCCCGAGTGCAAGTGGTACGCGGAGTCGGTCAGCACCACGGCGGAACTCGGCGACCGACAGCGCGAGTGCGACGGGTGCACCACGACGTTCCCCGTCTCCGAACTCGAAGAGATCGTGCTCTCGGACGGGACGAGCGTCCTCTGCTGTCCGACCTGCCGGGAGCACGCGCCCGAGCCGACAGCGACCGACGAGGTCGACGACGAGCAGCGCAAGGACGCAGAGCGCGAGACGGCGTCGGAACTCGCCGAGAAGGACCCCTCGAAGGCGATCCAGACCCGGAACCTCTGCACGCAGTGCAAGGAGTGGTGCTCGGTCGAACTCTACCCCGCCGAGATCAACGACAGCCGGACCGAGAACCTCTGTCCCGACTGTCTCGAGATAGCCCGGAGCCGCGGCATCGTCACCGAGGTCGGCATGCGGCGTGCCGATGCCTACGACGCACTCGGCATCGAGCCGGTCGACGACGCCGGCGAACTCCGTGACGCCTACATCGACCGGGTCAAGGACGTCCACCCCGACCGCGCCGGCGGGAGCCGCGAGGCGTTCAAGCGGGTCCAGCGGGCGTACGAACGCCTCGAATCCGAGTTCTAGACCTGCTCCTGCTCGGCGGGGTCCTCCCGGCGGACGTACCCGAGCGTCCCCGGGTTGAAGAGGTAGCGCGACCCGCACTCGCCGCAGGTCGCCACGAGCGGCTGGTTGTGCTCGTACTGCTGCCAGAGGTCCTTCTGTTGCTGTTCGACGTCGAGCACCACGCGGTGGCCACAGCCCTCGAAGTTGCAGGGGAACTCCAGGTACCAGTTCGGGGTCGAGAGCGTCCCGAGCGGGGCGATTTCCGCCCGGAGCCGGCAGAGCAGGTTGAACACGGTGACCGGAACCTCCTCGCGGTCGAGCTGGACGCCCTCGACGTTCGCGAGGTAGCCCGGCCGGTCGACGGGCGGTTCGTAGAGCGGGAGCACCGGGATACCGCGGGCCGTGGCGAAGCCGATCTCCTGGTTGACCCAGTGGTCGGCGACGCCCTCGGCGGTGAGCACGGCGACGACCACGTCGGCGTTCGCGAGTCGCCCCTTGAGGTCGCTCCGCGTCCGGCCGGCCTCGAGTTCCTCCATGGCGAGGTGGACCCCGACCGGGAGGTTCCGGACCGTCCCGAACAGGTCCTGGGCCAGGTCGAGGTCTTCGCTCGCGTGCGTGACGAAGACCTGCGCGTCGGTCATAGCTGAACCTCACCCGAGACGTACAAAACCCTTACTCCGGGCGGGGTCGGTCGTGACGGGGGACAGGGGGTCACGAGGGCGTGCCGGGCGCTGTCGCTCCCCTGCGAACCAGCGACAATCGGTTGACAGATACGGGCCTGCCGGCCCGCCGGGCGACCCGGTGGTGGCAGTTACAGCGGCGAGACGAGGTCCTCGAGCGCGGCGCGCGGGTCGTCGGCCTTGGCGACACCGGAGGCGAGGAGCACGCCGGTCGACCCGAGTTCGCCCGCGGCCTCGAGGTCGTCGCCGGTCGAGATGCCGGCGCCACAGAGTACGTCGACGCTCTCGTCGACGGCCTTGGCAGCCTCGACCGCGCCGGTGACGACGTCCGGGTCGGCCTGGCTGACGGGCGTGCCGGTGCCGATGAGTTCCGGCGGCTCGACCGCGACCGAGTCCGGGCCGAGGGCGGCGGCCGCGCCGATCTGGCGCGGGTTGTTCGCGCAGACGATGGTCTCGAGGTCGGCGCGCTCGGCGGCGCGCAGCGAGCTATCGATGTCCGCGAGTTTCAGCCGGTTCTCGGAGTGGTTCAGGAGCGTGCCGACCGCGCCGGCGTCGGCGGCCGCCTCCGCCAGCGTGCTCCCGGTGTGGCTGCCGTGCTCGACCGGGCTGACGTGCTGGGCCCAGGTCTCGACGCCCGTCTCGGCCACGCGCTGCAGGTGCGCGGCCTGCGGGGCCACGGCGATACGCACGCCAGAGTCGTCGCTCACGTTCGCTGCCGCCGTCGCGACCCCGACCGGGTCGCACGGGTACGCCTTCAGGTTGACGAGTACGAACACGTCGTAACCGCCACGAGCGTCGGTAAAATAGCTACCTGTTCCGCCAGCGCTTGCCTCTGGTTCAGTCGTTGCAGCAGCCGGAGGCCTCGTCGGCGAAGTCGAGCCCGATGACCTCGGAGAGCGTGTCGTTGACCTGCTCGAGCTTCACGTCGAGGCGGTTCTGGGCGTCGAGGTACTCCTCCATCACGGGGATGTCGTGCAGTTCCTGCTGGGTCTCCTGGAGGTGCTGGAGGTCCTCCTGGGAGGCCTGGCCGGTCTGGCGCGCCAGCATGAACTCCTGGCGGACCTGCTCGAACTCGTCGATCTTCTCCTGGGCCTCCTCGGACTGCTCGACGGCCTCCTGGGCCTCCTGGAACCGCTCGAACTCGGGCAGGTTGCGGATGGCCTCACCGAGTTCGCGGGCGCGCTCGTCGACCGTGTTCGTCTCCTCGGCTGCGTCCCCGCTCGTTTCGATGCTCATGGACGCGGCTTGGGAGCCGATGGGTTTCAACGTGTTGGAAGCAGATTCCCGGCAGGAATCCGTCGGTTCGACGCCCGGCGTCACCGGATGTCGTTCAGCAACTTCGCCTCGGCCTTGCGGAGGTGCTCGGTGAACGTCGTCTTCGAGATGTCGAGTTCGTCCGCGAGGTCCTGCAGGGACACCTCGCGGGGCCACTGGTAGTAGCCCTCCCGGCGAGCGAGTTCGAACACCTCCCGCTGGCGCTGGGAGAGCAGGCGCAGGTACTGGGTCGACCCGCCGGAGTGCGACCGCCCCGAGGAGATGTGCTGGACCTCGATGGTCGCGTCCATGCGGTCGCGGACGGTCGCCAGTCTTTCCTCGAGGTCGGCGCGGTCGCACTGGGCGACCACGGGCCAGTACTCGTACCCGTCGTAGATGCGGACCGGCCCCTCGTGGATGAAGCCGGCCGAGGTGAGCGCCGGCTCGATGCTGTCCTCCTCGGAGTACTCCACGAAGATGTCCTGGGTCGCGTTCCCGGGGTCGAACCCCTCGGCGTGGGTCTGCAGCCCGCTGGAGAGTTCGACCACCGACTCGGTGAGGGCGGAGGCCCGCGTCGCCTCGACCAGGTCGTTCACCTGCGCGCGGGTGTCCCCGAACGCGGTGAACAGCCCCCTGATGTTCCCCTCGGCGAGCGGGAAGGCCCCGTGGTTGATGAGGCCGCCGTCGTGCCGGTCGGTCACCTGGAGCGACCAGCAGTCCGGGTGTGCGACCTTCAGCGTGAGTCGGAGGACCTCGGCCTCGTCCGTCGCGTCGTCCTGCCCAGTCATCAGTGGGTACTGCACGGCCAGTGCGATAAAAGCCGTCGACCGCCCGCCGGACGCTGGACCGGCGAGCGGAGGAATCTCCGGAGTCCACCTGTTTCGCGCTATTTTGAACGGTCTGAACGATTCATGAACGGGCTCACCACTTGATATACGTTCGGGCCGTCGTGGAAACTACGATGGTCGAGCGCACCCCGATGGTACTGGTCGTCGCAGACGACGAACTGATCCGACAGCGCTGTTCGGCGTGGCTCGAGGACGGCGACTACGACGTGGTCGCCACGGGCATCCTCGACGAGGCGCTCGCGACCGCAAAACGGGCAGCGGTCGTGCTCGTCGCGGGCGGTGTCGGCCGGGCGACCCACGACGAACTCGTCCGGATGGTCGGCCGCCACGGCCGCGAATGCGCGGTGGTCTCGCTCGCCTCCTCGGCGAGCTACGACCTCCCCTACGACGCGCGCCTGTCCTCGCCGGTCCGGGAGGCCGAACTCCGGCAGGTGGTCGAGCGCCTCGTGACCCGGGCGACCTACGTCGACCGGCTCGACGCGCTGCTGGCGGCCGCGCGCCGGGCGACCGGCAACCACGGCCGACTCTCCCGGCTCCGGTCGGAGACCCGCGACCTCCAGGACGGGTTCGAGCCGGCGGACTACGAGGCGGTCTTCCGCACCATCGACCCGTCGTAGCGTCGCCGCAGGGTCGCACAGCACTCGACAGGACGCCTCCGGACCGTTCTCCCCGACAACAGGGCACATAGGCCACAGACCGGCCGTTCCCGAACCGCGGAAGTTAACCGTCCGCCCCAGTTATGCGATGCTAATGAGCAACGAGTCGTTCTCCGAGGGAGACCTCAGGAACACAGGCATGTCCCTCAAGCACGACCGCGAGTGGGACTACGAGCTCGAGCGCATCATCGAGGCGGTCGAGGAGCGCGACGCGACCAAGGTGGGCCTCCAGTTCCCGGAGGGCCTGAAACGCCGCGGCCCGAAGGTCGCCGACGACCTCCGCGAACTGCTGCCCGAGGACGTGACCGTCCTCATCTCCGGCCAGCCCTGCTACGGCGCGTGCGACCTCGACACCTTCCTCATGCGCCGCACCGACGTGTTCGTCCACTTCGGCCACTCCCCCATGAAGGAGTCGGACAAGATCATCTACGTGCCGCTGTTCTCCAACGTCGAGGTCCGCCCCATCATGGAGCGCGCCGTCGAGGAGGAACTCGAGGAGGGCGACGTGGGCCTCGTCACGACCGCCCAGCACATGAACCGCTTCGGCGAGATGAAAGAGTGGCTCACGGAGCAGGGCTTCGACGTCCACACCCGCAAGGGCGACGACCGCCTCACCCACGAGGGGCAGGTGCTCGGGTGCAACTACGCCTCCGCGGACATCGACGCCGACCAGATCCTCTACGTCGGCGGCGGGAAGTTCCACCCCCTCGGACTCGCGATGGAGCACCCCGACAAGACGGTCGTCATCGCCGACCCCGTCAACAACGTCCTCACCGTGGCCGACACGGAGAAGTTCATGAAGCAGCGCTACGCCTCGGTCCACAAGGCGATGGACGCCGAGAAGTTCGGCGTCATCTTCTGTACGAAGATCGGCCAGGGGCGCTGGGAGATCGCCGAGGAGATCGTCGACAACAACGAGAACGCCTACCTCATCACGATGGACGAGGTCACCCCCGACAGGCTGCGCAACTTCGACATGGACGCCTTCGTGAACACGGGCTGTCCGCGTATCACGACCGACGACGGGCCGCAGTTCCACAAGCCGATGCTCACGCCCCAGGAGTACAGGATCGCCATCGGCGAGGAACCGCTGGAGGACCTCGCGTTCGACACCTTCCACGGGACGTGGTGACCGGCTGAAACGCGCTTCTCTCTCCTACTCGGATTCCAGTTCTTCCGACGTTATCTCGTAGGTCTGCCCGTCGTACGCGACGTGGCGCGCCTCGTCGATGCCGAAGGGCGGGTAGGCGCCGTTCTCCTCGACGAACCGGACCGTCTCGACGCCGGATTCGAAGAACGCGAGGGCATCTCGGAGGTTCCGCATCCGGAGTACCTGCTCGGTGATGAACTCGTACGGGTCGGCCGCGCTCTCGACCCGGGTGACGCGGTACTCGCACGTCCGGCCGTTGTAACCGGATTCGAGGTCGCGGTCGACCGTGACCACGTCGCCGTCGCGCGTGGTCCCCGTGACCTTCTCGGATGGCTCCAGTTCGACCGCGGGTCCCTCGATGCTGAACCGCGCCGCGAGGGCGGTCTGGTGCTCGTGGTCGGTCGACTCGAACCAGCCGCCGGCGGTGAAGGCGTACTCGCCACCGCCGAGGCCGCCGACGGTCACGTCCGCGGTCCCCTCGGTGAACGCGAGGGCGCTGGTGTCCGCGTTGTCGACGGTCAGGGTCCAGGTGTGGGACTGGGCGGGGTCGACCATCATCGCCGGGACCGGGATGCGTCGTGGCGCGACACTGTACCACTCGCCGTCGACCCGTTTCCTGACCCGCCAGTCGTAGAAGTTCGTGGTGAATGTCGTCTCGGTGTCGTTCCGCAGGGTGAACGCGAGGTCGCCGGTCGGGAGCGAGAGGCTGTCCCCGGACGCCGAGAGGACGAGCGGCGAGTCGGCCATCGCGGGCCAGCAGACGACGCGGCTCGTGTTCTCCTCGCCGTGGACCGGGCAGTCGGTCTCGGAGGCGGGGACACCGATATCGGCTGGCTCCAGCGCGGTGGTCTGGTCGCCGGTGGTCGGGTGGGTCGTCGTGTGCGTGTCGGTGTGGCTGGTGGGCGGGCTGGTCGTGGTCTGCGACTCCGTGCTGGAGCCGGGGAGGGTGCTCGCACAGCCGGCGAGGCCGACGGCGAGCGTGGAGAGGAGGGCACGTCGTTTCACACGTTGGACGTGTCCGAACGATTGTAAATGCTTTCTGCCGCGTGCACCAGGCGCCACACACGTTCCGAAACCTGTAAACGCCGCCACCGACCACGAGGACACATGGAACTCACCGTCACGGAGAACCTCGAGCAGGAACTCCACGTCGAGATCGCTGGGGAGGACCACACGTTCATGAACGTCCTCAAGGGTGCGCTCCTGGAGACGGAGGGCGTCAGTGCCGCGACCTACGACATGAACCCCGAGCAGTCCGGTGGGCAGACAGAGCCCATCCTCACCGTCAAGACGTACGAGGGGACCGCCCCGCTCGACGCGCTGGAGACCGCCGCAAAGCGCGTGCAGGAGAAGACCGACGCGTTCCGCACCGCGTTCGAGAACGCGGCCTGATTCTTCGACCAGTCTCCTCGTCTCGGCCGTCTCGACAGTGAGCGACGCATTCGGTCAGGGTCGACGGGAGCCTCAGCAGAACAGGTGGGCCACGTAGATGCGGCCGTCGGGCGCGACGTGCACGTCGACGGCGTAGGTCGTGTTCGCGTCGAGGACCGTCTGTCTGGACTGGGAGCCGGTGAGCAGCGACTGGGCGACGCTGTCGGCCAGTTCCTGGGTGGTCTCGTAGTCGCCGATGCGTGACCCGTCGGTGCCGTCGACGGAGCCGAAGAAGTACCCTCGCGGCTCACAGCCCGGCGAGAACTCGCCCAGGCCGCCGCGGACCTGCCCGCCCTCGTAGTCCTCGGCGACGCGTTGCTGGTTGGCGAACGTCGTCATCGCGGCCAGCGTCTCGTCCTCCGCGAGGTCGCTCTCGCCCTGTTCGGCCCGGAAGTCGTTCACCTGCCGGTGGACGTTCGTCTCGACCGCCGCGAGGTCGATGCCGTTCGCGGTCGTCGCGTTCCCCGGGACGTTCTCGACGGTCGGGGTCTGGTCGCCGAGGGGGAACGGGACGACCCCCGTGGCGAAGAGTGCAGCGACGAGCAACATGACCGCGATGAGGGGGGCGAAGGGCCTGGCGACGGTGAGCCACCCGACCCCGGCGGCTTCGGACTCGACGTCCTCGTAGTCCGGTTTGCGCTTCTCGAGGCCCATGTTGCCACAGCGGACACAGGGCGGGTTGTTCCGGGTCGACTGCTTGCCGCACTCGGTACAGACCCAGACGAAGCCGGTGTACTCGCCGTGTTCGTGCCCGCACTCGTCGCAGGGCGGTGTCGTCGAGACCGTCCCGCAGTTGTCGCACTCCCAGCCCATTCTCTAGCCTACAGTACGGTGTCACGTGGAAATACCTGCCGTTCGACGGGACGAGAAACGGCCGAGAACGGGCCCGTGGTTGCCGGGTCAGAGCCGGACCGGGACGCCGTGGTCGTCGAGGTACTCCTTGACCTCGCGGATGGAGTACTCGTCGAAGTGGAAGATGGAGGCGGCGAGGGCGGCGTCCGCGCCGGCGTCCTCGAACACCTCGCGGGCGTGCTCGGGGCCGCCACAGCCGGAGGAGGCGATGACGGGCGTGTCGACCGCGTCACAGACCGCCTTCGTCAGCGGGATGTCGTAGCCGTCCTTGGTGCCGTCGGTGTCGATGGAGTTGACGAACAGCTCGCCGGCGCCGCGTTCCTCGGCCTCCTGTGCCCACTCGATGACGTCGCGGCCGGTGCCCTCGCGCCCGCCCTTGACGGTGCACTCGAACCAGCAGGACTCGCCGTCGACCGTGGCGTAGTACTCGCCGTCGTCGTCGTACCGGCGACGGGCGTCGACCGAGATGACGATGCACTGGTTGCCGAAGGCGCGGGCGCCCTCGTTGATGAGGTCCGGGTTCTCGAGCGCGCCCGAGTTGATGGAGACCTTGTCCGCGCCGGCCCGCAGCGTCTCCTTGATGTCTTCTTTCGTCCGGATGCCGCCACCGACGGTGAGGGGGATGAACACCTCGTCGGCGACCGCACTGACCGTGTCGAGCATCGTCTCGCGGCCCTCCGCCGAGGCCGTGATGTCGAGGAAGACGAACTCGTCCGCGCCGGATTCGTTGTACTGCCGGGCCATCTCGACCGGGTCGCCGGTGTACTCGAGGTCCTCGAAGTTGACGCCGGTGTACACCGCGGCGTTGCCGTCCTCGTCCAGGTCCACGTCGATACAGGGGATGATACGCTTCGTGAGGGGCATCTACTACGTGGGGGTTCGGGCGTGTGGCGTTTGACCGTTTCGACCGTGGTCAGTTTCGATACTTTCAGGTAGCCAGTGGGGGTACTCCGGCGTATGAGCGACGAGACCGAGCACGCTGACCACGGACACGACGACCACCACGACCACGGCGACGAGGACGGGCGCGTGACCTCCCCGATGCAGGACTTCGACACGAGCGCGGCCGGCATCGGCTTCGTCACGATGCTCGTCGGCATCATCGTCACCATGGCCGTCCCCCTGCTGCTGATCTGAGTCACTCCGTTCTGCAGTCTTCGCCACGTCCCCGAGTCCCGACCGTCGCGAACCCAAAAGGTTTCAACCTCGGAAGACGCTTCCGTCGCCAATGGCTGCGGATCCGGTGGGGACCGACGAGCACGCAGGCGGGCCCGGTGGGACGGAGACGGGCGAGACGACGGACCGACTCCTCGACGCGGTCCGGCTCCGGACGCCCGAGCGAACCGCGACCGCGAACCGCTGGCTGCTGTGGGGACTGCTCGCCATCACGGCGCTCGCCCTGGCGGGGCGGCTCCTCTGGCTCGGTCGCCGCCCGGCACACTGGAGCGAGGCGCGGCTCGGGTACGGGGTCCTGACCTACGTCGAGACCGGGGCGTGGACGTACCGGCCGGTCATGCAGGGCCCACTGCTCGCGCACGCGAACGAACTACTCTTCTCGGCCTTCGGGCCGTCCGATGCGCTGCTCCGGCTGGTCGTCGCGGTCGTCGGCGGGCTCGTGCCACTCACCGCGTGGCTCTTCCGCGACCACCTGCGCGACGGCGAGGTGCTCGCGTTCGGCGGCTTCCTCGCGGCGACCCCGGCGCTCGTCTACTACTCGCGGTTCGCCCGGGCCGACGTGCTCGTCGCCGGTTTCGCCCTGCTCACGCTGGGGCTTCTCGTGCGACTCGCCGAGACGCGCTCGCCGTGGTACCTCTACGCGGCCGCGGTCGGCGCCGCGCTGATGGTCGCCTCGCAGGAGACCGCGCTGCTGTACGTCGGTACGTGGGCTGTCGCCGGTCTGCTCGTGCTCGACCACCGGCTGTTCTGGCGCCACCCCGACTACGACCCGGTCGAGGACGGGGCGAACCCGGTCCCGGGGTGGCTGGCCGAGCGCGTCGACGGACCGGTCGGGCTGGTCGCGCTCCTGAACCCGGTCGTCGTCGCCCTGTTCGTGGAGTCGCGGTTCCTCGCCATCGTGTTGCTGCTCGTCGCCATCCGCGGGACGCTCTGGGTCGTCCCCGGAGACGGCGAGGGATTCGACGTGAGTGTGCTCGTCGGCGCCGCCGGCGTGCTCGCGCTGCTCGGCGGCGTCGGGTCGATACTGCTGGTGTACACCCTCACGTGGACTGTGCTGGCCGGCTACGTGCTGGCCGTCGTCTTCCGGGGTTCCGACGTGGGGCGGGCGCTCCACCGCTGGCGCGCTCCGACCGTCTTCGCCGCGGTGCTGTTCGTGCTGGTGACCGTCCTCCTCTTCGCGCCCCGTGGGTCGGACGGGCTCGGGGCCGCCCTGACCGACCCGGCACTCCTGCCGGGGGTCGTCGAGGCGGCCCTGTTCGACAGCTGGGCCGACCTGTCGGCGCTGTACCTCGGCAACGCCCAGGACCTGAGCTTCCTCGACTCGTTCGTCTTCTTCGCGCAGGCGCTCCGGGGTGGCGCGTTCGTCCTCCTGCTGTTCGCGGTCGTCGGGTTCCTCGCGGACCGCTACGGGGCCGGGGCACAGCGCGACCTCGTCTCCTTCGCGAGCTACTGGGGCTTCGCGGGCGTGCTCGCCTACCCCGTCCTCGTCGCGGTCAAGGGCCAGTGGGCGACCGCACACATGCTCGTCCCGCTGGCGATTCCGGCCGCGGTCGGCGTCGGCGTCGTCTGGCGCTGGGGCCGGCACGCCGTGGCCGACCGGCGCATGGTGTCCGCGAGCCTCGTGGTGGTCGTCCTCGTGTTCACGGTCGGGCTCTCGGGCGCGACCGTGGCGACGACGGTCTACGATTACCCCACGAGCGCCGAGAACCCGCTGGTCCAGGGAGGCCAGCCCGGGACCGGCATCGAGCCGGTGGCCGCGGCCATCGAGACGGCGGCGGCCGAGAACCAGGGTGGTCCCGACGTGGTGTACTACGGGTCGTTCTTCGCGATGGACAACGAGAGTGCGGCCGACAGCCTTCCCGTCACGAACGGCGCGGGCTGGCGCAACGGGAGCTGGACCGTCTACGCCGAGAACGAGAACTGGTACCACCGGCTCCCGCTCCCGTGGTACACCGCGCGGGCGGGTGCCGAGACCGCGAGTGTCCGCAACGTCTCCGAGCTGGAGGCGCACCTCGATTCGAATCCCCCGGTCGTCGTCACCCGCGTCACGAACACGAAGGCGGTCGGAGATGCCCTGCCCGCGGGGTACGACCGCCACGCGTTCAACCTGACCGCGGGTGACACCGTTACAGTCGTGTTCGTGAATACATCCGTGTCCGACGACCGCCAGTCGGTACACGTCGATGCATAAAGCAAGCGTTAAGCGCCGGGCTGTGGAACCGCCGACCACAATGCCCGCGACCCTACCAGGGCCGACGCTCGGCGTCGTCGGCGGCGGCCAGCTCGGGCGGATGCTGGCCGAGGCCGCCGCACCCCTGGGCGTCGACGTGGTGGTCTTGGACCCCACGCCCGACTGCCCGGCAGCGCCGGTCGCCCGCGACCAGCTCGTCGCCGACTTCGACGACCAGTCGGCCATCCGCGACCTGGCCGAACGCGCCGACTACCTCACCTTCGAGATCGAACTCGCCGACCAGGCGGCGCTGAACGAGGTCAGCGCCGACACGGGCGTCCCGTGTCACCCCGAGCCGGCGACGCTGGAACTCATCCACGACAAGCTCCACCAGAAGCAAGCACTCGCCGACGCCGGCATCCCCGTCCCGGAGTTCCGGGCGGTCGAGACGGCCGACGAACTGCGCGCGGCCATCGACGACCTCGGTGCCCCCGCGATGCTCAAGGCCCGGACCGGCGGCTACGACGGCCGGGGGAACGTCCCGGTCGAGAACCGCGAGGATGCCGCAGACGCCATCGAGGCCGTCGCCGGCCCCGCGATGCTCGAGTCCTTCGTCGACTACGAGCGCGAGGTCTCGGTCATCGCCGCCAATGGCGACGGCGAGGTCGCCACCTTCCCCGTCGGCGAGAACGTCCACGAGGAGGAGATCCTCCGCGAGACCATCGTCCCGGCCGGTTCGGACGACGAGGTCGTCGAGGAGGCCGAGGCGGTCGCTCGCGACGTGCTCGAACTCATGGAGGGCCGTGGTATCTACGGCATCGAGCTGTTCGAGACCCGCGACGGCGACATCCTCGTCAACGAGATCGCCCCGCGCCCGCACAACTCCGGGCACTGGACCATCGAGGGCGCGGTCACCTCGCAGTTCGAGCAGCACGTCCGGGCGGTGCTCGGCTGGCCGCTCGGCGCGACCGACCTGCGCGCGAACACCGTCTCGAAGAACATCCTCGGAACCGGTGACGAATCACGTGAGGCCGAGCTGGCAGGCGTCGAGAACGTCCTCGACACGCCAGGAGCGTCGCTGCACTGGTACGGCAAGCGCGAGGTGCGCCCGCTCCGGAAGATGGGCCACGTCACCAGCATCGCGACCGCGGACGAATCGACCGACGAACTCCTGACGGGCACCCGCATGCTCGTCGACGACCTCACGTTCCGATGACCGACGAACTGGACTCCCTCATCGACGACCTGCACGCAGAGGCACAGCGCGACCGACCCGCCGACGAGACGCCCGACATCGGCATCGTCATGGGGTCGGACTCGGACCTCGACGTGATGATGGGCTCGGAGACGGGCCGCGGCGGCGCCTACGACGCGCTCGTCGACGAACTCGGCTTCGCCGAGGTCACCGACTACGACGACCCGCCCGCGGAACGGTTCACCTTCGAGACGTACGTCGTCTCGGCCCACCGGACGCCCGAACTGATGTACGCCTACGCCGAGACCGCCGAGGCCCGCGGCATCGACGTCATCATCGCCGGTGCCGGCGGCAAGTCCGCCGACCTGCCGAACATGACCGCCTCCATCGCCTACCCGCTGCCCGTCATCGGCGTCCCCGTCCAGGAGAAGTCCGTCGACTCCGTCATCGGGATGCCCCAGGGCGCGCCCCTGACCGCGGTCGACGCCGGGAAGTCGTTCAACGCGGCGCTCTCGGCGGCGATGGTCCTCTCCCGGCAGCACGACGAGTTGCGCGAGCGCCTCGTCGACTACCACGAGGGGCTCAAGGGCGACGTCGCCCGGACGTCCCGTGACCTCCACGAACTCGGGACGCCCGGGTTCAAGGACCGTCGCGACTGACCCGCCCACCGGGGGCACCCCGGTCGGCGTGGTACCGAACCGTCAGGACTAACCGTCGATTACGTAAACTATCCCAACTGTTCGGCTCTTCGTTTTTCCGGGGGTCCTACACGGTAGAAAACCCGAAAATCGCAAGAATCAACCCTTATATGGGTGCGCTTCAAAGCCCCGGATGTTACGGAGTAAACGGCATGAATCCATGGATAGCCATCGGGGCGCTGGCTCTGGTTGGGTTGCTGATTCCGCTCAGTATGATGGCGGTTTCGGCACTCCTCAGACCTTCCGTCCCAGAAGACAGTAAACGCGCCACCTACGAAAGTGGCGAGGTTCCGACCGGCGGGACGCGCATCCGGTTCAACATCCAGTACTACATGGTCGCGCTCCTGTTCGTCGTCTTCGACATCGAGACCGTCCTCATCTTCCCGTGGACGGTTATCTATCGCTCTGCTCTCGAAGGCGGCGTCGGACTCGTGACGGTGCTGGCACCGATGCTCGTGTTCATCGGCGTTCTCGTGGTCGGCCTCGCATGGGCATGGCGCAATGGCGCAGTCAAGTGGGCGCGTAGCCCGCGCGCTGAACAAAGAAAGGGAGCACAGGCAGAACGATGAGTAGCGACAACCCCACAGACAGTACGAGTACAGACGCGCTGACAAAGACGCGCGAAGCCCGGATGGGCGAAGGACTCGACGACCGGTTCAACTCGCGGCTTCGGGATGCACTCGGCTCCACGCCGTTCATCCTCACGAAGTTCGACAAGTTCATGAACTGGGTCCGCGGGTCCTCGATGTTCATGCTGCAGTTCGGTATCGCGTGCTGCAGCATCGAGATGATCCACACCTACGCGATCAAGCACGACCTCGACCGCTTCCACGCGGGTGTGCCCCGGGCATCGCCGCGACAGGCGGACGTCATCATCGTGCCGGGGACCATCGTCTCGAAGTTCGCCCCCCGGATGAAGCGGGTCTACGACCAGATGGCCGAGCCCAAGTTCGTCGTCGGGATGGGCTCGTGTACCATCTCCGGTGGCCCGTTCCAGGAGGGGTACAACGTCATCAAGGGCGCCGAAGAGGTCATCCCGGTCGACATCCACGTCCCGGGCTGCCCGCCGCGGCCGGAGGCGCTCATCTACGGCGTCGCGAAGCTCCAGGAACGCATCGCGAACGGCGAGTCCGCGCCCGTGACGGTGAAACCGTACGAGCTCGAGCAGTTCGGCGACATGGAGCGCGACGAGGTCGTCGACAAGCTCGCAGAGCAGATCGACGAGGACACACTCGCAATGCGCTACAACTGGGCTGATTCGCCATGAGCCTGGAGAAACCCAGCGAACGGATGGTCACCGCCGAGGGCGACGTCGACGGCGACGCCATCCTCGAACTGCTCGGCGACAAGGTCCTCGACACCGAGGAGCACCTGAACGCCGACCAGTCCGTCGTCGTGCGCCCGGACGAGGTCGAAGAGACGCTGCTCGCCCTGCGCGACGAGGCGGGCTTCGACCACTGTTCCTGCGTGACGGCACAGGAGTACGAGGACCGCTACGAGTCCATCTACCACCTGAAGAAGTTCGACGACCCGACCCAGGAGGTCAGCGTCGTCGTGCCCGCCTCGAAGGACAACCCCGTCAGCCAGTCCGGCAACGCGGCCTACCGCACCGCCGACTGGCACGAGCGCGAGGCCTACGACCTCGTCGGTATCAACTACGAGAACCACCCGGACCTGCGCCGCATCCTGCTGCCCCAGACGTGGCAGGGCCACCCGCTCGGGATGGACTACGACCAGGACCGGCCACAGATCGTCACGCTGGGCGAGTGGGACAACCCGATCCGTGACGACCACCTGGACGAGGAGTCGGACACGATGTTCCTCAACATCGGTCCGCACCACCCGGCGACCCACGGTGTCCTGCACGTCAAGACCGTCCTCGACGGCGAGCAGGTCGCGGACGTCGACCCCGACATCGGCTACCTGCACCGCTGCGAGGAGCAGATGTGCCAGCAGGGCACCTACCGCCACCAGATCATGCCGTACCCGGACCGGTGGGACTACGTCTCCGCCGGCATCCTCAACGAGTGGGCGTACGCCCGCGCGGCCGAGGACCTCGCGGACATCGAGGTGCCCGAGTACGCACAGGTCATCCGGACGATGTCCGCCGAGCTGTGCCGCATCGCGGCGCACATGCTCGCGCTCGGGACGTTCGCGCTGGACGTCTACGGTGACTTCACCGCCATCTTCCAGTACGCGTTCCGCGACCGCGAGGTCGTCCAGAACATCCTCGAGGACCTCACCGGCCAGCGGATGATGTTCAACTACTTCCGCCTGGGCGGTGTCGCGTGGGACCTGCCGGAACCGCGCGAGGAGTTCTTCGAGAAGACGCGTGACTTCCTCGAGGACCTCCCGGGCAAACTGGAGGAGTACCACGACATGATCACGTCGAACGAGATCTTCCAGCTCCGGTGCATCGACACCGGCTACCTCGACCCCGAGACGGCCAAGTCCTACGGTGCGACGGGCCCGGTCGCCCGCGGGTCGGGTATCGACTACGACCTCCGGCGTGACGACCCATACGGCTACTACGACGAGCTCGACTGGGACGTCATCACCGAGGACGGCTGCGACAACTACTCGCGCGTCCTCGTACGCATGCGCGAGGTCGAGGAGTCCGCGAAGATCATCGAACAGTGTGTCGACCTGCTCGAGGAGTGGCCCGAGGACGACCGGACCATCCAGTCCAACGTCCCGCGCACCCTCAAGCCGGAGGACGACACCGAGACCTACCGCGCCGTCGAGGGCGCGAAGGGCGAACTCGGCATCTACATCCGCGCCGACGGCACCGACAAGCCGGCCCGGTTCAAGATCCGCAGCCCGTGCTTCTCGAACCTGCAGACGCTGCCCGAGATGGCACAGGGCGAGTACATCCCGGACCTGGTCGCCGCGCTCGGTAGCCTCGACATCGTGCTCGGGGAGGTGGACCGCTGATGGCAGATACGGTCCTCTTCCCGGAGACCATCGAGAACGCGCTCGGGCTGGCGCCCTACGGCGTGCTCGGTGACGCCGTCGCGGCGTTCCTCGCGGCGTTCATCGTGGGCAGCGTCATGCTGGCCTACACCGGCGTCGCGGGCCCGTGGGCGAAGCGGAAGATCACCGCCGCGTTCACGGACCGCATCGCGGTCAACCGCATCGGGCCGTTCGGCCTGGGGACCATCCCGGCGGACGCGCTCCGCCTGCTCTCGAAGGAGCTCATCGTCCCCGAGGACGTCGACCGCCCGGCGTACGACCTCGCGCCGCTCATCATCGCCAGCTCTGCGTTGCTCGGCTTCGCGGTCATCCCGATGGGTGGCCTCGGCCCGCTGAACATCCACCTGGCCGACCCCGATGCCGGCCTGGCGTACGTGTTCGCGGTGGCCTCCATCGCGACGCTCGGCCTGACGATGGCCGGCTACGCGTCGGCGAACAAGTACTCGATGCTCGGCGCGCTGCGTGCCATCGCACAGAACATCGCGTACGAGATTCCGCTCGTCCTGACGGGCGTGTCCGTCGTGCTGTTCTCGCAGTCGCTCCAGATGAGCGAGATCGTCGCCGTCCAGCAGGAGAGCCTGGTGACCATCGCCGGTCTCTCGATCCCCTCGTGGTTCGCGTTCGTGAACCCGTTCGCGTTCGTGCTGTTCATGATCGCGAACCTCGCGGAGGTCGGACGGAACCCGTTCGACATCCCCGAGGCACCGACCGAGATCGTCGCAGGGTACCAGACCGAGTACTCCTCGGTCTACTTCGTCCTCATCTACCTTGGTGAGTTCCTGCACATCTTCCTCGGCGGCGCCATCGTCGCGACGCTGTTCCTGGGCGGCCCGTCCGGGCCGGGCCCGGAATCCATCGGGTTCATCTGGTTCACGGTGAAGATCTGGGGCGTGTTCCTGTTCACCCAGTGGGCGCGCTCGGCGGTCCCGCGCGTTCGCATCGACCAGCTCATCGAGATCGGCTGGAAGGGGATGCTCGTGCTCTCCTTCGCGAACCTGCTGCTGACCGCACTCCTCGTGGGGGTGATCGCATGATCGGTATACTCAAATCCATGGCGGTGACGATGAAGCACGCACTGGACAACGAGACCTTCACGGTCGAGTACCCGGAGACGGCTCCGGAGGTGTCGCCGCGGTTCCGCGGTGTGCACAAGTTCAGCCAGGAACGCTGCATCTGGTGTCGCCAGTGCGAGAACGTGTGTCCGAACGACACGATCCACATCGTGACGGACGCACAGCGACAGGGTGAACAGTACAACCTCCACATCGGCCAGTGTATCTACTGCCGGCTGTGCGAGGAGGTGTGTCCGGTCGACGCGATTCTGCTCACGCAGAACTTCGAGTTCACCGGCGACACGAAAGACGACCTGGTGTACAACAAGGACCAGCTTCGTGCGGTCCCGTGGTACAAGGACATCGACCCACTCGAGTCCCGCGAGCCCGATCGTGGCGCGTGGATCGGCGAGGGTGATGGCGAGGTCGATTACCACTAGTCGAGACGAACGTCTCGAAATGTTCAACAGACATCGAATGGAGAACTCAAAACAATGGTAACCGCAGAACTCGTCGCCTTCGCGCTCTTCGCCATCGTCACGGTGGGAAGTAGCCTCGGCGTCGTGCTCGTGGAGGACGTGTGGCACTCCGCACTCCTTCTGGGCACCGCGCTACTCAGCGTCGCGGTCTTCTACGTGATGGAGAACGCAGAATTCGTCGCTGCGATGCAGGTACTCGTCTACGTTGGCGGGGTCCTCATCCTCATCACGTTCGCCGTGATGCTCGTACGAGACGAAGGCGAAACGGAGGTGGTACAGAGATGACAACACGACCGAAACTGAAACTGGGGAACCATCTCGTCCCCGGTCTCGTCGCGGTCGCGCTGTTCGTCGTGATGGCGGCCGTGTTCATCAACGCGCCCATCACCGGCGAAGAACAGGGTTTCAACGAAGCGACCGTCAAGCTCGGGCCGGCGGACGAGATCGCCACCCAGCAGACGGACGGTGGCGCGTACGCACAGATCAAGCAGGCCAGCGGCTCGACGTACGCGGTGGTCGTCGACGGTGACAGCGAGACGAAGAACGTCACGTTGTCCGACTCGACGAACGCCTCGGCGTCGCTGTTCACGCGTGACGGAGACGTCTACGCGGCGACCAGCGACGTCGACGGCGGCGTCACGGACGACCTCGGCTACCACCTGTTCGGCCTCGGCAGCACCGCCGAGCCGACGGTGCCCGGCGAGTCCTTCCTGGTCGCGTTCGAGATCATCGACCTGGTGCTCGTCGCAGCCCTGGTCGGCGCCGTGATGCTCGCCCGCCGTGAGGTCGGCGGCGAGGTCGTCTCGGCGCTCGGCCTGGGCCTCGGTAGCGAGGACTCGGTCGGGAACAGCTCCGCGGCCGGCGTCGCCGCCGACGGTGGCGAGACGGTCGAGGACGACGGAGGTGATGCCTGATGGCGGTTCCGGTCGAGTACTATCTCGTCATGTCCGCGGCCATCTTCTGCATCGGCCTCTTCGGCATCCTCACGCGCCGGAACGCGCTGATGTTCCTGATGTCGGTCGAGCTGATGCTGAACGCGGCGAACATCAACCTCGTCGCCTTCAGCCAGTACTGGGGCAACCTCACCGGTCAGACGTTCGCCCTCTTCGGGATGGCGCTGGCCGCGGCCGAGGTGGCCATCGGTATCGGCATCATCCTCGTACTGTATCGTAACTTCGAAGACGTAGACGTGGCCGACGCCACGACGATGAGGTGGTAACGATGGCAGGAGAACTCGCATTCGAACTCGCGCCCGCGATCGCGGCGCTACCGTTCGCGTCGTTCCTGGTCGCTCTCGCGCTCGGGAAGTACATGCCGAAGAAGGGAGCCATCGGTGGGATGGCCGCCACCGGCGGCTCGCTGATCCTGTCGCTGTGGCTGGCGGTCACCGTCTTCGGTGGCCACACGTACCACACCGAGCTCCTGACGTGGGGGCCCACGGAGGCGATCAACCTCCACTTCGGCGTGCTCATCGACCCGCTGTCGGCGATGATGCTCGTCATCGTCTCGCTCATCGCGTTCCTCGTCCACATGTTCAGCCTCGGCTACATGAACGACGAGGGCGAGACGGGCCTCCCGCGCTACTACAGCGAACTCGGGCTGTTCACCTTCTCGATGCTCGCGTTCGTCATGGCGGACAACATCCTCATGGCGTTCATGTTCTTCGAGCTGGTCGGCCTGTGTTCGTACCTGCTCATCGGCTTCTGGTTCCGGCAGGACGGCCCGCCGTCCGCCGCGAAGAAGGCGTTCCTCGTCACCCGCTTCGGGGACTACTTCTTCCTCGTCGGCGTGGTCGGCATCATCGCGACGTTCGGGACCGGCATGTTCGTGAGCACGGAGTCCCAGCAGTCGTTCCCGGTCCTGGCCGAGGCGGCCCTGGCCGGTGAGACCCCCGAGGTCGTCGCCGGCTTCCTCGACATCGTCGGCATGGGCGCAGACGCCTGGTTCCCGATCCTCGGGCTCCTCGTCCTCGGTGGCGTCATCGGCAAGTCCGCGCAGTTCCCCCTGCACACGTGGCTGCCAGACGCCATGGAGGGTCCGACGCCCGTCTCCGCGCTCATCCACGCCGCGACGATGGTCGCAGCCGGTGTATACCTCGTCGCCCGGATGTACGGCTTCTACGCGCTGCTCCCGACGGTGCTCGCGGTCGTCGCGCTCACCGGTGGGTTCACCGCACTGTTCGCCGCGACGATGGGTGTCGTGAAGGACGAGATCAAGCAGGTCCTCGCGTACTCCACCATCTCCCAGTACGGCTACATGATGCTCGCGCTGGGTGGCGGTGGCTACGTCGCCGCGACCTTCCACCTCATGACCCACGCCTTCTTCAAGGCGCTGCTGTTCCTCGGTGCTGGCTCGGTCATCATCGCCATGCACCACAACGAGGACATGTGGGACATGGGTGGCCTGAAGGACAAGATGCCGGTGACCTACGCGACGTTCCTCGCCGGGTCGCTCGCGCTCGCGGGTATCGTCCCGTTCGCCGGCTTCTGGTCGAAGGACGAGGTCCTGTTCAAGACGCTCGTTCACGGCCTCGGCACGGACGGCATGGTCGGTACCCTGCTGCTCGTGGCCTACGGGATGGGCCTGGTCTCGGTGCTGTTCACCGGCTTCTACACCTTCCGGATGGTCTTCCTGACCTTCCACGGTGAAGCACGGACCGACACCGCCCGCGACCCGCACGGGGTCCGCTGGAACGTGAAGGTCCCGCTCGTCGCACTCGGCGTGCTCGCGACCTTCGCCGGGTTCGTCAACGCGGTGCCGGTGCTCGGCATCCACGAGCTCGAGCACTTCCTGAACATCGGCGCCCACCACGGCGGTGAGGCGTTCGCCAACCTGTCGGTCGAGCACTACGAGACGCTCATCAAGGACAGCGCTGGCATCGGTACCGCCGAGTTCAGCATCTTGGCCAGCTCGGCACTCTCGCTGGCCATCGCGCTGGCCGGCGTCGGGCTCGCGTACCTGCTGTACGGTCGCGACGCGACGCCGACCGAGCACACGGCCAAGCTCGGCCCGCTCAAGACGCTCTGGTACAACAACTACTACCAGGACGAGTACCAGGTCTTCCTGGCCGAGAACGTGACCCTGCCCCTGTCGAAGGCCGCCGATACCTTCGACCAGGGCGTCATCGACGGCGTCGTCAACGGCGTCTCCAGTGTGAGCCTCTCCGGTGGGTCGCGCATGAAGAAGATCCAGACGGGTATCGTGACCAACTACGCGGCCCTGCTCTCGCTGGGCCTGGTCATCCTGCTCGTCATCGTCGGTATCACAGGGGGGTGGTTCGCATGATAAACGGAACGATAGAAGCGCTCATCGCGATAACGTTGGTCGGATCGTTCGTCGTCATGGCCAGCCCCGACCGCTACGCGGCGAAGCTGGCGACGGCCTGGAGTCTGCTGCCGGTCGTCGGTAGCCTGTACATGTGGGCCAACTTCGACGGCGAGAAGAACGCACTGCTCGCCGACGGGAAGTTGGCCTACCAGAGCCAGGAGATGTGGCTCTCGCTGGGTCCGCTCCCGGACATCCAGTGGTACGTCGGCGTCGACGGTATCAGCCTCCCACTGATCGTCCTGACGACCGTGCTCACGACGCTCGCGCTCGTGAGCGCGTGGACACCCATCGACGAACGGCAGGCCCAGTTCTTCGGACTGGTCCTGTTCCTCGAGGCGGGTCTCATCGGCGTCTTCACGGCGCTCGACTTCTTCGCCTGGTTCGTCTTCTGGGAGGCCGTCCTCGTCCCGATGTACTTCCTCATCGGTATCTGGGGCGGCCCGCGCCGCAAGTACGCGGCCATCAAGATGTTCGTCTACACGAACGTCGCCTCGCTGGTGATGTTCATCGGCTTCGCCGCGCTCGTGTTCGGCCTGGGCGTCGACTCGTTCGGCCTCCCGGCCGTCACGGAGGCGAGCCTCGCCGCGGACCCCGCCGCCGAGACGTTCTTCGGCGTGAACGTGGAGACCCTCAAGGCCGCCGCGTTCTTCGCGATGTTCGCCGGCTTCGCGGTCAAGGTACCGGTCGTCCCGGTCCACACCTGGCTGCCGGACGCTCACGTCGAGGCACCGACCCCGGTGTCGGTGCTGCTGGCCGGCGTCCTGCTGAAGATGGGTACCTACGCCCTGCTGCGGTTCAACTTCACGATGATGCCCGACATCGCGAACGTGAACGCCCCGATCATCGCGGCGTTCGCGGTCGTCTCCATCATCTACGGCGCGATGCTCGCGCTCGCACAGAGCGACCTCAAGCGCATCGTCGCCTACTCCTCCGTGTCCTCGATGGGCTACGTCATCCTGGGGCTCGTCGCCTACACGCTCTACGGCGTCGGCGGCGCGACGTTCCAGATGATCTCTCACGGACTCATCTCGGGCCTGATGTTCATGGCCGTCGGTGTCATCTACAACACGACGCACACGCGCATGGTGACCGACATGTCCGGCATGGCGGACAAGATGCCGTACACGGTCGGTATCCTCATCGCCGGTGCGTTCGGCTACATGGGCCTCCCGCTCATGTCCGGCTTCGCCGCGGAGTTCTACGTCTTCCTGGGCTCGTTCCAGGCGTCGTGGGGCTCCGGGCTGGTGAACGCACAGCTGTTCACCGCGCTGGGCATGTTCGGTATCGTCATCGTCGCCGGCTACCTGCTCTTCGCGATGCAGCGTACCCTCTTCGGTGACTTCCGGCTCGAGACCGACTACGAGGTCGGTCCGGCACCGCTGCACGACGTCGCACCGCTGGCTGCACTGCTCATCATGATCATCGCGCTGGGTGTCGCCCCTGACATCTTCTTCGAGATGATCAAGGACGCGACCGGCCCGGTCGCCGACCTCGTCAACGGAGGTGGTGCCTGATGGCAGGACACATGGACCTGCAGTGGCTCGCACCGGCGATCGTGCTGGGTCTGACCGGGCTGCTGTTGCTCATCGTCGACAGTATCGACCCGCGGACGCGCAACCGCCGGCTCCTCTCCGGCATCTCGACGGCCGGCGCACTGACCGCGCTGGTCACCGCGGTCGCCCTGCTGGCGACCTACGGTGACCTCGCGAACGCGCCCGCGAAACCGCTCGGCGAGTCGCTCGTCGTCGACCAGATGGCGCTGCTGTTCGCCGTCATCGTCGCGAGCGTCACCGCCATGGTGACCCTCGCGAGCTACAACTACATCGCGGACCACAGCTACCAGGCCGAGTACTACGCGCTCGTCCTGCTGGCCGCGACCGGGATGACGCTGATGGCGTCGGCGAACTCGCTGGCGACCGTCTTCGTCAGCCTCGAACTCGCCTCGCTCCCGTCGTACGCGCTCGTCGCGTTCCTCAAGAAGAACCGCGGCAGCGTCGAGGCGGGGCTGAAGTACTTCCTCATCGGCGCACTGTCGAGTGCCGTCTTCGCGTACGGTATCAGCCTGGTGTACGCCTCGACCGGCTCCCTGCTCCTCTCGGACGTGCAGGCAGCCATCGGCGGCGACGCCTCGGGCCTGCTCGGCATGGGTGTCGTGATGGTCGTCGGCGGCATCGCCTTCAAGACCGCCTCCGTCCCGTTCCACTTCTGGGCGCCGGAGGCCTACGAGGGCGCACCCGCCCCCATCAGCGGCTTCCTGTCGTCGGCCTCGAAGGCCGCCGGCTTCGTCATCGCCTTCCGTGTCTTCACGGAGGCGTTCCTCGCGGTCTCGGAGTCCGCCGGGCAGTTCATCGTCCTCGGCGCGGACTGGGTGCTCATCTTCCAGATCCTCGCCGTCGTCACGATGACGCTCGGTAACTTCGCCGCCGCGACCCAGACGAACGTCAAGCGCATGCTCGCGTACTCCTCCATCGGGCACGCCGGCTACGTCCTCATCGGACTCGCCGCGCTCACCGGTGGTGGCCCGGGCGTCGCTGCCAAGATCGAGGCCGGGCAGTTCGTCCTCGCCGGCAGCATGCTCCACCTGTTCGTCTACGGGTTCATGAACACGGGCGCGTTCCTGTTCATCGCGCTCGCCGAGTACTGGGACGTCGGCCGGACGTTCGAGGACTACACCGGACTCGGGCGGCAGGCCCCGCTGGCCTCCGTCGCGATGACGGTGTTCATGTTCTCGCTGGCCGGGCTCCCGCCGTTCGGCGGCTTCCTCAGCAAGTACCTGCTGTTCGGCGCGGCCGTCGACAGCGGGTTCTGGTGGCTCGCCGCCTTCGGCGCGGTGAACAGTGCCCTGAGCCTGTTCTACTACAGCCGGGTCGTCAAGGCGCTCTGGATCGACGACCGCCCGGAGAGCAAGAAGCCGCTCTCGGTCGGCAGCCGACCGGTCGGCATCTACACCGCCGTCATGTTCGCGGCCGTCGTCACGGTCGTGATGTACGGCTTCTTCGGCCCGCTCTCTGACGTGGCCGTCGACGCCGCTGGCGCCCTGCTGTAGGCCGCCATCCCGTTCTGTTCGGTAGCTTTTACCGTTCGGAGTGGCAACGCCGGGTATGGTCTCCCGGGTCGTACTGGGCTGTGGAGCCGTCGGTCAGCGACTCGCAGAGAAACTGGCCGACTGGGCCGGCGTCCAGCGTGTCGTCTGTGAGCGACAGAGCCGCGTCGAGGCCCTTCGCGAGGAGGGCGTCGACGCGCTGGGTGCCGACCCGACCGACCCGGACGTACTGGTCGACCTCGCGGACGCAGACGTGGTCATCGTCGCCAGCGACGACCCGCACGAGAACCGGGCTATCGCGGCTGCCGCACGGAAACGGTTCGAGGACGCGCTGCTGGTCGCGTACGCCGGTATCGGCGCGAGCACGACGGACGACGCGGCACTGTCCGGGCTCGTCGACCGGGTCATCGACCCGGAGACGTCGTTCGCGTCCGTCGTGGCCGACCGCGTCGCCGGCGAACGGGCCGAGGACTCCCTCGAACTCCGGCGCGTGCTCGAGAGCATCGACGGGAAGCTCGCGGTCGTCATGCACGACAACCCGGACCCGGACGCCATCGCGAGCGCGGTGGCGCTGTCCCGGCTCTCGAAGGCCGTGGGCACACCGGCCGAAGCCTGCTACTTCGGCGACATCTCGCACCAGCAGAACCGGGCGATGGTGAACCTGCTCGACCTGGACCTGCGGAACCTGGACCCGGCGGACGACCTCGGCGAGTTCGACGGGTTCGCACTGGTCGACCACTCCCGCCCGGGCGTGAACGACCAGCTCCCGGAGGAACTCCACGTCGACATCGTCGTCGACCACCATCCGCCACGCGGGGCGATACAGGGGACGTACACCGACCTCCGGTACGACGTGGGCGCGACGAGTACGCTGCTGACCGACCACTTCTACCGGTTCGGCGTGTCACTCGACAAGACCGTCGCGACGGCGCTACTGTACGGCATCCAGATCGACACACAGGAGTTCTCCCGCGAGGTCTCCACGCTCGACTTCGAGGCGGCGGCGACGCTGTTGCCTCACGTCGACGAGGTCGTCCTGGAGCGCATCGAGTCGCCGAGCATCAGCGGCGACACGCTCGATACGATGGCGCGGGCCATCGAGAACCGGCAGGTCCGCGGGTCGGTGCTGGTGACGGGTGCGGGCCGCATCAACGACCGCGACGCGCTCCCACAGGCCGCGGACAAACTGTTGACGATGGACGGCATCACCACGACCCTCGTCTACGGTTTCATGGAGGGCATGGTGTACATCTCGGCGCGGGCGCAGGGGACGGACATCGACCTCGGCGAGACGCTCCGCTCGGCGTTCAACCAGATCGGCAGCGCCGGCGGGCACGCCGACATGGCGGGCGCACAGATACCCATCACGCAGGCCTTCGGCGAGTTCGAGACCGACGAGGACCGCGACGAGGCTATCCAGGAGGTCATCGAGGAGCGCTTCTTCGAGGCGACCGAGCAGCTCCCGCCGTCGGCGCGGCGGACGCGGGACCGGGACCGCCACCTGGAGTTCACCTACGACGGTGGCATCGAACTCCCGCTTCCGTCTTCGGCACCGGGCTCGGACGGCGAGGAGGACGAGTCGGTCCGCGAAGACGGTGGGTTGACCGTCGCCGACGAGTAACCAGGGACTTCTCTCGGTCACTGCGACGCAGAAGGGCTTTTCCCATCCGCGACAGTTCTGTCGAACATGGACGACGAGTCGAGCGACCACGGGAAGCCACGAGTGAAGGAGTACATGACACAGGACGTGGTGACCGTCTCGCCTGACGTGACGGTGCGCGAGGTGGCCACGCGCATCGCCGAGAGCGAAGAGCACAGCGGGTTCCCCGTGTGTGACCGCCGCCGCGTCGAGGGGTTCGTCAGCGCGCGGGACCTGCTGCTGGCCGACGACGACGAGCCCATCTTCAAGGTCATGACGACCGACCTCATCGTCGCCCACCCGGACATGAAGGTGTCCGACGCGGCGCGGGTCATCCTTCGCTCGGGCATCCAGAAGCTCCCGGTCGTCGACGACGCCGGCAACCTCGTCGGCATCATCTCGAACGCCGACGTCATCCGCAGCCAGATCGAGCGGGCGACCCCCGAGAAGGTCGGCAAGCTCCGGCGGACGCTGGAGAGCATCCACGGCATCAAGCTCGAACAGGAGCGCCGCGAGGTCGCGCTGCGGAACCTCATCCCGACCCAGAAGAAGGTGTACGCGGACGAACTCGAGGGGCGGCGCTACGAGCTGGAGCGCGGGCTGGCCGAACCACTCGTGGTCATCGACAACGGTGGGACGTTGCTGCTGGCGGACGGCCACCACCGGGTCATGGCGGCCGACCGCATCGGCATCGAGAAGATGGACGCCTACGTCATCGTCATCGAGGACCCCATCGAGCTGGGGATGGCGAAGACGGCCGAACGCGAGGGGCTGGAGTCACTCGAGGACGTGCAGGTGGTCGACTACGCGCGCCATCCGCTAGTAGAGACGACGAAGCGATTGCAGTAGGGGCGAACAGGTAGCGCGGTGGGGCTGACGAGTCGCGTGCGCCACTCACCCGCGGCGCGACCCGCCTCGCTGGTCAGGGCATACGCCCGGTGGCCGCGGTCCCGTACAAAAAATCTCGTGTCTGTGGCCGGCTCAGGCCGCCTTCTTCCTGTCCTTCGCGCCGACCTTGGGGGTCACCTCGAGGACCTTCCCGGCGGCGATGGTCTGGCCGGAGTCACGCAGCGCGAAGCTCCCGAGTTCGGGGAGTTCGGCCGAGCTCTCGATGACCAGCGGCTTCTGCGGGCGCAGGGTGACGATGGCGGCGTCGCCGGCTTCGATGTAGTCGGGGTTCTCCGCGACGACCTCGCCGGTCTTCGAGTCGATCTTCTTGTCGATGGACTCGAAGGTGCACGCGACCTGTGCGGTGTGGGCGTGCAGGACCGGCGTGTACCCGGCCGTGATGACCGAGGGGTGTTGCATCACGATGACCTGTGCCTGGAACGTCTCGGCGACGGTCGGCGGCTCCTCGGCGGGCCCGCAGACGTCGCCGCGCTTGATGTCGTCCTTGCCGACGCCGCGGACGTTGAACCCGACGTTGTCGCCGGGGACGGCCTTCGGGACCTCCTCGTGGTGCATCTCGATGGAGGTCACCTCGCCGGTCGCGCCCGAGGGCATGAAGGTGACCGACATACCGGGTTCGAGGACGCCGGTCTCGACGCGGCCGACGGGGACGGTCCCGATGCCGGAGATGGTGTAGACGTCCTGGATGGGGAGCCGGAGGGGTGCCTCGGTCGGCATCTCGGGCTCCGGCAGGTCGTCGATGGCCTCGAGCAGGGTCGGCCCGGAGTACCACGGGGTGTGCTCGGAGTGCTCGGCGACGTTGTCGCCCTCGAACGCCGAGATGGGGATGAACGTCGCGTCGTCGGAGCGGAAGTTCACCTGCTTGAGGAGCTTCGACACGTCGGCCCTGACCTCGTCGTAGCGGGCCTGGTCGTAGTCGACCATGTCCATCTTGTTGACGGCGATGATGAGCTCGCCGATGCCGAGCGTGCGCGCGAGGAAGACGTGCTCGCGGGTCTGGGGTGCGACGCCGTCGTCGGCGGCGACGACGAGGACGGCGTTGTCGGCCTGCGAGGCGCCCGTGATCATGTTCTTGACGAAGTCGCGGTGGCCGGGCGTGTCGACGATGGTGAAGAAGTACTTCTCCGTGTCGAAGCGCTTGTGTGCGATGTCGATGGTCAGGCCGCGGTCGCGCTCCTCCGCGAGGTTGTCCATCACGTACGCGAACTCCCAGCCGCCCTTCCCGCGGGATTCTGCCTCCTCGCGGTACTGTTCGATGATGTGCTCGGGGACGTTGCCTGTCTCGAACAGCAGCCGACCGACGAGCGTGCTCTTGCCGTGGTCGACGTGTCCGATGATGGCCAGGTTCTGGTGGAGTTTTGCTGCCATAGGGTTTCACCGGCCGCTACGCTGCGGTAACGAGCCTTATGTAATATTCGTTCGTTATGGATATTTGCCTTTCGCGCGGCGGAGACTTGGCCGAAGCCCTTACTCCTTCCCCCCGGTGAGGGCATACATGGAGGAATCAGTAGCGGGTCACGACCACCTCTCCGACTTCCACGACGCGCTGGAGGACGCCTTCTACGTGTTCGGCGACGACCGGGTGCTCGTCGACGCGAACGCGCGCGTCGGCGAGTACAGTGGAGAGGGGCGAGAGGCACTCCTCGGGCAGACGTTCGACGCGCTGGTGGAGTCCTACATCGCCGCCGCCGACCGGGCCGACCTGACGGCGGCGTACGAGCGGGTGGCGACGGGGGAGTCGTCCTCCGAGCGCGTCGAGTTCGAGTTCGTGGTCGAGGACGAGGGCGAGGGCAAGGAGACCATCCCGGCGGACGGCCGGTTCGCCAGGTTCGAGACGTTCGTGGTCGTGGTCGTCCGCAACCTGACCGAACTCAAAGAGCGCGAACGGACCGCCCGGGACCTCTCCGAGCAACTCGAGGTCCTCAACCGGGTCCTTCGCCACGACATCCGCAACGACATGAACGTCGTGATGGGGTGGCTCGGCGAACTCGAGGGGTACATCGACGACCCGGCGGCAGAGACGTACCTCGGCCACGTCGAGGAGGCGGTCGCGCACACCGTCGAACTCACCCACGAGGTCAGGGACCTCGCGGAGGCGCTCACCGCCGGTGGGGAGGTCCCACGGAAGGAGGTCGACCTGCCGAACGTCGTCCAGTCACAGGTCATCAAGGCCCGGAACAAGTACCCGGACGCGTCCATCACCTACGACGGCGTCTCCACGTCGGCCCGGGTGGTGGCGAACGAGATGCTCTCGTCGGTGTTCGGGAACCTGCTCAGCAACGCGGTCATCCACAACGACCGCGATTCGCCGGCCATCGCGGTGGACCTCGTGGTCGAGGACGGGACCGCCACGGTCCGGGTCGCGGACGACGGCCCCGGCATCCCCGACTCGCGGAAGACCGCCGTCTTCGGCCGGGGCGAACGCGGCGTCGACAGCCCCGGGACGGGCATCGGGCTCTACCTCGTCGACCAGCTCGTCCGGGGCTACGGCGGGACGGTCCACATCGAGGACAACGACCCCCGCGGGAGCGTCTTCGTCGTCGAGCTCCCCCTCGAGACGAGTTGAGCGAGCGAACGTTTCACTTCGCTAACGCACGAATATTTGTCGGGCGGACCCGTCAGCGACCCGTATGGATGCCGAGACGCGAGCGACGGTACTGACGACGGTCGCCGTGACGACCGCACTGCTGGCGATGGGCCTCCTCGTGGTGGTCGTCGCGCCGACGGGTGGGTCGACGACGCCGGTACTCGTCTCCCTGCTGTCGGCGCTCGTGGCCGCCGGTATCGCCGGCCTCCACCATCGGCGGACGACGCGGTAGGAGAGGGCAGGCAACCGAACGCTTTTGCCCTGTCTGGCAAAAATTACGTCCATGTACGACGAGGACGAACTCGCCGACATCCGTTCGTCGCGCGAGGACTGGGAGGAGGAGACACTCGAACCGGTACTCGACCGGTTCGGGGAGCGCAAGGACCGGTTCGCGACGGTCTCGAACATGGAGGTCGACCGGCTGTACACCCCCGACGACGTGGCGGACATGGACTACGGAGAGGACCTCGGCTTCCCCGGCGAACCGCCGTACACCCGCGGCCCGTACCCGACCATGTACCGTGGGCGCACCTGGACGATGCGCCAGTTCGCCGGCTTCGGGACCGCCGAGGAGACCAACGACCGCTTCCACTACCTCATCGACGAGGGCCAGACCGGCCTCTCGACCGCCTTCGACATGCCCAGCCTGATGGGCAAGGACTCCGACGACCCCCTCTCCGACGGCGAGGTCGGCAAGGAGGGCGTCGCCGTCGACACGCTCCGTGACATGGAGATCCTCTTCGACGGCATCGACCTCGGTGAGGTGTCGACCTCGTTCACCATCAACCCCTCCGCCCCGGTCATCTTCGCGATGTACGTCGCCCTCGCCGACCAGCGCGGCGTCCCGCGTGACCAGATCAGCGGGACCATGCAGAACGACATGCTGAAGGAGTTCATCGCCCAGAAGGAGTGGGTCATCCCGCCCGAACCCAGCCTCGACGTCGTCACGGACACGGTCGAGTTCGCCACCGAGGAGACCCCGCGCATCCACCCCATCTCGGTCTCGGGCTACCACATCCGCGAGGCCGGCTCGACCGCGGTCCAGGAGCTCGCGTTCACCCTCGCCGACGGCTTCGCCTACGTGGAGGACGCGATGGACCGCGGCCTCGACGTCGACGACTTCGCGCCCCGCCTCTCGTTCTTCTTCAACTCGCACAACTCCATCTTCGAGGAGATCGCGAAGTTCCGCGCCGCCCGGCGCATCTACGCCCGCGTGATGGACGAGTGGTACGACGCCGAGAAGCCCGAGTCCAAGCGCCTGAAGTTCCACACCCAGACCGCCGGCCAGTCCCTGACCGCCCAGCAGCCCCTCAACAACGTCGTCCGCGTCACCATCCAGGCGCTCGCGGGCGTCATGGGCGGCACCCAGTCGCTGCACACAAACTCCTTCGACGAGGCCCTGGCACTGCCCTCCGAGCGCGCGGTCCGGGTCGCCCTGCGCACCCAGCAGATCATCGCCGAGGAGTCCGGCGCAGCCGACATCGTCGACCCGCTGGGCGGTAGCTTCGCCGTCGAGGCCCTCACCGACCAGGTCGAACAGGAGGCGATGGAGTACATCGAGCACATCAAGGAGATGGGCGACGGCTCGGTCCGCGACGGCGTCCTCGAGGGCATCGACCAGGGCTTCTTCCTGCGCGAGATACAGGAGGCGTCCTACGAGTACCAGGAGCGCGTCGAGGACGACGAGGAGGTCGTCGTCGGCGTCAACAAGTACACCATCTCCGAGGACACCGAACCGGAGATACTCAAGGTCGACGAGGAGGTCCAGGAGAAGCAACTCGACCGCCTCGCCCGGGTCAAGGAGGAACGCGACGACGAGGCCGTCGAGGCCCGCCTCGACGACCTGCAAGCGGCCATCGAGAACGACGAGAACGTCATGCCGTACATCGTCGACGCGGTCAAGGAGTACGCGACGATGGGCGAGGTCATGAAGGTGTTCGAGGCGGAGTACGGCGCGTACTCCGAGCAGATCGGGCTGGCCTGAGCCGACCCTCCAGCTCCCCCGTTCTCGGTCGCTGCCTGTCGGTTCTGTTCGACCAAACCTTTTACCAGCGGGCTACCCGTATGTGGCATGCGTACACGTGGCACACGAACCCGACAGTCGCCCGCCGATATCGAGCCTCAGAGCGACCGAGACGGTCGACCCGCCGGAGTGGTTCGTCGACCAGGCGAACGTCGCCGACCCGGCGGTCTACGACCGGTTCGAGCGCGACTGGCCGGCGTGCTGGCGGACCGCGGGTTCGTTGCTCACCTGGGCGGACGCCTACGACAGCGTCCTGACGCGGGGCGACGCCGCCCTCCGGTGGTTCGACGGCGGCGTGTTGAACGCCTCATACAACTGCGTCGACCGCCACGTCGAGGCGGGTCGCGGCGACGAGGCGGCCCTGCACTGGGCGGGGCGAACGGGTGAATCGACCACGTACACCTACGACGACCTCCACCGCGAGGTGAACGAGACGGCGGCGGCGCTCCGGGGACTGGGTGTCGAGGCGGGCGACGTCGTCACGCTCTACATGCCGATGATGCCCGAGTTGCCGGTGACGATGCTGGCCTGCGCCCGGCTCGGCGCGCTCCACAACGTCGTGTTCTCGGGGTACTCGGCCGCCGAACTCGCCGAGCGCATCAGCCGGACCGACTCGCGGGTGCTGGTGACCTGCGACAGCTACTACCGGGGCGGGGCCGCGGTGAACCAGAAGAACAAGGCGGACAACGCCTGCCTGTCGGTCGACCACGACGTCGAGACCGTCGTCGTCAGGCGGTTCGGGGACACCTACCTCGGCGACGACCAGCACGAGTTCGACGACCTCCTCGCGGCGCAGGCGGGGGCGCAGGTCGACCCGGTCCCCCGGGCGGCCGCAGACCCGCTGTTCGTCATCTACACGTCGGGGACGACCGGCGAACCCGACCGGGTGACCCACACGACCGGCGGCTACCTCTCCTACGTCGCGTGGACGAGCCACGCCGTCCTCGACGTCGAACCCGAGGACACGTACTGGTGTGCCGCCGACATCGCCTGGATCACCGGCCACAGCTACATCGTCTACGGCCCCCTCGCGCTCGGGGCGACGACGCTGCTGTACGAGGGGTCGGCCGACCAGCCCGCCCACGACCGGCTCTGGCGGCAGGTCGAGGCCCACGACGTGGACGTGTTCTACACCGCCCCGACGGCCATCCGGTCGTTCATGAAACGCGGCGCCGACGGTCCCGACGAGTACGACCTCTCGAGCCTCCGGTTGCTCGGGTCGGTCGGCGAACCCATCAACCCGAGCGGCTGGCACTGGTACCGGACCCACGTCGGGAACAGCCGGTGTCCCGTCGTGGACACGTGGTGGCAGACGGAGACGGGCGGCATCATGGTCTCGACGCTCCCCGGCGTCGACCAGATGAAGCCGGGTGCGGCCGGCCGGGGCGTCCCCGGCATCGCGGTCTCGGTCGTCGACGACGACGGGGCCGAGGTCGGCCCCAACGTGGCCGGGTCGCTCGCCATCACCCGCCCCTGGCCGGGGATGCCGCGGTCGATGCTGACCGAGGCGACCGACCCGGACTGGGCGTACGTCACCGGCGACCGGGCCGTCCAGGAGGCGGACGGCTACGTCACCCTGCTGGGCCGGGCGGACGACACGCTGACCGTCGACGACGAACCCGTCGGGGTCACCTCGGTCGAGGGGGCCATCGTCGAGGTCGACGGGGTCGCCGAGGCGGCGGTCGTCGAATCGGCGCGTCGAGAGGACGTGGTCGCGTACGTGAGCACGACCCGCGACCGGCAGGCCGACCAGCAGCTCCGGGGAGACATCGTCGACCACGTCATCCAGGTGCTCGGTCAGGAGACCTGCCCCCGCCGGTTCGTGTTCACCGCCGAACTCCCGAAGACCCACTCCGGGAAGATCATGCGGCGGGTGCTGGCCGCCATCGTCGACGGCGACGACTACGGCGACACGAGCGCCCTCCGCAACCCGGAGACCGTCGGGGAGATCGAACTAGTCGTCGGCCGCGAGGTTTCGGACTAGCCGGGCCGACAGCCCCCGGCGCGGTACTGTGCAACACCGGCCAGAGAGACGGGTTCGTCCAGCGACGCTCTCGGTCGCCCCGAGGGGGCGGTCCCGTGCCGACCGGTGAGCTCCGACCCGCGGAGACTTCGTTCCAGCCTGCAGGGACGAAACGGCGACCGGTCTTCTCACCGGTGGATAACGTCTCGCCGGGACCGAACTGCGGGACACAGACGCGACGTCTCAGACGACTGAACCCGTCGATTCCGAGGAACTGCCTGACAAACGATACCAACGTTTTATTTCGTGGTAGCGACGATACCACGAAGCATGGCACTCGGCAACACGAACCGCGGTGCCGGTGGGGGCCTCGACCGGCACGGCTACGAGTGCCTCCTGCGGGCGGCGACGACGCCCCGGGAGCGCCTCGTCCTCCGGCTCGGCGGGGAGGTCGGCCTGCGGCCGTTCGAGATGGTCGCCGTGCGGCCGATGGACGTCGCGCCGCACGTCGTCGACGGGCGCGTCCGGTTCCTGCTCCGGGTGGCCGGGGGCGAGGAGCCACGCGACGCCTACCTGCCGAGCGAGCTCGAACGTGCCATCTCGCGATACGCCCGCGACGAAGGTGTCGAACCCGCGGAACCGCTGTTCGACGTCTCGGTGCGACGGCTCCAGATGCTCGTCTCGGAGGTCTCCTCGCGGGCGGCCGACCAGACCGGCCGCGAGTCGCTCGCGGGCGTCTCCAGCCGGGACCTGCGGCACTACTTCGCACGCAGTCTCCTCGTCGACCGGGAGGTCCCGGCCTCGGTCGTCATGGCCGTGGGTGGCTGGTCGGAGCTGTCGAGTCTCGACACCTACGTCGACGACCCGACCCCCGGTGAGGTCCTGGCCGCGTTCGACGACGAGGCCGGGACCGCCGGCGAGCCGCGGGTCGAGCGCCGCCACGACGCCGACCAGCCGACCCTCGTCCTCGACGCCGAGGCGACCATCACCCGCGTGAACCAGCGCTTCGAGGCCCGGGTCGGTCGGACCGCCGACGCCATCGTCGGCGAGCCGCTCACGGCGGCCA
Source organism: Haloarchaeobius amylolyticus (assembly GCF_026616195.1). Lineage (NCBI taxonomy): Archaea > Methanobacteriati > Methanobacteriota > Halobacteria > Halobacteriales > Halorubellaceae > Haloarchaeobius > Haloarchaeobius amylolyticus. The sequence goes on from NZ_JANHDH010000002.1 coordinate 1,006,828, forward strand.
CGACCGCCGACCCGGACACCGTCGGCGGGGTCAGGGACGCGATGGCCGCGCTCGAACCGTGGCACGGGACCCTCACGTTCTGTCTGGGCCCGGACTGTTCGCTCCGGGGGCAGACGACCATCACCCCGGCGAACCCGACCGCCGCCGACCCCTCGCGCTTCGTCGCGGTCGTGACCACCGACCGGCCGCAGGGCCCGGTGCCGGACGACCGGTTCGCCAGCGTCCAGCAGGCCATCCGCGAGGTGGGCGACGCCTACGCCGACGCGACGACTCACGAGGGCGTGCTCGAGGCGGTGTGTGCCCACCTCACCGACAGCGACGCCTACGAGTGCGCGTGGGCCAGCGAGGCGCCGCCCGGCAGCCAGACCGTCCCGACCGTCTGGGCCGGTGCGGACGACGGCACCATCGAGCGTCTCGCGTTCACGGGCCCCGGATCGGACGGGGACACGCTGGCCGAGACGGTGGTCGAGACCGGCGAGGTCGAGACCAGTCTCCGGGATGGCCCCGACCCGGGACAGGCCGGCGAGTCCCACCCCCGGCTGGTCGTCGGGACACCGCTGGTCCACGGGGACTCGGTCTACGGGGCGCTGTGTCTGGTCGCCCCGACGGCCTCCATCGGCGAGTACGAACGGCGGGCGCTGGCCACGCTCGGCGAGCGCGTCGGCGAGGCGCTCACGGGCGCCGAACGCAAGCGCCTGCTGCTGGCCGACACCGTCGTCGAACTGGAGTTCGCCTGCACGGACCCGGACTCGTTCGTCGTGGCGCTCTCGGCGGAGCTCTCCTGTACCATCCGGCTCGAGGGCGTCGTCCCGGTCGACGACCGGGCCCTGCTGTGCTACGTCAGCGCCGTCGGGCGGACCCCAGAGACGGTCCACCCCGTGGCCGAACGCCTCGTGGACGACGCCCGCCTCGTCACGGACCACGAGGACGCGTCCCTGCTGGAGGTCACCGTCTCCAGCGAGACGGTCGCCGGCACCCTGGTCGACCACGGCGGCAGCGTCGAGGAACTGGTCGCCGAGGACGGACAGGCGCGGCTTCGCGCCGAGTTCGCGCCGGAGACCGACGTCCGGGCGGTCGCGGACGCGGTCACGACGGCGTTCCCGGAGACGGAACTCGTGGCCAAGCGCGAGGTCGCCGCGGACGCGACGGGGACGACCGGCTTCCAGCAGTCGCTGTCCTCGTCGCTGACCGAGAAGCAACTCGCCGTGCTGCAGGCGGCCTACCACGCGGGCTACTTCGACTGGCCGCGTGACTCGACGGCCGAGGAGCTCGCGGAGTCGATGGGCGTCTCCTCGCCCACCCTCCACAACCACCTGCGGCGCAGCCAGTACAAGCTCCTCGACGCGTTCCTCGACGGGAGCGACGTCGGGACGTGACCGGGGGCCCGTCACTGTCGACTCGCGGCTCTAGGTGACTAGCGTTTCGAACGGGAGACAAGGCCCAGTATCCCCGTCTTAGCACCCGTCTCCCCCGCGTTTCGAATCGCACGACTGCACAGAGACTATCCTGATTTATCATAGTTAGATACGCCGGTTATTGTGGTTGTCACTTATCCTCATGGCATAGTATGCCAAACGAGGGGCAGCCAGACGCGACGATCGAGGCACGGTTGCGAGAGCAAGAGTACTTCCGACCGCCGCCGGCGTTCGTGGGGCAGGCGAACGTCTCGGACCCGGCCATCTACGACGAGGTCGGGGACTTCCCGGAGGGGTTCGAGCGGTACGCCGAGTTGCTCGACTGGGACGAGCGCTGGGATCGGACCTTCGACGGGTCCGACCCACCCTTCTTCGAGTGGTTCGTCGGTGGGAAGTTGAACGCGAGTCACAACTGCATCGACCGCCACCTGGCGGACCGGAAGAACCAGACCGCGCTCCTGTGGGAGGGTGAGGACGGGGAACAGCGCAACATCACCTACCAGGACCTCTACCGCGAGGTGAACGAGTTCGCGGCGGCGCTGCGCTCGATGGGCGTCGAGGAGGACGACGTGGTGACCGTCCACCTGCCGATGGTCCCGGCCCTGCCCATCACGATGCTCGCGTGTGCGCGCATCGGGGCGCCGCACTCGGTGGTGTTCGCGGGCTTCTCGGCGTCGGCGCTGGCCGAGCGCGTCGACTCCGCGGACTCGGACTACGTGGTCACCATCGACGGCTACTACCGCCGCGGGGAGTTCCTCACCCACCTCGACAAGACCGACACCGCGATGGCCGAGCTGGACAGCGAGCCCGAGGTGCTCACCTGGACACGCCACGAGGAGCCACGGACCGACGTGGCCGACGAGTACACGCTCGTCTCCGAGCTGCTCGCCGACCACCGCCGCGAGCGCGTCGAGCCGGTGTCGCGCGACGCCGAGGACCCGCTGTTCCTGATGTACACGTCGGGGACGACCGGGAAGCCGAAGGGGTGTCAGCACCGGACCGGCGGCTACCTCGCGTACGCCGCCGCCACGTCGAAGAACGTCCTCGACATCGAGCCCGAGGACACGTACTGGTGTGCCGCGGACATCGGCTGGATCACCGGGCACAGCTACATCGTCTACGGCCCGCTCGCCCTCGGCACCACCTCGGTGATGTACGAGGGGACCCCGGACCACCCGCACAAGGGGCGCATCTGGGAGATCGCCGAGCGGTACGACGTCGACATCTTCCACACCTCGCCGACGGCCGTCCGGATGTTCATGAAGTGGGGCGAGGAGTACCCCGCGGAGTACGACTTCGACTTCCGGCACATGACCACCGTCGGCGAACCCATCCAGCCCGAGGCGTGGCTGTGGTACTACAAGCACATCGGCGACGAGGACGCCGTCATCGTCGACACGTGGTGGCAGACCGAGACCGGCGGCCACCTCATCACGAACCTCCCGGCGCTCGACGACATGAAACCCGGGAGTGCGGGGCGGGCCTGTCCCGGTATCGAGCCGGCCATCGTCGACGACCAGGGCGAGGAGATCGACCCAGCCAGCGGGAAGGCGGGCAACCTCGTCATCACGCGCCCGTGGCCGAGCATGCTCCAGACGGTGTACGGGAACGACGAGCGGTTCATCGACACGTACTGGCGCGAGTTCTCCGACGTCGACAGCGACGACTGGCGCGACTGGAACTACAAGGCCGGCGACGGCGCGGTCCAGGCCGAGGACGGCTACTACCGCATCCTCGGCCGGCTCGACGACGTGATGAACGTCGCCGGCCACCGCCTCGGGACGATGGAGCTCGAATCGGCCGTCGCCGAGGTCGAGGACGTGGCCGAGGCCGCCGTGGCGGCGCGCGAACACCCGGAGAAGGGCGAGGTACCGGACGTGTACGTCGTGTTGCGGGAGGGGATGGACGCGAGCGACGAGGTCCGCGACCGTATCGTCGCCGCCGTCGAGGACGAGATCGGCCCGTTCGCCCGGCCCGCGAACGTCGCCTTCGTCGCCGACCTGCCGAAGACCCGGTCTGGCAAGATCATGCGCCGGCTGCTGGAGGACATCTCGAACGGCGAGGAACTGGGGAACACCACGACGCTCCGGGACCCGAGCGTGCCCGAGGAGATCCGCGCCCAGGTGCAGGGCGACTGACCGGCCGGCGGGCCTGGTCAGCACCCCGATAAAGGTATTTAAAAGATTTTAGATTGTGTTCTATTGTGGACATAGAGGGCTTCAAGAGAGCGTTTAGAAGAAATATCCAGTACTTTTATTATACTATGTTTCATGGTAGCTGTTGACGTGGCACGAAATAGCCAACACTCCCGGCGCGACCTGCTGAAGGCGACGACCGCGACCGGCATCGGGGCGGCGTTCGCCGGCTGTACCGGGAGCCTGACCAGCGGTGGAGGACAGGAACAGATCGGGAACTTCCCGATCGACGGGGACACGGCGACCTACGGGTTCAACGTTCCACTGTCGGGACCGTACGGTTCCGAGGGGAAGGACGAGCTGCGAGCATACAAGCTCGCCGTCAAGCACCTCAACAACGGGGGTGGCTGGGTGGACACCCAGTTCGACGACCTGAGCGGTGACGGGGTCGCCGGGAAGCAGATAGACTGGGTGAAGGCGGACACGGCCACGGACAAGAAGAAGGCCCGCGAGAACGCCCGCCAGCTCATCGAGCGCGACAACGCCATCATGATCTCCGGCGGGTCGTCCTCGTCGGTGGCGATCAACGTCCAGGACGAGTGCCAGAAGCAGAAGGTGGTGTTCATGGCGTGTCTGACCCACTCGAACGACACGACCGGGGCCGACTGTGTCCGGTACGGCTTCCGTGAGATGTTCGACGCCTACCACACGGCGGCGGCGCTCGCACCCGTCCTGAAGAGCGAGTACGGCACGGGCAAGAAGTTCTACCAGCTGTACGCCGACTACACCTGGGGGGCGTCCGTCGAGCAGTCGATGCGCCAGTTCATGACCGAGCAGGCGAACTGGAGCCAGGTCGACTCCGTCGCGACCCCGCTGGGGACGAAGAACTACTCCTCGTACCTCTCGGACGTATCGAACTCCGACGCCGACGTCCTGATGCTCGACCACTACGGGCTGGACCTGGCGAAGTCGCTGACGCAGGCGACCGAGGCCGGCATGAAGGAGGACCTGACCATCGTGGTGCCCCTGTACAACCGGCCGATGGCGAAGGCCGCGGGCTCGGCCATCTCCGGCGTGTTCGGGACCGTCGCCTGGGACTCCGCCATCGACAACGAGCCGTCGAACCAGTTCACGCAGGCGTTCAAGAACGAGTACAACGGGCGCATCCCGTCCGGGCCGGCACAGCTCGCGTACGCGCAGACGCTGCAGTACTCCGCGGCGGTCGAGCGCGCCGGCTCGTTCAACCCGGAGAAGGTCATCAAGGAACTCGAGGACCACCAGTACAACAACATCGGGATGGGGTCGGAGACGATGCGCAAGTGCGACCACCAGGCCCAGCGGGCGGTACCGGTCGTCAGGGGGCTCCCCGAGGACCAGATCTCGAAGGCGAACTACTACGAGATCGTCGAACTCACGCCCGCGGACAAGGTCACGTACGGCTGCAACGAGGGTCCCGCAGGGAAGTGCGACCTCGGGCCGTACAAGTGAGGACACAGCCGCGTAGCCGTCGAACTTCACAGAAATTGTATATGAATTTACACGAAAACAAGGGTCGCACATGAGTCTCGCTACCACCGTCGTCTCGATACTACTGAACGGGCTCCAGCAGGGGTCGATATACGTCCTGCTGGCGGTCGGGCTGTCGATCATCCTCGGAACGCTCGAGTTCGTCAACTTCGCCCACGGGGCGCTGTACATCGTCGGCGCGTACTTCGGCCTCTACGTGGCCGGGACGCTCACGCTCTCGGAGGGGTACCTCTCGAGCTGGGGATTCAGTTCGCTCGGGCTGGAGGCCGGGTTCCTCCTCGCGCTGGTCGCCGTCATCGTGGTCGTCTTCCTCCTCGGACTGCTCATGGAGCGGTTCGTGACACGGGCGTTCTACGACAGGCCGGATACAGACCAGATACTCGTGACGTTCGGGCTGGCGATCGTCGTCCAGGAGTCGCTCCGGCTGCTGTTCGGCTCCAGCAGCCAGAGCTTCGCCCAGCCCATCCAGGGGTCGGTGCCCATCGAGGGCGTCGCGACCACGTGGTGGCGCATCGCCGTCATCGGCATCACCGCCGTCCTCGTCCTCGGGGTGTACCTGCTCATCGAGTACACCGACTTCGGCCTCGTGGTCCGGGCCGGGACCGAGGACGCCGAGATGGTCAGACTGCTCGGCATCCGCATCACCCGCCCGTACGTCGTCGTCTTCGGCATCGGGGCGGCCCTGGCCGGCGTCGCCGGCGTGGTCGGCGGGCCGCTGAACCCCATCAACCCGACCGCGGGGACCGACATCCTGGTGCCCGCGTTCGTCACCGTCGTCATCGGTGGGGTCGGGAGCATCAGGGGCGCGGTCCTCGGCGGCGTCACACTGGGACTGATACAGTCGTTCTTCATCCAGACGTCCATCGGGACGTACAACCTGGCGCCGTGGGCGCAGGTGGCCATCTACGCGATGGCCGCGGTCATCCTGCTCTGGCGGCCACAGGGCATCATGGGTGAGGAGGTGAGTACCGCATGACCGACGGTCGTGCCGACGGCGGTCACGGGACCGCGGGCGGGTCCGCCCGCGAGGAGTCCGGCGACGGCCTCCTCGACCACTACGCGACGGTCATCGGCGACGAGGGGACGGTGGTACTCCTGACCCTGCTCACCGTGTTGCTGTTCCCGTACCTCTTCGCGGGCGCACCGGTCATCAGCGACCTGCTGAGTGGGTACTACGGGCTGACGACGCTCATCCTCATCTGGGGCATCTTCACCATGGGGTACGACCTGCTGCACGGCTACACCGGCCTGCTCTCGTTCGGCCACGCGGCCTTCTGGGGCACCGGCAGCATCGTCGCCGGCCTGCTCGTCGAGTACGCGGGCATCGGCTACCCCCTCGTACTGGTCGCGGCCGGCCTGCTCGCGAGCATCGCGGTGGCGTGGATACTCGGGGTCCTCTCGCTGCGACGCGGGGGGATCTACTTCTCCATCCTCACGCTCGCGTTCGGCCAGATGCTGTACTTCACCATCTTCGGACCACTCGGGCCCATCACGGGCGGCGAGGACGGCCTCCTGCTCGAGATCGGCGGGCTCGTCGGCGTCATCCCCCTGTCGGCGGGCGTGCCCATCCTGACCCCGCTCGGACTGGTCGGCAGCTGGCTCTACCTCCTGGTGGCCATCTTCACCGTCATCTCCGTGGCGGTCGCCTACCGCATCCTCAGGTCGCCCTACGGGCTGGTGTTCAAGGCCATCCGCGAGAACGAACAGCGCGCCGAGTTCGTCGGCCTGAACGTGTGGCGGTACAAGCTCGTCGCGTTCGTCATCTCGGGCGCGTTCGCCGGCGTCGCCGGCGCACTGTTCACGGTGTACAACGGGTCGACCTCCGCCGAGACGTTCTACTGGCTGGTCAGCGGCGAGGTCGTCATCATGAGCATCCTCGGGGGCGTCGGCACGCTGTTCGGCGCCTTCCTCGGAGCCGGCGTGTACCTCTACATGTCGAACGTGCTGAGTTCGACCGTCGGGGACAGCTGGCACCTCATGCTCGGGCTCCTGTTCGTGCTCGTGGTCTGGCTCGTCCCGCGCGGCCTCTGGGGCGGCGTCCAGGACCTGAAGGCCCGGCTCACGGGCGAAGAACGCGACAGGCAGGCCCGTGCCGACGGGGGTGAGTCCTGATGGCGCTGCTCGAGACGGACAACCTCGTCAAGCGCTTCGGCGGGGTCACCGCGACCGACGACGTCTCCATCGACATCCACGAGGACGAACGCGTCAGCCTCATCGGACCGAACGGGGCCGGGAAGTCGACGCTCATCAACCTGATGACCCGCCGGCTGGAGCCGACCGAGGGCGACATCCGGTTCAAGGGCGAGTCCATCGTCGGCCTCGACCCCCACGAGGTCGTCCAGCGCGGCGTGAGCAAGTCGTTCCAGACGGCCTCCATCTTCCCGGACCTCACGGTCGAGGAGAACGCCCGCATCGCCGCCCTCGGCGCGGAACACGGCTCGTTCCGGTACAACTTCTTCCGTCGGCTCGACGGCTACGCCGAGGTCGAGGGCGTGGCCAGAGACACGCTCCAGTCGGTCGGCCTCTGGGACCAGCACGACCAGCGGGCCGCCGACCTGCCCTACGGCGACAAGCGGCGCCTGGAGATCGGCATCGCCCTCGCGGCCGACCCCGACCTGTTGCTCATGGACGAGCCGACGGCGGGGATGTCGCCCGAGGAGACCGAAGCGACGGTCGACCTCATCGAGCGCGTCAAGGAGGAGCGGGGCCTGACGTTCCTGCTCGTCGAGCACGACATGGAGATCATCTTCGAGGTCTCCGACCGCATCATCGTGCTCAACCGCGGGCAGGTCATCGCGGAGGGGCCACCGGACGCCATCAGAAAGAACGAGGCGGTCCAGCAGGCCTACCTCGGAGGTGCCGAGTGATGCTGCTGGAACTGTCCGACGTGAACGCCCACTACGGGGAGAGCCACATCCTGCGGGACGTGTCGATGTCGGTCTCGGAGGGCGAGATCTGTGCCCTGCTCGGCCGGAACGGCGCGGGGAAGACGACGACGCTGCGCTCCATCGCGGGCACCGAACCCCCCGCGGTCCGGTCCGGCACCGTCCAGTTCGACGGCGCCGACATCACCGCACAGAACCCGGAGGACGTGGCGGCACGCGGTATCTCGTTCGTCCCCGAGGAGCGACGCGTGTTCACCGAGTTGACCGTCGCCGAGAACCTCCGGCTCCCGGAGGTCGCCCGTAACCCCTCGAACCGCTGGGGGCGGTCGGCCGCGACGACCGACACCGGGCTGTCGCTGGAGGCGGTGTTCGAGTACTTCCCCCGGCTGGAGGAACGCCAGCAACAGGCCGGTGGGACCCTCTCCGGTGGCGAACAGCAGATGCTCGCCATCGCGCGGGCGCTCAGGCAGCCGACGGAACTGCTGTTGCTCGACGAACCCTACGAGGGGCTGGCGCCACAGATCATCGAATCGGTCGAGGCCGCCATCGAGCGCATCAGGGCCGACGGCCAGACGATACTGCTGGTCGAACAGAACGCCCGGGCGGCGATGAACATCGCTGACCGCTGTTACGTCATCGACCAGGGCGAGATCGTCTTCGAGGGCGAATCGGACACGCTGGCCGCCGACGAGGAGACGCGCCAGCGCTACCTCGGCGTCTGAGCCGGGGCGCTCCTTCTTCGACGCGTTCCGGACGCGTCACTCGAGTCTCTCGTCGACGGTCGCGTCGTCTTCGAAGACTGACCGAAAACCGACCGAAAGCGTCGGGGGCGGGGGAATTTTTATCCCCGTGATGGGAGAAGGAGTACCATGGCCGACGACAGCGATGCACCCGAGGTCGAACTGGAGGCACGGCTGGCCGAACAGGATTCGTTCGAACCACCGGCCGCGTTCGTCGAGCAGGCGAACGTCTCGGACCCGGGGATCTACGACGAGTTCGAGGAGAACTGGCCCGAGTGCTGGGAGCGGGCGGCCGACCTCCTCGACTGGGAGCAGGAGTACACCGAGCTACTCGACGACAGCGACGCGCCCTTCTACGAGTGGTTCGGCGACGGCACGCTCAACGCCTCGTACAACTGCATCGACCGCCACATCGAGAACGGGCGGAAGAACCAGGCCGCCATCCGGTGGGAGGGCGAGCCGGGCGACACCCGGACCTACACCTACCAGGACCTCTACCGCGAGGTGAACGCCTTCGCGGCCGGCCTGCGCGAGCTGGGCGTCGGCGAGGACGACGTCGTCACACTCTACATGCCGATGATTCCGGAGCTGCCCATCGCCATGCTGGCGTGTGCCCGCATCGGCGCGCCGCACTCGGTCGTCTTCGCGGGCTTCTCCGCGGACGCGCTCGCGACCCGCATGAACGCGGCCGACTCGGAGTACCTCGTCACCTGCGACGGCTACTACCGCCGCGGCGACGCGCTCAACCACAAGGAGAAGGCCGACCGCGGGCTGCGGGGTGTCGACCACGACGTCGAGACCGTCGTCGTGGATCGCCTCGGCGACGACCTGAAGCACTTCCTCGGCACGCACCACCACGACTACGACGAGCTGGTCGACGCCCACGAGGGCGAGGAGGTCGAGCCGGTCGAGCGCAGCGCCGAGGACATGCTCTTTCTCATGTACACCTCGGGCACCACCGGCCAGCCCAAGGGCGTCAAGCACACGACGGGTGGCTACCTCGCCTACGCGGCCTGGACCAGTCACGCCGTCCTGGACGTGAAACCGGAGGACACGTACTGGTGTGCCGCGGACATCGGCTGGATCACCGGCCACAGCTACATCGTCTACGGCCCACTCGCGCTCGGGACGACCACGATGATGTACGAGGGGACGCCGGACTACCCCGACCGCGACCGGCTCTGGGAGCTGGTCGAGAAGTACCGCGTCGACCAGTTCTACACCGCGCCGACGGCCATCCGGGCGTTCATGAAGTGGGGCGCGGAGTACCCCGACCGACACGACCTCTCCAGCCTGCGTCTCCTCGGGACCGTCGGCGAACCCATCAACCCGCGGGCGTGGAAGTGGTACTACAAGCACATCGGCGACGAGTCCTGCCCCGTCGTGGACACGTGGTGGCAGACCGAGACCGGCGGGATGATGATAACCACCCTCCCCGGCGTCGGGGAGATGAAACCCGGCTCGGCGGGCCCGCCACTCCCCGGCGTCTCGGCCGACGTGGTCGACGCGGGCGGTGACCCGGTCGGAGCCGGCGAAGCGGGCTATCTCGTGGTGAACAAACCGTGGCCGGGGATGCTCCGCACCCTCTACCAGAACGACGACCGCTTCATCGACGAGTACTGGCGAGAGTACTCCGACCCCGACGCGGACGAGTGGGTGTACTTCCCGGAGGACGGCGCGAAGATCGACGAGGACGGCTACATCACGGTGCTGGGCCGCGTCGACGACGTCATCAACGTCTCCGGCCACCGCCTCGGCACGATGGAGATCGAGTCCGCCATCGTCGGCGTCCCCGGCGTCGCCGAGGCCGCGGTCGTCGGTGGCCACCACGACGTGAAGGGTGAGGCGGTGTACGCCTACGTCATCACCGAGGACGGCGTCGAGGGTGACGACGACCTCCGCCAGAAGATCGTCGACGGCGTCGACGAGGCTATCGGCCCCATCGCCAAGCCCGAGCGCGTCGTCTTCACGCCCGAGCTGCCGAAGACCCGCTCGGGCAAGATAATGCGGCGCTTGCTCGAGGACATCGCGAACGACGCGGAACTGGGCGACACTTCGACGCTCCGGAACCCCGAGGTCGTCGAGGACATCGCCGCGAAGGTCCGCGAGGACGAGGTCTAGCTCAGCCCTCGAACCACTCGTCGAGACACCGCTCGTTCTGGAAGAACAGCCGGTCCGTCTCGCCGGTCTCCTCGTCCTCGACCTCGACGAGGACGTGCCTGCTGGCGAGGTCGAGTTCCTCGCCGCAGTGTGCACACGGTTCCGTTCGATTCCTGCCCGGTCGCCAGTGGCTGTGGGGTGCGACGCGAACGACGGTCGCGCCGCCGGTCGGCGACGGACGACCGACGTACTCGGAGAGTGCCATACGGCGAGTTCCGCCCCGCCGCGTATAGAAGTTTACAAATTTTGATATATTGTGCCCACGTCCCGTAACGACCGGTCGATACCCGTCTCGACCGCTATTGAGGACTCCTTACTCAGAGATCTTCTCGTCGTCGTATCGCGAGACGAACGTGACGAGCAACAGCAAGAGACCGAGGCTGATGCCGACCATCGCCATCCCGTAGATGGCGAAGTTCAGCGGCGTGACGGCGAACTCGAACCCGGCGATGCTCGCGACGTCCACGTCGCGCCCCACGTCGACCGGCAGCAGGACGCCCACCGCGGCGCCGAAGACGCCCGAGAGCGCGACCACGACGGCGTAGACGGTGAGGACGACCCGGGTCCCGCGGAGTCGTCCGGAGATGAGATTGCTCACGTTCGGAGGTTGGCCCTCGCAACGATTAGCCTTTCCCTCTCGACTCCTAACGCCGCGATATGAGCGAAAAGGAACTCATCGGCCTCGTCCTCGGTGCTATCGTCCTCCTGATGTTCGTGACCGGGTTCGTCCTCGTTCTCAGCTAACGTTCTCTGGGCGGTTGGGTACCTGCTCTCTTGGAATCGACGGACAGAGAGACGCGTCTCTCGAACCGGAACGCAGTAGAAGAGAGAGAACGGTCGTTCGTTACTCGTCGTCGTCGACGACCTCGCCGCCGTCCGTGGCGACCTCCTGTTCCTCACCGCCGTCGGCGAGGGCCGTCTCCTGCTGGTCCGCGAACCAGTCCCACTCGTGGGACGGCAGCCCGTCCTCTTCGAGGTTCCACGGGTCGGGGCCGACGCGCGGGCCCTCGAGGTAGGACTGGACCATGTTCAGCAGCCAGATGACGGTCGCGACGGTCAGGATCGCCGCCCCGACGGTCGCGAGCTGGTGCATCAGCGTGATGAGGTCGATGGGGCCGACCGTGATGCCCGCGTAGCCGGCGTACCGGCGCGGCATCCCGGCGTAGCCCATCAGGATCATCGCGAAGAACGTCAGGTTGGTCCCGACCATCGTCAGCCAGAAGTGTGCCTTGGCCAGGGTGACTTGGTACATCCGGCCGGTGACGAGCGGGAACCAGTAGTAGACGCCCGCGAAGACCGCGAACGCGATGGCGCCCATGATGACGTAGTGGAAGTGCCCGACGACGTAGTAGGTGTCGTGGAGCAGCAGGTCGACGGGGACCGCGGCGAGGAAGACGCCGGTGACACCGCCGATGATGAAGTTCGAGATGAACCCGATGCAGAACAGCATCGGCGTCGTGAGCCGGAGCTTGCCGTTCCACATCGTGGTGATCCAGTTGAACGTCTTCACCGCACTCGGTATCGCGATGGCCAGCGAGACGGCCATGAACGAGGCGCGGATGCGCGGGTCGATACCGGACGCGAACATGTGGTGCGCCCAGACGCCGAAGCTCAGCACGCCGATAGCCAGCGTGGAGTAGACGACGAACTTGAACCCGAACAGTTTCCGGCCCGAGAAGCGGGGCAGCACGTAGCTGATGATGCCCATCGGGGGCAGCACGAGGATGTACACCTCGGGGTGGCCGAAGAACCAGAACAGGTGCTGGTACAGGATGGTGCCACCGCCGTCGACCGTGAAGAACGTCGTCGCGAGGTTCCGGTCGAGCAGCAGCATCACGAGTGCGCTGCCGAGCAGCGGGAACGAGAACAGGATGAGTGCGGACTGGGTCAGGATGGTCCACGAGAAGATGTCAAGCTTGTCCCAGCCGACGTCCTCGCCGCGCTCGGCGAAGATGGTCGCGATGAAGTTGATGGCACCCATGGTGGCCGAGACACCGGTCAGGTGCAGGCCGAGCAGCATGAGGTCGGTCCCGGCGTTGAGCTGGGCGATGGTCTGTGCGGCACCACCGGTCGCCGTCTGTGCGGTCGACTGCGGTGGGTACATCGTCCAGCTGATCATCGAGGGTGCGACGCTGTCCATGAACGGCGCGAGGAAGAACCCACCCCAGATGAGGATGGCGCCCGGCGGCAGCAGCCAGAACGCGATGGCGTTGATGCGCGGGAACGCCATGTCGTCCGCGCCGATGAGCAGCGGGATGAGGTAGTTCGAGAACGCCGCGAGGATGGGCGTCCCGAAGAGGAACAGCATCGTGATGCCGTGGCTCGTGAGCAGCGAGTTGTACAGGAGCTGGCCCTGTCCGACGCCAGCGGCGCCCGCGAGCGCGGAGGTGACGTCGACCTCCGCCGTGGCGAGTTCGGCCCGCATGAGGACGACGGCGAGGCCGCCCCACGCGAACGCGATGATCGCGTAGATGCCGTAGAGGATGCCGATGTCTTTGTGGTCGACGGTCGTGAACCACCGAATCAGTCCGCCGGGTTTCTCTTCGTGGCCGTAGCCTGTCTCACGACTGACGATGCCCGTGCCACCGCCGGCCAGCGGTGTGTACGTGCGCCAGTCCTCGAGGCGCGTTATGAAGAAGAACACGCCGAAGAGGACCGCCGCCATCAGGGCAGTCAGCAGTATCTGTCCGCTAAGGTCCATGTAGGGGGCTGAGGCTTACACCCTAAAGAAAGATTCGGGACGCTCGCGGTGTGTCGATTTCGAGAGAAGATACCGCGCGGTCACTCGGCGGCCGCGGCCTCGGAGGTCGATTCGCCGTCGCTGTCGGTCTGCTCCTCGTCCTCGTCGGTGCCGTACGCCCGGTCGTGGTGCTCCTGGGTCATGTGTCCCTCGCCCTCGCTCTCGTGGGCGTCACCCTCGATGGCCAGCGCGGAGAAGTACGTCAGGATCGCCAGCAGCACGAACGGGGCGACGATGAGGGCCAGCATGAGGATCGAGTACGTCGAGTCCCACGAGAACGGCCCGTAGACCATCGGGACGAACAGGACCAGGAAGAACAGCATGATCCCCAGCGGGATGATGTTGACCGTGAGGTCCAGGAGAGTATCCTTGTCGAATATCTTCCGTTGTTGCGCCATCGTTGTCGGTGGCTTCGGCGCGGCGACCAAATAGGTTGTTGATTCGGCGCGGTCAGGAGGCGGCCGAGGTGTCGAGCGAGGTCTGGAACATCCCGACCACCGCGGCGACGAGCGTCACGACGCCGGCCATCGCGATGGCGACGCCGCGGTACGCGATGCGGTTGTCGACGCCGACGAGCTCCGCGCCGCCCAGCGTGCCGCCGTAGCCGACGAACAGGTAGCCACCGACGACGACGAGGACGACCGCGAACCCCGTCATGACGGACCAGGGGTGGTCGACGTAGCCGGTCTCCGCGAGGATGCCACCGACGCTGCCGGAGAACATGAGGAGGCCGAACACCGAGATGGGGAGGCTCCCGAACAACACGCCGACCTCTGAGAGGGCGAGTCCGACGGCGACGAGCATGGGCCAGGCACTCGCCTTCGACCGCTTCGGAGCGCGCGTGGACGACTGCGGTTCCTCTGCCATGTGCCCGGGTTGGGAACGGAAGTATAAACAGGTCACGAAGGGTGGTGCCCCGCCCGCGCCACGAGTATTGTTTCGAACCCGAGTAAACTATTCTCCGTGTATAGCCGCTCTCTGTGGGTTTCGGCGCGTTAACCACGACATATTAAACGCCGCGTGGAGTAGTCGGAAACGATGACAGAGGTACGCATCGCAGGTGTCGGACTGACGAAGTTCGGTGCCTCCCCGGAACGCACGGGCCGGGACCTGTTCGCGGAGGCTGGACTCGACGCCCTCGAGGACGCTGGGGTTGGGAGAGAGCACGTGGAATCGCTGTTCTACGGGAACTTCATGGGCGAACTCGCGGAGCACCAGGGCCACCAGGGGCCGCTGATGGCGGAGGCCGTCGGCGTCGACGCGCCGGCGACCCGCTACGAGGCAGCGTGTGCCTCCTCCGGTGTCGCGGTCCGCGAAGCCGTCAAGAACATCCGGAACGGCGAGACGGACGTCATCCTCGTCGGCGGCGCCGAGCGGATGACGAACCTGGGCACCGCGGGCGCGACGGAGGCGCTCGCCATCGCGGCCGACGACCTCTGGGAGGTCAAGGCCGGGATGACGTTCCCGGGCGCCTACGCGCTCATGGCCAACGCCTACTTCAGCGAGTACGGCGGCACGCGCGAGGACCTCGCCGCCATCGCGGTGAAGAACCACGAGAACGCGGTCCCGAACGAGAAGGCACAGTACCAGCGCGAGATCACGCCCGAGGACGTCATCGAGGCACCGATGGTCGCCGAACCGCTCGGCCTGTACGACTCCTGTCCCATCTCGGACGGCGCGAGCGCGCTCGTGCTCGTCTCCGACGAGTTCGCCGAGGAGCACGACCTCGAGGCCCCGGTCAGCATCACCGGCACCGGGCAGGGCGGCGACCTGATGGCCCTGCACGACCGCGACTACCTCGCTCGCTCGCCCGCGGCCGACGAGGCCGCCGACGAGGCCTACGCGGACGCCGGCATCTCGGCGAGCGACGTGGACGTCGCGGAGGTCCACGACTGCTTCACCATCGCCGAGGTTCTGGCGATGGAGTCCCTCGGCCTGTTCGAGGTCGGCGAGGGCATCTCGGCCGCCCGCGAGGGCACGACGACCAGAGAGGGCGACCTGCCGGTCAACCTCTCCGGCGGGCTCAAGGCCAAGGGTCACCCGGTCGGCGCGACCGGCGCGTCCCAGGTCGCCGAGCTGACGCAGATCCTGCGCGGCGACCACCCGAACAGCGAGTACGTCGACGGCGCGACGACCGGCATCACCCACAACGCGGGTGGGACGGTTGCCAGTGCTGTCGTCCACGTCCTGGAGGTGAGAGGATGAGCGACGGAACCGCGGTCAACGCCGGCTACGATGACTGGCTCGACGCCATCGAGGACGGCGAGCCGTACTACCTCGAAGGGCCCGAGGGCGACGGCTGGCTGCCGCCCCGGCGCGTCGACCCCGCCACCGGGTCGACCGAACTGACCGAAGAGGCACTGCCGAAGACCGGCGAGGTCGAGACGTTCACCATCGTCCACGTCCCGACGCCGAACTTCAGCGAGGACGCACCGTTCGCGACCGCCATCGCGCGGTTCGGCCCGGTCCGCGTGACCGGTATCGTCACCGGCGTCGCCCCCGACGAGGTCGAGGTCGGCATGTCGGTGACCCTCGGCGTCGACGAGACGGAGACGACCGGCGACCGCGTCATCGTCTTCCGCGCGGACTGAGACGCAGGAAAAGCGGCCGGCGTCGCTTCAGTTCTCGCCGGTGTCTTCGACGTCTATCTCGACAGCCCCTGCCGAGTCGCTGGCGTCGCGCTCGTTCTCGACGGTGACGCCGACGTCACCGGGATGGTCCTTGCCCTCGCGCTCGCGCTGGCGGCGCTTCTCGAGGCTCTGCTTGCGCTCCTCCTTGAACGTCTCCGCCGAGATCTCGGGGAGGTCCTCCTCGATGGCCTCGACGAACTTGTCGGGGTGCTCGTCGTGCGGGACGAGCATCGCGTAGTCGATGACGACCAGTTTCGCGCCGGTCGCGTCGGCGAGGCGGCGGCCCTCCGCAAGCGGCGTGGTCTCGGCCTCGCGGCCCCAGACCAGCGTCACGGGGGCGTCGACCTCGTCGAGGGCGGTCGCGAGGTCGATGTCGGCGTCGAGGTACCCCGAGAGGAACGACGCGGGCGCGTAGCGCGCACCGGGCTGGTGGGTGGTCTGCCACTGGTACTCCTGTTTCTTGTGGCTGTACCCGGCCATGTCGTAGTAGCCGTGGTCCGAACTGAAGTACTCCAGCGACGGGTTCGACGAGATGGCGTTGAACAGCGCCGTCCCGACGAAGGGCGCACGCATCAGGGTGCGGACGAACGGTTTCCGGCCGCCGGGCATGCTCGTCGCGGTCGGGCAGACGAGGATGAGGCGTTCGACCGCGGTCTGCTTGGCCGCGCTCGTGGCGTAGGCCGACGAGAGCGAGGAGGCGATGACCGTCGGGTCGTCGGTCACGTCGCGGATGAAGTCCGACACGAAGTCGGTGTAGAGGTCGGCAGTGTAGACGAGCGGCGGGCGGTCAGAGAGCCCGTACCCCGGGAGGTCGGGCGCGATGACGTGGTAGGCCTTCGAGAGCGGCTCGAAGATCTCGCGCCACTCGTGGCTCGTCCCCGCGGCGTTGATGCCGTGCAGGAACAGGAGGTCGGGCGCGTCGGGGTCGCCCGCCTCGGTGTAGGAGACGTCCATCCCGCGCCAGCGGTAGGTGTGTTGCTCGCCCGGGAGCGGCGGGCCGAGCGGGTCCGCCTTGCGCGAGAGCGCTGCGTTCGCCACGGCGACAGCACCGACACCGACGCCTGCTGTTGCTACCGCCTTCTTGAGGTTCATACCAGACCTTCGTCCGGCTGTAACTTAATCTTGCCGACAGTTGGGGTGGAAGGACCGCCGTGGGGACCACCGCGACGGAAGTGTCGTCGAACCGATTGCAGGTGGTCGCGGGCCGTGTGGGGGATGGGGGGTTGACCACCGACCAGCCCGCTCGCCCGCGCCGGTGCAGGCAGTGAGGACCCTGCCCGCGAAGCCTTCGACCGGGGGGTGGGCTGGCCGAAGGAACCCCACTTCGACGACGCGCTGTGGCCGCTCCGCAGCACTCTGTTCGAGGGTAGTGAGGCGTTCCAGACTTGGACGGGCGAGCGCTTAGTCCGCCACCAGTAATACTCCCGTCGTTCATAAGGCAGGGCGTCTCCGCCCCCGCGACCGCCCCCGTGACGCCGACCGGGTCTTAACGTCCCTTCGTGCGAATGGCGACGATTGAATCTGCCGTACCAGAGACCGCTGTAGTACCGACGATGCTGGTGCTGGAGTTCAGTCTCGACGTCCCGATGCTGCGCGAGACCCGCGCCGAGGTCCCCGAGATGGCCATGCGCGTCGAGCGGTTCGACGCGACCGACGGTCGGCGGGTCCGGATGCTGCTGTGGGCCGGCGGCGGCGACTTCGCGACGTTCGAGGCCGCCCTCGAAGCCGACCGCACGGTCGCGACGCCGACGCGCGTGGTCGACTTCCGGAACGGCCGCCTGTACCAGACCGAACTGGTCGGCGCGGGCCTCGAGACCAGCGTCTACCCCACCATCGTCGAGGTCGGTGGGGTCGTCTACGAGGTGCTGGCCGACGGCGAGGGCTGGCGGTACAAGGTCGGGTTCCCGGACCAGCGCACGTTCGAGCGCTTCTGGCGGTTCTGTGCGCGCCACGAGCTCCGGTTCGCGCTCCATCGGCGGTACGAGGGCCGCGACCTGACCGGTGCCGGGGCGTACGGCCTGACCGAGGCCCAGTGCGAGGTCCTCCAGACGGCGCTCGCCGCCGGCTACCTGGAGATACCCCGGCACAGTTCGCTGGCGGAGCTGGCCGAGCGACTCGGCATCTCCGAGAACGCCGCCTCGGAACGGTTCCGGCGGGCGGCGAAGGCGCTCGTCGCGGCGACGGTCGGCAGCGACGAGCGTTGAGAATCGTGCCGGCTACTCCTCTTCGACGCAGTCGGCGATGGGTTCGATGATCTCGTCCGAGACGGTGTAGGGGTCCGTCTCGCCCGCGACGACGCGGTCGACGATGTCGTCCAGTCCGCCGAGCCCCTCGAGTTCCCGCTGGACGAGGCCGGCGGCGTCGTCGCGCAGCAGGGTCCGTATCTCCTCGGCGATGCGCTGGCGGCGCTTGCGTTCGAGTTGCCCCGACTCGACGAGGTACTCGTGGTGCTCGTCGAACGTCTCGATGAGTTCGTCGACGCCGGTCCCCTCGGTGGCGACGGCCTCGAGCACGGGCGGGTCCCACGGTTCGAAATCGGGTTCGCCGGCGTCGTCCCCGGCCCCGGGCATGTCGAGGTCGACGTCGACGTCGTCGAAGCCGTGGTGACCGGCGTCGACCCGCATCGAGCCCGAGCCCATGTGGACCATCTCCCTGAGTTCCTGGACGGTCCGGTCCGCGCCGTCCATGTCCGCCTTGTTCACGACGAAGAGGTCGCCGATCTCGAGGATGCCCGCCTTGAGCATCTGGACGTTGTCGCCCGAGCCCGGCGGGACGAGGACGCAGACCGTGTCGGCCGCCTGCACGATGTCGATCTCGTTCTGGCCGGCCCCGACCGTCTCGATGATGACCTTGTCCTTGCCGAAGGCGTCCATCGCCTTCACCGCGTCCGCGGTCGCGGTCGAGAGGCCACCGAGGTTGCCCCTGGCGCTCATCGACCGGAAGAACACGTCCATGTCGCCGACGTTCGACGCCATGCGGATGCGGTCGCCGAGCACCGCCCCGCCGGTGTACGGCGAGGACGGGTCGATGGCGACGATGCCGACGGTGTCGCCCTGCTCGCGGTAGCGGCTCGCGAGCTTGTCGACGAGCGTCGACTTGCCGGCGCCGGGACTGCCCGTGATGCCGATGACCTCGGCGTCGCCGGTGTGTTCGTACAGCGCCGAGACGAGGTCGCGGTAGCCCGCCTCGCGGTTCTCTATCTTCGTGATGGCCCGCGCGAGGGCGCGGTGCTTCCCGGCGAGGAGGTCCTCGAGCAGGTCGGCCGTGCTCGTGCTCATCGTTCCGGCGCGTTGTCCCGGACGAACTGGACCGTCTCCTGCATCGAGGTCCCCGGCCCGAACACCTCGGCGACGCCCAGCTCCTTGAGGTGCTCCTTGTCGTCGTCGGGGATGACGCCGCCGACGAGGATGAGGGTGTCCTCGAACGCGTCGTACTCTTTGAGCCCGTCGATGATCTTCGGGACGAGCGTGTTGTGTGCGCCCGAGAGGATGGAGATGCCCACCACGTCGACGTCCTCCTGGACCGCCGCCTGCACGATCTCGTCGGGGGCCTTGTGCAACCCGGAGTAGATGACTTCGAACCCCGCGTCGCGGAAGGCCCGTGCGATGACGTGTGCGCCGCGGTCGTGGCCGTCCAATCCGACCTTGGCCACGAGGCAACGAATCGACCGCTGGGACTGGTCGGTACTCATGTCTGGGGTTTCCCCTGCGGCAGGTTTTACTTTAACGGAAAATCCGGGAGGTCTCGGCGCCGTCGCCTACAACTCAGGCTGGATTAGCGCAACGACGGTAGGATTCCGGGCGGGTCGCCGGCCACCCGGCTGCCCGGGGGCCCGCAAACGAAAGCGGTATTCCACCCTCGTCCTAATCCCCCGCCAATGAGTACCGCAGACGTC
Source organism: Haloarchaeobius amylolyticus (assembly GCF_026616195.1). Taxonomy (NCBI): domain Archaea; kingdom Methanobacteriati; phylum Methanobacteriota; class Halobacteria; order Halobacteriales; family Halorubellaceae; genus Haloarchaeobius; species Haloarchaeobius amylolyticus. The sequence goes on from NZ_JANHDH010000002.1 coordinate 1,026,955, forward strand.
AGGGCGACCGTCCGGGAGAACGTCCGCGCGACGACCGTCCTGCTCACGGTCGTCGGGTACGCGCTCGTCCTCGGCACCTTCGCCGGGTTGCTCCCCATCTACCCGGACATCTCCCGCGAGTTGACGAACCAGCTGTCCCACGCCATCGCCGTCGTGAACACCATCGCCACCGTCAGCCTCGCGCTCGGCTGGTACTGGATCCGCAACGGCGAGGTCGACAGGCACCGCAAGGCGATGCTGACCTCGTTCTCGCTCATCATCGTGTTCCTCGTGCTGTACCTCGTGAAGGTCGGGGGCGGCGGCGAGAAGGAGATCGTCGGCGCGACCGGCGTCGTCTACTGGGCGTACATCGCGATGCTCGCCATCCACATCGTGCTCTCGGTCGTCTCCGTCCCGGTCGTCCTCTACGCGCTCGTGCTCGGGCTGACCCACACGCCGAGCGAACTCAAGCAGACGCCGCACAAGAAGATCGGCCGCATCGCCGCCGGCTCGTGGATCCTCTCGCTCACGCTCGGCGTGGTCACCTACGTCATGCTGAACCACATCTACGACTACCGGTTCATGCTGGTCGGGCCGCTGTTCTGAGGCCTGTTGACGGCTCTTCGACCCCGAATCGGTCGTGCGCGGGCCACGCACTGCCCGGTTGCGCTTTATATCTCACCCGTCCTCCATATCCGACATGGATTCGCTCTCCCGCAGGGATGCCCTCCGACTGGCAGGCCTCGGCACGGTCGGCCTGGCCGGCTGCCTCTCCGGTGGCGGTACGGACGACACGGGAACCGACGGTACCGGCGGTGGCACCGACGGCGGCGGCTCCGGCGACACCGCTTGGTACGACACCGAACTGACGAACGTCCTCTCTGGCGAGACGTTCACCGTCTCCCAGTTCGAGAAACCGGTCCTCGTGGAGACATTCGCCGTCTGGTGCTCGAACTGCAAGCGCCAGCAGGACGAACTCATCGAGTTCCACGAGGCGGTCGGCGACGACGTGGTCAGCGTCGCGCTCAACACGGACCAGAACGAGGACGCCGAGAAGGTGCGCCAGCACGCCGAATCGAACGGCTACGACTGGTACTACGCCGTCTCTCCGCCCGCCGTGACCCGCCAGCTCGTCGACGAGTTCGGGTCGTCGATGGCCTCGCCGCCGGTGGTCCCGATGCTCCGGCGCTGTCCCGACGGGTCCACGACCCGGCTGAAGGACGGCCACAAGAGCACGAGCTTCCTCCAGGAGAAGACCCGGGAATGCTAGGGCGGTTCGTCGAGGTGTTCGTCATCGGGTTCGCCACCCCGCTGACGGCGGCGTGTGCCCTCCCGCTGTACCCCGGGTTCCTCGCGTACCTCTCCTCGCAGGGCGAGGAGACCGCGCTGCCCTCGGGCGTGCTCGCGGGGCTCGTCACCCTCGGCGTCATCGCGTTCATGGGACTGGTGGGCGTGCTGTTCTCGTTCCTCCTCGGCGAGTCGCTGACGACCGTCGTGGAGGTGGTGTCGCCGGTCGCCTTCGGCGTGCTCGCGGTCCTGAGCGTCGCCCTCATCTTCGACCTCGACCTCGCACACCGGCTGCCGACGAAGGAACCGCCACAGACCAGCCACCCGGCCTCGACCGCCTTCGGCTACGGGTTCTTCTTCGGGGCCATCGTGCTGCCCTGCAACCCCGGCCTGCTGGCGCTCTTCTTCGCCCGCGCCCCGGTGCTGTTCGACACGCCGGTCGAGGGTCTCCTCGGCTTCCTGCTGTTCGGCATCGGGATGGGGACGCCCCTGCTGCTGTTCGGGCTGGTCTCGCAGTCCGCCGGCCAGCGCGTGACCCGCACCCTCGCCCAGCACAGTTCGGGCATCAACCGGGTCACCGGCGCGGTGATGCTGCTGGTCGCGAGCTACTACCTGCTCGTCGTGTTCGACGTGGCCGGCGTCTCGCCCGTCGTCGGCCCGTACTTCGAGGCGGTCTTCGGGGCGTTCTCGGCGTAGACCGGCGCCCCGGGGAAAGCATTTACCCGCCCCGTGACAGGTCCCGGTATGCGCAAGTCGCCCTCCACCTCCTACCTCGCAGCGACCGCCCTCGCCGGCGTGCTCGCGGTCGCGAGCGCGTGGCTGCCCTGGGTGCGCAAGCTCCCGGTCGGCTACACCGACGGCCAGCCCTACTACACCAGCGAGTTCGTCGCCGGCATGGAGACCGGCTTCCGCGGGACCGATATGGCCATCCTCGGGCCGGTCGCGGTCGCGCTCGTCGTGGTCGTCATCTCCCGCGTCCGGCGCTGGCGACCCGACGTGGTGGTCGCGCTCGCCGGCGCGTTCGTCACCCTGGTCGGCTGGACCCGGTTCCAGACGTTCGCCGGCGTGGACCGCTACGCGCCAGAACCGGGGGTGTACCTCGCCCTCGCGACCGGCCTGCTCCTGCTGCTGACCGGCGGTGGTGCGTACCTCCGCGGCGTCGTCCGGCGACGCCGAAACGGACAGACCGCCTGACTGCTCCCCGGCGCCTCACCATTCCGGCACCGCGAGCCGCCAGCCGACCAGCCCGAGCAACGCGAACCCGAACGCGTTCAGCGACCCGTGCACCCGGACCATCACCGGGATGCGGAGCCCGAGCACGTCGGTCCCGGTGAACACCGAGACGGCGTAGCCGAGCGCGAGCGCCATAGACACCGGCAGTGCGAGTGAAGACAGGCCGAGCAGGAGGCCCTGCCGCCGCGGTCTGGCCGGTGCGACCCGCGTCGCGACGAAGCCACCGAGGACCGTCACGGCGAGGGTGAACGCGGAGACTGCCAGCACCTCGATGGTCGGCGAGAACGAGATGCCGACCGCGACGAGCCCCGGCCCGACGAGCACGACCGCGGCGACCGCCCGGTACAGGCCGACCTCCCTGTCGAGGGTCCGACCCGCGAGGCCGGTGACGACCGGGAGCACGAACCCGGCGTAGTGGAAGTGGACCGCGGTCAGCCGGACGATCGTCGGGTCGAACCAGAACGTGAGTCCGAGGTGGAACAGCACGAGGGCGACCGCGCCGACCACCGCGTAGGCGAGGCCGGCGTCCAGGACGGTCTCCGACAGTGGTGCGAGCGCGACCTCGGTATCCCGGGTCCGGGTTCGGACCCGCGCCCGGACCCGCACCGCAGCGACGAGTGCGAGGAGTCCGGTGACCAGCACCCAGGGGGTTGCCAGCAGCGCCGCGGTCGTGCCCTCGACTGGCGCGACGACCGACGCGACGAACAGGCCCGCGCCGATGGGCTGGCCGAGCACCGCGAGCCGGTGGAGTCGCCCGGCGAGCCCGGCGAACGAGGGCGTCGCCGCCATCCCGAGACCCAGCGGGACGAGCACCAGCGGGGCCAGCGCCAGTGCGCGGTCGATAGCGTCGAGGTCGGCCACGGCGACCAGCACCAGCCAGCCGACGCCCCCGAGGACGGCGCTCAGGTCGGTCGGGTCCAGCCCCGTCTGCTCCCCGCCCGCGTCGCTCATCGCGACGGCAGCGTCGAGACGTTGCGGGAGGGTCGGATGTCCGCGGGAACCGGCTCTCGCTCCTCGAAGGTCTGCGTGAAGCTCCCGCGGTAGCTCAGGATGTGGCCGGCCAGCGGGTTCTCCACGGTCGCGTCCACGTGGAACTGCTCGTCGGCCTCGTCGTAGCGGTCGCGCACCTCGACGGTGGCCGCCAGGGGGCCCGGCAGGGGCAGGTACCGCGAACCGACGCGGACCCACTGTTTCCCGCCCTCGACGACGAGTGCGCCGTTCTCGACCCGCGGGTGCAACTCGGAGGCGATGAGGCCGTCCGTCCCGAGGAAGTCGAGCAGGCGGCCGCGGACGTGGTCCCAGACGGTCAGGGAGTCGAAGTGACGACGCCTGTCACCGAAGTCGAACTCGCGCCGCGTCGTGAGTACCTCGTAGCCGGCGTCGTTCTTCCAGCCGACGGTCGTGACGGTGAATGGCACGTCCTTGCCCGCCTCCGGGAACAGCAGGTTCTGGGTCGTCATCGCGTACAGCACCGGCAGGGTGTGCGTCCCGCGGGTGATGTCCATCCGCCCCTCGCCGACGCAGGCGACCCTGTCGTCCGGGCCGAGGTCGTATCGTTCGCGGACCTTCGGGTGCAGGTCGTCGGCCGCCTCGCCCAGTGCGCGCTCGTAGACGCCAGTCATGCCCCGCACTTCTCGGGCATGGGATATGATAGTTGGTCTGGACGAGTCGCCGAGAGGTGGCGCCTCGGTTAAGTACGACCGACACTTACCCAAGGTTAGTGCGAACGCCTCGCACACCTCATGACATCACACGACCAGTCCTACGCGGCCCTGTACCGTCGAACCAGCCCGGCGGTGGTCTCCATCTACCCGACCTCCGGTGACGGCCTCCACGGCGCCGGTTCAGGGTTCGTCTACGACGAGGCCGGCCACGTCGTCACGAACCACCACGTCGTCTTCGGGAACGGGCACGGGCGCGGGCACAATCGCGGCCCCGAACCGGACGCCGCCGGCCCGGTCCGGCTGGAGGTCCGCTTCTCCCGCGGCGAGTGGCGGACCGCCACGCTCGTCGGGTCGGACCCGGCGACGGACCTCGCGGTGCTCCGGGTCGACGACGTCCCCGAGTACGTCGCGCCCCTCCCGGTCGCGGCGTCGAACCCCGAGCCGGGCATCCCGGTCGCCGCCCTCGGCAACCCGATGGGGCTCGACGGGACCATCTCGGCCGGCATCGTCTCCGGCGTCAACCGGTCGATGCCGACCCACGAGGGGTTCACCATTCCCGACACGGTCCAGACCGACGCCCCCATCAACCCCGGCAACTCCGGTGGCCCCCTCGTCACCATGGCGGGCGAGGTCGTCGGCGTCAACCGCGCCAGACAGGGCGACAACATCGGGTTCGCCATCTCGCCCGAACTCGTCCACCGGGTCGTCCCCGAACTCGTCGCGACCGGCCACGTCGAGCACGCGACCCTGCACGTCCGGACGATGGACGTCTCGCCCACGGTCGCGGAGGCGAACGGCCTCGACGAGCCCCGCGGGGTCCTCGTCGTCGAGGTTCGTGAGGGGCCCGCGAGTGGCGTCCTCGGTGGCTGCACCGACACGATGACCATCCGGGGTCGGCAGGTCCCCGTCGGCGGCGACGTCATCACCGGCATCGACGGCCGGGAACTGCACGCCCACGAGGAGCTCGTCCGCTACCTCATGACCGAGGTGCGACCGGGCGACACCGTCGAGGTGACCGTCAGGCGCCCCGCGGGCGAGACGACCGAACGACTGGTCGTGACCGACCGGACGAACTCCCACGAGGCAGACGTGGGCGCCCCCGACTGGGACGGGGAAACCAGCGGCGGAACGCGGATTCCCCTCGACTGAGCCGGTCTGGCCCCACGCTTCACCAACAATAGTTCTTGCAACCGATAGATATCTTTGGTGACTTCGAGAGCTTCGTTTCCGAATTAGACAATCTTAACATACGAAAGCGACAAACGTCCTATGATGCGAAACACCAACCGTGACTGGTGGCCGAACCAGTTGAACCTGGAAATTCTCGACCAGAACGCCCAGCAGGTAGACCCGATGGGCGAGGAGTTCGACTACGCCGAGGAGTTCCAGCAGCTCGACTACGAGTCGGTCAAGGCCGACATCGAGGCCGTCATGACCGACTCGCAGGACTGGTGGCCGGCAGACTACGGCCACTACGGACCGCTGTTCATCCGGATGGCGTGGCACAGCGCCGGGACGTACCGCACGAGCGACGGTCGCGGCGGCGCCAACGGCGGCCGACAGCGACTCCCGCCGATCAGCAGCTGGCCGGACAACGCGAACCTCGACAAGGCCCGGCGCCTGCTCTGGCCGGTCAAGCAGAAGTACGGCCGGCAGCTCTCGTGGGCCGACCTCATCGTCCTCGCGGGTAACGTCGCGCTCGAGTCGATGGGCTTCGAGACGTTCGGCTTCGCGGGCGGTCGCGAGGACGACTACACACCCGACGACGCCGTCGACTGGGGTCCCGAGGAGGAGTGGGAGGCGAGCTCCCAGGAGCGCTTCGACGAGGACGGCCGGCTCCAGGACCTGCTCGGCAACACCGTGATGGGCCTCATCTACGTGAACCCCGAGGGCCCGAACGGCGAGCCGGACGTCGAGGGCTCCGCACAGAACATCCGCGACACGTTCGGCCACATGGCGATGAACGACGAGGAGACCGTCGCGCTCATCGCCGGCGGCCACACGTTCGGGAAGGTCCACGGCGCGGCGGACCCCGACGAGCACGTCGGGCCGGAGCCCGAGGCCGCCCCCATCGACATGCAGGGTCTCGGCTGGGAGAGCGACTTCGGCGAGGGCATGGGTCCCGACACCATCACCAGCGGCATCGAGGGTCCCTGGACGAGCGCGCCCACCCAGTGGGACATGGGTTACGTCGACAACCTGCTGAACAACGACTGGACCTCGGTCAAGGGCCCCGGCGGTGCCTGGCAGTGGCGCCCCGTCGACGACGAGGCCGTCGAGGACGCGCCGGGCGTCGACGACCCGTCCGAGACCGAGGCGCCGATGATGCTGACGACGGACATCGCGCTCAAGCACGACGACGACTACCGCGAGGTCCTCGAGCGCTTCCAGGAGAACCCCGACGAGTTCCAGGAGGCGTTCGCGAAGGCGTGGTACAAGCTCATCCACCGCGACATGGGCCCGCCGGAGCGCTTCCTCGGCCCGGAGGTCCCCGAGGAGACCATGCTCTGGCAGGACCCCATCCCCGAGGCCGACTACGACATCATCGACGAGGCGGCGGCCGCCGACCTCAAGGAGGAGATTCTCGACTCCGACCTCACCCGGTCCCAGCTGGTCAAGACCGCCTGGGCCTCGGCCTCGACGTACCGCGACAGCGACAAGCGTGGCGGCGCCAACGGCGCCCGCATCCGGCTCGAACCCCAGCGCAGCTGGGAGGTCAACGAGCCCGAGGAGCTGGAGTCGGTCCTCTCGACCTACGAGGACATCCAGGAAGAGTTCAACAGCTCGCGGTCCGACGGCACGAAGGTCTCGCTCGCGGACCTCATCGTCCTCGGCGGCCACGCTGCCGTCGAGCAGGCGGCGGCCGACGCCGGCTACGACGTGACGGTCCCGTTCGAGCCCGGCCGCACGGACGCCACCCAGGAGCAGACCGACGTCGAGTCCTTCGAGGTGCTCGAACCGGACGCGGACGGCTTCCGGAACTACCTCGGTGACGTCGACGAGGACCCCGAGGAGACGCTGGTCGACCGGGCCGACCTGCTGAACCTGTCGGTGCAGGAGATGACGGTGCTCGTCGGTGGCCTGCGCGCGCTCGGCGCGACCTACGGCGACACCGACCGCGGCGTGCTCACCGACAGCCCGGGCGAGCTGACGAACGACTTCTTCGTCAACCTGCTCGACATGGACTACGAGTGGGAGCCCGTCGACGACGACGAGCTGGTCTTCGAGATCCGCGACCGCGAGACCGGCGAGGCCGAGTGGGAGGCCACCCGCTTCGACCTCATCTTCGGCTCCAACGCCCGTCTGCGCGCCGTCTCGCAGGTCTACGGCGCCGACGACGGCGAGGAGGAGTTCGTCGAGGACTTCGTCGAGGTCTGGACGAAGGTCATGCAGGCCGACCGCTTCGACCTCGAGTAACTCCCCCGCCAACGGTCGCCGCGACCGCGAACCGACTACCTTTTTCGTGCCGTCGCCGGAACCCGAGAGCCATGACGACGGAACGACACCACGCGCCCGACGCCGAGACGGTCGAGCGCGTCGTACGCGAGGGGCTCCGCGACGGGGCCATGGTCTCGGTCATGGCCGAGTGCGAGGTCGAGTACGACGGTCGCAGCGGCGGCTACCTCGGTCCCGGCGACCGCATGGTGGTCTGCAAGCCCGACGGCACCCTGCTCGTCCACCGGCCCTCGGGGCACAAGCCGGTGAACTGGATGCCCGGCGGCGCGACCATCAAGGTCGAGATCGACGAGGGCGAGGGGGACGGCGACGAGCCGGCCGACGCGGGCGCGCCCCTGCTCTACGCCCGGCGGTCGAACCCCAACGAGTACCTGCGCGTCTACCTCCACGACCCGTACCTCCTCACCAGGTTCGACGCCGACGACCCCGTCGAGTACCAGGAGCGCGGCACCGAGGCCGAGATGCACGAGTACATCGAGCGCAACCCCGAGACCGCGCTGGAGCCCGGCATCCGCATCGTCGAGCACGAGCGCGAGACGAAGTACGGCTTCGTCGACTTCTTCGCGAAGGACGAGTCGGGCGTTCCGGTCGTCGTCGAGGTCAAGCGCCGGCAGGCGACGCTGAACAACTTCGACCAGCTCAAACGGTACATCGAGCTGTACCGCGAGTCGAACCCCGAGGTCCGCGGGATGCTCGTCGCGCCGTCGGCCAGCGACCGGGTGAAGCGGGCACTGCGGGACAACGACATGGAGTTCGTCCGGCTCGCCGAGTTCGACGTGGAGACGCGCGAGGCGAGCGAGAAGACGCTCTCGGACTTCCTCTGACCCCGGACCCGTTCTCAGTCCGCCCGCGGAATCGCCCGGGCACCCAGCGCGAAGAAGACGACCGCGAGCACCGCGAGCACCGCCAGCGACTGGACCGCGTCGAGTCCGAGTACCACGGTCCCGGACTCCGCGCCCGCCCAGATGGCCTGTCGCAGGCCGTGAGCGAAGTACGTCAGCGGCGAGAGCGCGACGATGGGGTGGAACCAGTCGGGGAGCATGCTCGGCGGGACGAACGTCTCCGAGAGGAACAGCAGGGGGAGCCCGATGGCGTTCGCCGCGGTGATGGCACCGTCCTGCGAGTCGGCGAAGCTCCCGAGCAGGGAGCCGACCCCGCAGAAGCAGACCACGCCGAGGGGGACGAACGCGAGGATGAGCGGCGAGAACGTGACGGTCGCGCCCGTCAGCAGCACCGTCAGCACGAGCAGGACGAAGCCGGCGATGGCGATGATGACGGTGTTCACGAGCGTGTGGGCGGCGAGCCACTCCGCCCGCGAGAGCGGCGTCGTCGCCAGTTTCTCGAACCGGCTGCCCTCGCGGTAGCGGGCGACCTCCGAGCCCATGCGCGACAGCGGCGTCTGCAGGACGACCACCGCGAGGTAGCCCGGCACGTAGTACGCCGGGTCCTCGGCGAACAGGCCGCCGCCGGCCGGGTTCGTCTGTACGAGCGCCCCGAAGATGCCGATGAGCAACACCGGGAAGAAGAACGTGAAGAACACTGCCACGCGGCGGCGCAGGAACGAGTGCCACGCCGCGACGAACTCCGAGCGGACGCGTCTCACCGTCGTCATACCTCGGGGTCGGGCGTCGACCCGCTAAGGCGCGTCGGTTTCGTCGTGGGTGCGCGCGAGGGGTGCCGACCCTACTCCGCCGCTTCGAGCCGCACCGACTGCGCCTCGTAGTCCTCGATGAACGCGCCGGGGCCACCGATGGAGACCTCGGTGACCTCGCCGTCGTCCTCGACCGCGAGGACCAGCGAGTTCTCGACCGCGATGGAGCTCTTCACGACGGGCGTGACCAGCGTCTGGTGGACCTCGACGACACGCCCCCGGAGCGTCTCGACCTCGCCGTCGCCCGGGACCGCCTTCGCCTCCACCGTCGCGACCAGTTCGATGCCCTTGTTGCGGTAGCGCGTCGCGGCGAAGACCGCGTGCCGGAAGCCCTGGTAGGTGACCGGCAGCGGCTCGGGTTCGGCGACGACGGCCTCCTCGGCGACGGGCCAGTAGTTGCCGAAGAACGAGCCGACGAGGATGGGGACGAGCTGTTCCTGTGCGATGGCGACCGCCTGCTCGCCGGTGTTCGACCGGGCCAGCAGGTCGTAGGGCGCGAACACGCCGAGGCGGGTGTCGACCGTGAACAGCACCGGGGCGCGCTCCTCCCACACCCGGACGACGCTCGCGACGGGGTCGTCCTCGTCGCCGACGTCGGCGGCCGACGACTCCGCGCCAGTCAGGATGAGGAAGACGAGCACGTCGCGGTCGACCGTCTCCCGGAGTTCGTCCTCGATCTCGGGCAGGACGCTGGCCGGAATCGAGAGCGTCACCTCGTCCTCGGCGGTCGAGAGGAACTCCCGGATGCGCTTGAGTACCGTCGCGCGGGCCTTGATGACCTCGAACTCGCGTTGCTCCTCGGTGACGCGGTTCCAGCGCTCGGCGAGGTCGGGCCCCAGCGAGCGCAACTCGGTCGTGAGGCGCTCGATGACCTCCTCGGGCGGGTTCGCCCGGATGAGCGTCGGGACGGCGTGGTCGTTCACCTCGACGAAGCCGCGCTCTTCCAGTTTCTCGCTCACGCTGTAGACGTAGCGCTTCGAGACGCCCGCGTCCTGTGCGATGGTGCTCGCCTTCGCCTCCCCGTGGTCGAGGATGGTGAGGTAGGTGTCTATCTCCTTCTCGGAGAGGCCGAGTCGTTCCAGCCGGTCGGTCAGGTCCCTGTCGTCCATTGTATCGTGCTCACGTGGTTGCTACGCGAAAACATGACCCTGTGTGCCTTACCGCTTTCGTGACGATTCGCCGTGTGTGCGTGTCACCTGTCCCGACCGCCTCAGTCGGCAGGCGACTCCACCGGGACCGAGGTGCGCCCCTCGAACGCCTCGCCGGTGAGCGAGAGGTAGACGTCCTCGAGGTCCGGTTCCGCCCACGAGAGTTCGGTGTAGGCGACGCCGGCGTCGTCGAGCGCGTCGACCACGTCGCCGATGGCCTGCGGGTCGAACCCCTCCAGGACCACCTGGTTGCCGGCGGTTCGATGGCTCCAGGCACCGAGCACCGCTGCTGCTGCCGTCACGTCCCCGTCGACCGTGACGGTGAGCCGGCGGTCGCCACCGTGGGCCCGGACGAGTTCCTGCGGCGTCCCGACCGCGACCAGTTCCCCGTCGGAGAGCAGGCCGACCCGGTCCGCGAGGCGTTCCGCCTCGGCCATGTCGTGGGTGGTCAGGAAGACGGTCGTCCCGCCGGCGGCCAGCGATTCGATGCGGTCCCAGAGGGTGCGCCGGCCCGCCGGGTCGATGCCGGTCGTCGGCTCGTCGAGGAACAGCACGTCGGGGTCGTTGACGAGCGTCGCGCCGAGGCAGACCCGGCGCTGCTGGCCGCCCGAGAGGTTCTCGTACCACGTGTCGGCCGCGTCCGCGACGCCGACCTCCCTGAGAATCTCGTCGACGTCCCGCGGGTCGTCGTACAGCCCGGCGTAGTACGAGACGACCTCGCGCGCCGAGAGCCGCGCCGGCGGCGCGAACGACTGCGGGAGCACGCCGAGGCGCTCCTTCGAGACCGCCTCGGGGGCCGACCCGAGCAACTTCGCCGTCCCCGAATCCGGTGCGACCGACCCGGTCAGCGCCCGGACGAGCGTGGTCTTGCCGGCCCCGTTCGGCCCGATGAGCGCGAACACGTCGCCCGCGCCGACGGCGAAGGAGACGCCGTCGAGCGCGACCGTCTCGTCGTACGCCTTCCGGAGGCCGTCGGCGACTATCGCGTCGGTCATGGCCGAGCGTTGGTGGGCCGGGGGTAAGAAGGCTCGATTTCGTCCCGGGGCGTCGGTGGCCCGCCAGCCGACCAACTAAGCACCCGGCCCACCTAGGCGCCGGCATGAAGGTCGCCGTACTCGGTGCCGGCTACGCTGGCGTCACCCTCACCAAGAAGTTAGAGAAGTCCCTGCCCGCCGACGTGGAGGTCGTGCTCGTCAACGACACCGACGACCACCTCGTCCAGCACGAGTTGCACCGGGTCGTCCGCCGCCCGGCCGTCGCCGACTTCATCACGGTCCCACTCTCCGACGTGGTCGACCGGGCGACGGTCCGCATCGGCCGGGTCACCGACGTCGACACCGACGCCCGGACCGTCCAGTTCGCGGACGACTCCTCGCTCTCCTACGACGTGGCCGCGGTCTGCCTCGGCGCGGAGACCGCCTACTACGACCTGCCGGGCGTCGAAGAACACTCGACACCCCTGAAGCGCCTCGAGGACGCCCACGAGATCCGCGAGGAGTTCATGGAACTGGTCGAGGACGGCCCGGCAGGTGGCCGGGTCGTCGTCGGCGGGGCCGGCCTCTCGGGCATCCAGGTCGCCGGGGAACTCGCCGAACTCGCCGACGAGACGGGCGCCGACGTGACCGTCACGGTCCTCGAACAGCTCGACAGCGTCGCGCCCGCCTTCCCGGAGAACTTCCAGCGGGCGGTCCACGACGCACTCGTCGCCCGGGGCGTCGAGGTCCGGACGAACGCGGCCGTGACCGAGGCGACAGCCGACACGCTCGAACTGGCCGACGGGCAGTCGCTCGACTACGACCAGCTCGTCTGGACCGGCGGCATCCGCGGCCCCGACGCCCTCCACGGCGAGCGCCCGGTCGTCCGGAGCAACCTGCGACTCGACGGGACAACCTTCGTCGTCGGGGACGCGGCGAAGGTCGTCGACGACGCGGGCACGGCCGTCCCGGCCAGCGCGCAGGCGGCAATCCGGGAGGCCCGGGTCGCCGGGAAGAACGTCGAGCGGCTCGTCTCGCACCTGCGAGACGGCGACGCCGGCGACTTCCAGCCCCGGCTGGAGCGTTACACCTTCGACTCGCCGGGCTGGCTCGTCACGGTCGGGAACGGCGCGGTCGCACAGGTCGGCCCGAGCGTCTTCACCGGGCGCGGAGCGCTGACGCTGAAGACGACCGTCGGCGCCGGCTACCTCTCCTCGGTCGGGGCCGTCGAGGAGGCGGTCGATCTCGTGAACGAGGAACTCGGCATCGCCCCCCACGAAGAGGCCTGACCGAACGCCCCGTTCGACGGTTCACCACCACGGTACCGTCGTGTTCGGATACCCGGGGCACCGGCCGGTAATCGGTCGTTCCTAACGCCCCGTTTTCACCGGTATGCTCTCCTTTACCGCCGGCGAGTGGCGCCCTCGAAACACGGAGTGACCCGTGCCAGCGCCAGTACGAAGCACATAACTTTTAGCAAATCTGCCGTCTGTTATCACGTCGCAATCTCGGGGTCCTCGCGATTGCACGACCGGGGGGAGTATGAAACAGCAAGAGAGCAAATGCAAACTGGTGTACTGTACGAACGGCTGGGTCGAGATCAAGGAGCTGGGGAAGAAGGACGCGTGGATCGCGACGGACACGCCGGTCCCGATACTGGAGTAGCCGCGGCTCGCGGCGTGCGTGCCGGGCGGAACCCGGCATGGCGGTCGCGACCGACCAGCCGCGAACCGGGGGGTCGCGTCGCTGGTCGACAGCCGCGACTGCGAAGAACGACCGCGCGGCGAGTGCTTTTCTAGCCGTGCGAGAGGCCGCGCTCGGCGGCGCCGATGAGGAACAGCGCGAACAGGGCGACGACGAGCCACTGCCCGGTCTGGGTCGAGAGCGCGTCGGCGAACGCGCCGAGCAGGTCGACGCCGAACGCCTGGCCGAGCGAGAACAGCAGCAGGACGACGCCGATGGCCGCGAGGCCGAACCGGACGACCGTCGTCGCCAGGTAGTCCCTGAGCCGCGAGCCGACCGACCGCCGTCCCGAGCCCCTGGACGCCTGCTGCTGCTGGGGCTGTTGCTGGGACTGCTGTCCCTGCGGCTGCTGTCCCTGATTCTGTCCCTGGTTCTGCTGTCGACCGTCGGTACCGCCCGTCGTCCGGTCGTCCTGTGGCATGGTATCGTCCTCATCGGAGCATTCGACGCCGCGCGCCTAACTCATCACCCAAGGTAGAAAGGCGAGAATTCGTATCGTCACGGTACCGAGACGGTACGAATCGGCGGTTTCAGGGTTCTCCGACTGCGCCGCCAGCCCGTCAGCGGTCGGCGACCCGCCCGCGAACGTGGCGGTAGAGGCCGCCGAAGACGACCGACAGCCCGTAAGAGGCGACCACGAACGGCCCCCAGTACACCCAGAGTTCGTACGCCGGGGCGATGCGGTTCCCGATGGCGCTCCCGATGGCCAGGACGAGGTAGCCCGGGAGTGCGAGTGGGTTGTGGTAGCCGTACTTCAGGAGGACGACCGGGAACACCAGCAGCGAGAACGTCACGGCCACGGCGCGCCCGGCGAACCAGCGCCGGAACGGCGGGGACTCGGGGTCGGTCACGTGTTGGCCCTCGCCGGTGGCTGTCGGTCGAGACCGTGCTGTGCGAGCAGGTGTTCGGCCGCGGCCGTCGTCCAGTCGACCCGGGTGCCGAGGTCGGTGAGGAACGTGGTCGTCTCGACGACGTACGCCGGCGTCCCGAGCTCGGCGCCGACCTTGTGGGCGAGCAGGGGCGACCCGCCGCCCATCGCGGGCCCGGTCGTGAAGTCGTGGAGTGGCATCGACCACGGGACCTGCGTCTCGTTCAGGTGGGTGCAGGTCGCCTCGGCGTTGGCGGTCGCGTCGCCCGCCGCCGTCGGGAAGATGGCCTGCCCCACGTTCCGCGGGTGGAGCCGGTAGATGCCACGCGAGCGATGGAGGTCGAGCACCACGTCGGGGTCGTGCTCCTCGACCAGCGACCAGATGGCACGGGCGAGCTTCGTCGCGGGCTCCTCGCCGGGCGTGAACTGGCGGTTCAGGTCCCCGTTGTCGTTCTCGCGGGTCCCCCGCCTGATGGCCGGCTGGTTGGCTCGCGGGAGGACCACCACGGTCCCTGCCTCGAACGACCACTCGGCGACGGCCCCGGCGGCCCGGTAGCCGCTGCGTTCGTCGCCGTGGAGCCCACCGACCACGACCGCGGTCGGGCCCGGCTGGCCGCCGTCGATGGTCACCACCGGCGTCTCGTACGTCGTCCCGGGGAGCAGTGTCCCGCGGGTGCGGTCGTCCGCGGCTGGCTGGGCGGTCGCCATCGTCTCGTCACGACCGCCGAACCCGCCGAGCCCGCCGAAGCCGACAGCGGTCGCTGCGAGTCCGGCGAGTGCCCGTCGCAGAAACGTCCGTCGTTGCATCGGTACAGACCAGCGGACCCGGCCCCAAGATTATGTCCCGGCTAACGGCGGGACGGTGGCCTGCCCGTGTGGACCCCTCTCATTCGGTCCCGGCCGTCGAGCCGCCGTCGGTCTCGACGCGCTCGGGGGCGGTCTCGTCCTCGTCGCCGCCCTCGGTCGAGATCCACTCCTCGGCCCACTCGCCGATGGCGTCGAACACCGGGCAGAGCGACTCGCCCTTCTCGGTCAGCGAGTAGTAGGTCGCGACGGGGGCGTCCTCCTCCAGCCGGCGGTCGACGAACCCCATCTCCTGGAGGTCGTCGAGCACCCGCGAGAGGGTGCGCGAACTCGCGTCGGTCGAGCGCTTGAGCTCGTTGAAGCGCTTCTCACCGCCCTGCAGGTCGTGCAGGACGACGAGTCGCCACTGCGAACCGATCTGTTCGAGGGAGTCGATGACGGGACAGGCAGCCGCGTTGGGGTTCTCGTCGGAACTCGTCGCCATTGCCCCACCGTTGGCCGCCGCCACACTTAGAGGTTCGTATCCGAACCAGCTATCAGATGAGAACTGGTTTGCCGACTACCCCATCGCCGCGAGCCGGTCGAGGACCTCGTCGGTCGTCCGGGCGTCGTAGGTCCAGAACCCGTAGAACTCGTTGTCGCCGGTCTCCTGGGCGAGCAGCGCAGCCTTGCGGTCGTCGCGACCGTTCCCGTCGTAGACGACCCACCAGTGCTTCGTGACCTCCTTCGCGTCGCTCGCGTGGACGGTGAGGTCGAGGTCGTCCGGGCGCTCCCAGTCGGCCTGCCCGTAGACGTGGACGTCGAGGTCGCTCCGGGAGAGGTTCCGGTAGACGTTCCGCTGGAAGTCGACCTTCGAGAGCTGCTGGAACCCCGAGTGGAGGGTCCCCTCCCCATCGTTCCACGCCCGGAACTCGACGTTGCGCGACGCCATGATCATCCGACGCTTGTCGTACGACCGGAAGCGCGTCCCGTCCAGATGCTGGATGACGGCGGGAATCTCCGCACGGTCCGACGGCTGGTCGTCCCGGCTGGCGAACCGGGCGACCGTCTGGATCGAGTTCGCGGCGACGAATCGCCCGTCGGACTGCAACACGAGGGTGTCCCTGGGCTGGCCAGACGCCGTCTTGTCCTTGACCTTCTCCACCTCGTGCTTCGAGAGGAACCGACTCACGGTGGCCAGCGCGCTCTCGTCGGTCACGTTGCAGGCGTGCAACGTCTTCGATTGGAGGTCCGTCTCGCCGACGATGCGCCCGAGTGGTTTCGTAGTCATACGGGTGCATTCTCGGCGGGTCCTGTACGCTCCCTGCCCATCCTGTTAGGTATGCAACCGGTACGGGGTCGTCCGGTCGCCCGACCACGCCCTCACTGCCCACCTGACATCGATGTCCCCTGGTGACACCACTGTCAGATTAGGTATATGTCCGTGGGGTCCCTAGGATGGTCCATGCAGACAGACGGTATCCACCACGTCACCGCGGTCGCCAGCGACCCCCAGCGGAACGTGGACTTCTACACCGAGGTCCTCGGGCTGCGGCTGGTCAAGCGGACCGTGAACTTCGACGACACGTCGACGTACCACCTCTACTACGGCGACGAGACGGGCACGCCGGGGACCATCCTGACGTTCTTCCCCTTCGACGGCGGCCAGCAGGGCCAGCCCGGGAAGGGACAGGCGACGGCCACCGCGTTCGCCATCCCCGAAGGCGCGGTCGACTACTGGCTCGACCGGTTCGCGACGCTGGACGTCGACCACGACGAGCCCCTGTCGCGCTTCGACGAGACGGTCGTCCCCTTCCGCGACCACGACGGCCAGCCGATGGAACTCGTCGCGACCGACACCGACGACGCCACCGACCTCGAGCCCTGGACCGAGAGCCCGGTCCCTGCCGAGTACGCCATCCGCGGGTTCCACGGTGTCACCCTGCACTCGATGGACCCAGACGTGACCGGGTCGGTCCTCGAGACCCTCGGCTACGAGCGCGCCGCCGAGAGCGACGACCGGGTCCGCTACCGCGTCGGCGGCGACCGCGCCAGCGTCGTCGACGTCTTCCGTGGCGTCGGCGGCCGCGGGGTCCCCGGCGCGGGCACGGTCCACCACGTCGCCTTCCGGGTGCCCGACGACGCGGCACAGGAGGCCATCGCGGCCGACCTCGACGAGATCGGCCTGTACGTCACCGAGCAGAAGGACCGCAACTACTTCCGGTCCATCTACTTCCGCGAGCCCGGCGGGGTGCTGTTCGAGGTCGCCACCGACGACCCCGGGTTCACCGTCGACGAACCGGCCGAGACCCTGGGGACCGAACTCAGGCTCCCGGCGTGGCTCGAGGACGACCGCGAGCAACTGGAGGCGAGCCTGCCCTCGCTCTCCGCCCCGGAGGTGACGAGCGAGTGAGTTCCGGCGTCCACCAGGACCAGCCACTCGCCAGCGCGGGCGCCCCACTCGCGGTCGCCGACGGCGCGGTGGTCATGTGCCACGGCCGCGGCGCGAGCGCCCGCAGCATGCTCGCGATGGCCGACGAGTTCCTCGAACACGGCGTCGCGTTCCTCGCTCCGCAGGCCCAGCGCGGCACCTGGTACCCGAACTCGTTCATGGCCCCCATCGAGTCGAACGAGCCCTACCTCACCTCGGCGCTGCAGGCCGTCGAGGACGCCGTCGAGACGGCGAGAGAGGCGGGCATCCCGTACGACCGCATCGCACTCATGGGCTTCTCGCAGGGGGCCTGCCTCGCCAGCGAGTACGTCGCCCGGAACGCCCGGCGCTACGGCGGCCTGATGGCGCTCTCGGGCGGGGTCATCGGACCCGAGGGCACGCCCCGCGACTACGAGGGGTCGCTCGAGGGGACGCCGGTGTTCCTCGGGTGCAGCGACGTGGACCCGCACATCCCACTCGAACGGGTCGAAGAGACGACGCAGGTGTTCGAGCGCCTCGATGCCGACGTGACCGAGCGCATCTACCAGGGGATGGGCCACACGGTCAACGAAGACGAGATCGAGCACGTCCGCGACATCGTCGCGGGGCTGGTCGACAGCGACGGCGACGACGGTGAGGACGGTTCGGACGGCCCGAAGGCAGCCGACGAGGGTGAGAACTGAGTGACTGGACACGACGACGAGTCCCGGCCGGAGACCGGGACGGCGGACGGGCCGCCGCCGGTCACCGGGCTCCACCACGTCTCCGCGCTCTCGGGTGACCCCCAGACAGTCGTCGACTTCTTCGCCGACGTGCTCGGCCTGCGCCTCGTCAAGCGCACCGTGAACTACGAGGACCAGTTCGCCCACCACGTCTACTTCGGTGACGGGGCCGGGAGCCTCGGTTCCCTGCTCACGCTGTTCCCGTCCAACGCCGGCCCCGACGGGCGGGTCGGGCCGCCTCAGCCCGGTGCCACCGCGCTGGCGGTGCCCCCGGACTCGCTCGACTACTGGGGCGGTCGGCTCGCCGACCACGGTGTCGAGGTGACCCGGTTCTCGCGCTTCGACGAGCAGGGCCTCGCGTTCGAGGCTCCCGACGGGCTCCCGCTGGAACTCGTCGGTGTGCCGAGCGCGAGCGTAGCCGAGGCCGCGGTCTGGGATGCCGGGCCGGTCCCGGCCGAGCACGCGATTCGGGGCCTCCACGGGACGACGTTGCTCTCACCCGCGCCCTACCAGACCGCCCGCGTCCTCGAACACTTCGGGTACGACCTCGCGGGCGAGACCGACGACCGGGTTCGCTACCGGGCGTCCGGGGAGCGCGCGACCGTGGTCGACCTGTCGCTCCGGGGAGCCGGCGACGGCGCGCCGGGCGGGTTCGGCCGTGACGGGAAGGGGACCGTCCACCACGTCGCCTTCAGCGTGCCAGACCGCGACGCCGTGCTGGCGTGGCACCGCCGGCTGCGCGACCTCGGGCTGGAGCCGACCCGCGTCAAGGACCGGACGTACTTCCAGTCGCTGTACGTCCGCGAACCGGGCGGCATCCGGTTCGAACTGGCCTCCGCCGGGCCGGGCCTGACGGTCGACGAACCCGAGAGCGACCTCGGCGGCTCCCTCCAGCTCCCCCGCTGGGTCGAGGACGACCGCGACGAGATCGAGAAGCGGCTGCCGCCGGTCGAGTGGCCGGACCGCTGACCGTACCAGGGTTCGCCGGGTCGACCACGAGACCGGATTCGATGCCCGAACCAGATTGCCCTAATATACGAGTCCGCAATGGTCCAGTATGCAACGGCGGACCTTCCTCACCTCGGCGGCCGCGGTCGGGAGCATCGGCGGCCTCGCGGGCTGCCTGGGCTCTGTCGGACTCGGCGACGACACCCCGAACGTCGCCCTCCCCGACCCGGACCGCCCCTACGAGAGCAGCGACGTGGCGTTCCCCGCGTGGGGCCAGGAGATTCCCGACGTGACGCTCACGGCCCCCATCGCCGACCGCGAGGTCGCCCTGCGCGAGGTCGACCAGCCCGCGCTGCTCACGTTCTTCTACAGCCACTGCAAGACCGTCTGTCCCCTCCTCATCTCCGCCATGCGGAACGTGCACGTCCACGCCAGGAACGAGGGCTACGCCGACGCGGTGTCGTTCCTCCCGGTGACCTTCGACCCGGAACGAGACGACGCTGCCCGCCTGCAGACCTACAGCGAGAAGATGAACGTCGACACCGCGACGGGGAACTGGCACTACCTCCGTCCCGCCTCGACGGCCCGCGCGAAGGCGGTCGTCGAGGACCAGTTCGGCGTCGGCTTCCAGCGGACCGAACCCGAGGACATGGACATGTACATGTTCGCCCACTCCTCGCTCACCCTGCTCGTCAACGCCGACGGCTACGTCGAGCGCGCCTACACCGCGAAGTCGCCCGACGAGGATGTCATCATCGACGACCTCGCGACGGTGAGAGCGGCGTGAGACGACGGCAAGCCCTCGCGGCTATCGCCAGCGCCGGCCTGGCCGGTGGCGGCCTCTGGGTCGCACAGCACGGCCTCCCGGGAGGCAGTGACGGAGCGAGCCTCCCCGTCCGCGTCGAGACCCTCGACGCGCCGGGCTCGTCGGCCGGCGAGGCACTCGTCCCGACCCCCGGGACGGTCACGGTCGTCGACCTCTTCGCGACGTGGTGTGCCCCCTGCAAGAAGCAACTGGACGTCCTGAACGCGGTCCGCGGCGAATACGACGACGTCTCCTTCGTCTCGGTGACCAACGAACGCGTCGGCGACTCGTTCACCCGTGCCGACATCGCCGACTGGTGGCGCCGCCACGACGGCCACTGGACCGTCGGCCTCGAACCCGGCGGTGAGATACTGAAAGCCTTCGGCGCGACCGGCCTCCCCCACGTCGCCATCGCAGACAGCGATGGCAGGCTGGTCTTCGAACACGGCGGCCTCCTTGAGGCAGCGACGCTTCGCTCACAGCTCGCCGAGGTGGTGTGAGTGCTGTTCGTTAGGATGTGAAGCGTCACGCGGACAAGTGGGCGCTGGAGGGTTCGGCCCTACGGCCACCCAGCGACGGCCTCACCGCGCCTGACGACGCGACCGTGCAGGCGGGTCCGACGCCACGTTCGGTCGGCGAGCCCAGCAGTTGCGACCCCGAAGAAGTACCCCTCGCGAGGGGACTGGGACGGCACCGGATTCGACGTCTCAGTCGTCGACCCGAATACCACGGGAACCGTACAGCGAGTACAGTATCGTGACCATCCCGAGCAGTGCGATGGCCGTCTGGATTGTGCTTGCGAGGAAGATGTCGACGTTCACCACCTCGAACAGCAGGCCCTCGATACCGCTGGCTAAGCTGATGAGCCCGAACCCGACCGCGAGATACAACATCGGTTCGCTGCCGTGGTCTCGATACCCGGTGTAGGCTCGGTACGCGATGAACGTCCCGATGAAGATGACGAGAAGTTTCCCGGCGACGAGCGGTTCGTGCATCAGCGATCACCTCGGATGCGCTCCCAGATTCGCGCGAAGCGCTCGGCGACGTCTTCGTTCGGTTCCACGTGCGTCCTTACGCCGTCGCCGTCGATGTCGACGCCGACGTGTGTAATCGTTGCCTGGTACATTTTGTGGTGGTCTCCCGACATGTCGACGCGAAGACGCTCGTCGATCAATCCATCTCCCTCGAGTTGTTCCAGTCGTCGATAGATCGTCGATAGCGAGACGTCGACGTGATCCGCGAGCTCGTTGGCCGACCGTGGTTGGTCGCTCGTCCGCGACAGGATTGTCCGCGTGGTGTCGTCTGCCAGTGCTCTGAACAGGGCGTTCTCGTTCAGGTCCCAATCATCACGGGGGAACGATTCGTCCACGACGCTCCTACGAAAGATTACGACCCACTTAAACACCCTCACTATTGAGCGAATCCCAAACTGGATTTGCAAGGGGTGTGAACGCGCTCAGGGCTCTATTATCACGGTGGCTCGATGTTCACCTGTGATGAGCTCGAAACGATCACTCCTGGCGATCGCGTTGGCCAGCATGCTGCTACTCAGTGGTATCGGAACCGTCTCTGCCCACAGTTGGCAGACGACGGTAACGCAAGGAGAGATGGAACTCGGTGTGAGCAGTTCGCCTGAACAGCCCGTCGCGGGGATGCAGGCCGAATTCTCCGCCCGTATCATGGACGCGAACCCCGAAGGAGATGCGGACCGACTGGACTGGGGTGGCGTTACGAACCGCACCGTGGAAGTCCACATCCGCGGCCCTGACGGCTATCACGACCACGTGAAAGTCGAGATTCCCGAGGACGAAGCGCATTTCCACTGGACGTACATGTTCCCGGAAGCCGGGAACTACACCATCGCCGTCGTGACGGAGATCGAAGGGAACGAGTACGCGTTCGAATTCCAGCGGACCGTCCAGCTCCTCCCGGCGAAAGCGACCGGTGAGGAGGTCGAGCACATGTCCGAAGAACTGCACACTGTAAAGAAGGGCGTGGACTCGACCAACAGTGAAGTCAAGGATGTCAACAAGAAGGTCGACAAACTTCAAACGCAGGTGACCGAACTCAACGAACAGATCGATTCCCTCGAGAAGAAGCTCGACGCCCAGGAAGAGGCGAAGAGTCAAGACGATGCCGCCAACGCTCAGCTCCCCGGGATGGGCGTCGTCGCAGCGCTGACGGCACTCGCAGGTATCGGTGCCTTCGCCCTCGGCCGACGAACCTAGTCACTGAATCACGACCTTCCCACAGAGAGTACTCATGATCCCCAACCAGTCGTCCCGTCGTCGGTTCGTCGCGAGCGTTGGATCCGCCGCGTTCGTCGCCATCGCCGGCTGCGGGGCCCAACAATCCGAGCCAGCGGAGACGACCGCTCGCGAGACGACTACGACAGTGCAGTCAGAGACGGCCGCGTCGCCCGATACCGAGACGACTGCTCCGGCCACGACCGCCGAATCGACGGCAGCGGACTCGGCTGGGCCCGTCGTTCGGATGATAACGGACAACGATGGATCGTACTTCGACCCGAAGGGACTCCTCGTCGAACCAGGGACGACCGTTCGGTTCGTGAACGACTCCGGGAGCCACTCGACGGTTGCCTACCATCCCGACAACGGCGACCAGCCACTTCGCATCCCGGAGGGGGCGACGCCGTGGCAGTCGAAAGCGTACTCGAGCACCGACGCGGTGTTTGAGCACACGTTCGAGACCGAAGGGGTGTACGACTACTACTGCACTCCACACGAGATGCTCGGGATGGTCGGCCGTATCGTCGTCGGTGAACCACAGGGCGGTCCTGCAACGACTGCGCCGACAGATCTACCGCCGGCGGCAAAGGAGTCGTTCCCGTCGATCGACGACATCCTCGAGAAGCAGCGTATAGCCGGGCCCTGACGCGCCCATTATATCCAGAGAGAACGACTGGCGACATCCGACGCTCGGCTCTGCCCTCCTCACTTCGTCCGCCCGTGGAGAGCGAGCAGACCGGACAGGACGTTCTCGCGTCGTGACCGCTGGCTGCCCCGGCGAGACCCCGACGAGCACCGCCCGACACCGCGAAGCCCTGACCATACTACTTGTATTTTGGGGACTTATCTGGCCTGCTGGAAACGAACGTGCGGTTAAACGGTTCCAGGAGAGATCTCCTCGTATGGTCGGGACTATCTTGGCGCAAATCGGTGTCGAAGCACCTGCAGGCTGCCCGCTCGCACGAGCGTCCGCCGATATCGACTCGACCGTCGAGCACGTCGCTCAGACCAGGACCGATGCGACCGGCGATACAGTCACAGAAGAGTTCGCGACCGATGCCGACATCTCGATTGATCACCCCGACGTCAAGCAGGTCTTCGAGACCGACGGTCGGCGAGTCTATCGGTTCGACCGCACCACCGATTGCCCCTGCGTCTGTGCCTGCACGGAACGCCACGGCTGCCCAGTGTTCGACGTTCACGCCAGCGACGGTATCCTCTACCTCACCATCCACGCTCTCGACGTCGACACCGTTCAGGCCGTCGTCGACGACCTCCACGACCAGTACGAAGACATTCACGTCCACAATCTCACAGCCAGTGGTGAGTACGACACCAGCGACCCGGTACTCGTAGATCGCGACGCGCTCACTGACCGCCAACGAGAGGTCCTCGAAACCTGCCACGAGATGGGCTATTTCGATCACGATGACGGTGCGAACGCCACTGCAGTCGCTCGAGAGCTCGATATCGCGACCTCTACCTTCCGTGAACACCTGAACGCGGCCCAGCGCAAACTTCTCGACGCTGTGCTCGGTCCCTGAACCGAATACTCACACGCACACGATTCACTCGTCACGTCCGTTCCTCAGAGAATCATGGGCGCTGCAGGATTTGAACCCGCGACAACTTGGTCCGAAGCCAAGCACTCTGTCCAGACTGAGCTAAGCGCCCAAGCAACCAATGCTACTCGTCTGCCCTTTTTAACTCCCGCGATTTCCACCGAAACGAGGTGTGGTCACTGGAACTCGACGTCGATGACGGTGACCCGGACGACGACAGACTGGGCGTCACAGGTGTAGGCACCGTCGCCGTCGGGGTCCTCCCAGCCGGACGCGTCCTCGAAGTAGCGGGTCCAGGCCTGGTCGAAACTGGTCGTGGGCACGTCCACGGTGACGTTGTCGGCGGTGACCGAACTCCCCCGGGAGATGTTGGGATAGAGGACGCTCGTCGAGTTCTCGCGGCTGATGATCTCCGCGTTGACCTCGCCCCCGATGGCGTTGCTCTCGCCGTTGAGGACGACGATGGAGACCACGGCCTGGTCGGACGAGTCCGAGCAGACGAACGAGGGCTCTTCGAGCATGACGCTGGCGGAGCCGTCCTTCCGGAAGACGGCGCCGTTCTCGTAGGCGACGTCGGTGTTCTCGAAGGAGTACTGGAGCGACCCGGTCGTCTCGGTGGCGACGGTCCAGGTGGTCCCGTTCGAGAGCCCGACCTCGACGGTCATCTGTGACTGCTCTTCCACCTGAAGGGTGCCTTCACTGAGTTGAATCGCGCCGGAGCGGCCGGGTGCTGCCCCGGACTGGATGTCGTCGAGGCTCACCGAGAGTGCCTGAAAGGCACGGGCCGCGTTGGTCTTCTGCTCGCCCTCCTGGAACTCGCCGAGGCTGCTGAACCCGATGCCGTAGACCACGCCGACGGAGGTGATGATGATGGAGAAGACGATGACGAACGCCAGCACGTCGCTGACCGCGCGTCGGTCCCCGTCAGTTCTCATGCTCGCACCTCCACGCTGGGAAGTCCCGGCGGCTGGAGCTTCGGGTTCGCCGGCTCGCTCGCGAGTTTGATGTCCGACCCGTCGTAGACGATGTAGATGTCACCGCCCGAGACCCGTGTCTCGGTAACCGTGGTCGAGGTGTTGAACGGGACGTACACCGTCGTATCGGTAGACGTGGCGTTCAACACGAGACACGGGTTCGAGTACACCGCACAGACAGACCCCGGTTTGAGGTGGACGGTGTAGGTCGACCCCGAGACCGACGAGGGATGGACGGACCGGACGCTCATCGTCGAACTGGTGCCGTCGGCCGCGCGGTCGACGCTCGCGATGTCGGTCGCCATCCGGTTGCCGATGGTCCGCATCTCGTCGCGGGCCGCGTCCGCGCGTTCGTCCTGCAGGAGGCCACTGGCGCCCACGAGCAGCCCGGTGATGAGAATGGTCGTGATACCGATGGTGAGCACGTGCGTGACGGCTATCGAGACGCCGCGGTCGTCGGAGAGGGGGAGGTTCGGGGTCATCGTGAGGTGTTGTACGCTGGTTCTGACTGGAACGTTTCGCGGTACGAGATGGTTGGGGTGTCGTACTCGACCGTGACGCCGGCACGCCAGACGATATCGGTATAGTACTGGCCGGAGCCGGGCGTGCCAGTGGCTTCCTGGTACTGCGCGGACGAGACGAACTCGCCGGGTTCGCTGAGGACGAACGAGTAGGTCCCCGACGCGTTCTCCGAGTCACGGAACCAGATGTCGTAGCCCTCGGAACCGGTCTCGTAGTCGATACCGTCGGTGAAGTTGAACGTACACGAGGTCCCTTCGACCGTCCCCTCGGAGACGTCGACCTCGAACGTCGACCCGACCGCCATGTCGTTGCACGCAGACGTCGGTGATTCCATCTGGTCATACCAGTTGCCGGGAGCAGAACCCGACCCGTGGGCGACCGCGAGGTCGATACCGGCCCCGCTATCGTTGTAGATGCGGACGACGCGCCACTCCTCGGCGCCGGTCTCGTTGGTTCCCTTGACCGCGATGTGGAACGAGTCGGTCGCCTGGTTCGACAGCTGTGACCGGGTAAGGTCCATCTCGAACCGGACGATCTCGGAGGGCGTGCTGTCGGTCAGGTGCCAGTTGTCGCTCCCGGTGTCGTCCGGGTCGTCGTAGAAGTCCGACGTGTTCGTCTGGAACACCCGGACGCCGTACTTGGTGTTGCTCTGGTTGTAGTTAATGTCGACGAGCGCTGCGGAATCCTGGGCATAGGACTCCTGCAACAGGGTACTGTAGTTCGATGCGTTCTGCGAGAGGAGCGTGTCCCGGCCCGCCCTGTCCATGTTTCCCTCGTTCACGTATCGGGCTATCTGACCCATCGTGTCTGCACTCACGCGTTCGACAGCCTCGGAGTCGTCCACCGCGATACCACTGCCCGTGCTGTCGACGTTCTCCGTGAACAGCACCGTATTGAACACGACCACGATGCCGAGGATGATGAACGCGATGGCGACCGCGCCGACCAGCACCAACTGTGCCCGCGACCGGGGGCCGTCGTCGAGGCCTACCATATGACGATGCGCACCTCCACGACGTTGTACACCGGGCTGTTCGGTGCGGCGTCCCTGATGGGGAACTCGCTCTTGCTGGTCTCCCAGAGCTCCGGACAGCCGGGTTGACATCCCTGTCCGGTCAGCGTCTGGTTGTCGTACAGCGTCACCGTGTAGGTCGCCACGATGGCGGACTCGGTCGGGACGCCACGGTAGACCATCCGCTCGGACCGGGTGATCGTCGGGTCCGAGGGGTGGCGGTAGGAGACGATGATATTGTACTCGCGGCCCTGTTCGCCGAACGTCTGGTTCAGCATCGCACCGAACTGTGTCCCGTCCGCGTCACAGGTCGTTATATTGGGTGGTGGGTCGGGCCCGTAGCCGATGCGTTCGTCGATGGCACCCGCGAAAGTGTCTTCGCTCGAGGTGCCGTTCCAGTGCCGTATCTGGCACGAGAGCGACTCCTCCTGGGCGCTGATGGTGAGGACGTCGTCCGCCTCGACCCGCAGCTGTTCCTGTACGTCACGACTCACCTTCCCGGAGGTCGTCGGCATGATGACGACAGACTGGAGGGCGAAGAGGACGGCCGCGAGGACGAGGACCGACCCGATGAACCCTTCCAGCGTGTACGCCTGTGCGCGTTCGTCCTGTCTCATGATTACCACACCTTCACCACGACGAAACACTGCACGTCACAGCGGTCGCCGGTGAGGACGACGACGCGTGACGTGGACGCTGCCGGTGTCTGTCCCTCGTAGTCGGTCCCGGCAGTCAGGTTGCCGGACCCGTCAGCCAGGACCTCTCTCGTCCCGTTGTCGTAGACGTTGACGATGGTGATGTTGACGTCGGCAGTACTTCGCAGCCCGAAGTGGTCCTGGAGCGCGGACTCGTTGTTCGTACTCGCCAGGAAGCTCTCGAGCTGGGTGTAGTTCAGCGTTCGGGGCTCGCCGTCGACGTGGTTCTCCTCGATGAGCGTCGCGGCGACCCGGTCGGACTTCGCCGTGATGTCGTCGCCGAGGGGCGAGCCGAAGGGCGTCAGCAGGCTCGGGAGGAACCCGAAGGTGAACCCGACCGTCAGCAGGAAGATGCTGATGCCGATGGCGAAGTCCTGGGTCGTCTGGGCGCGGTCGTCGCCGCACTCGATAGTTGTTCCCACCGATTTCATCGTTCTCACGCGACCGCCGCCCACACCACCAGTGCGATCGTCATCAGGATGAGCACGAACTTGAGGCCGCTGAGGATGTCGGCGTCCCGGATGTAGCCCGCGATGAGCCCGGAGAGCAACGCCTGCATCGTCACCGCGTGGAAGAACAGCAACGAGAGCAGGTTCGTGTTGACGTTGCCCCCGAAGCTGGGGCCGCCGGCGCCCGCCGCACCGCCGCCACCGCCCGAGCTCGCGTCGGTCAGGCCCGTCAGCACGTCGAGGAACTGCGTCTTCAGGATGGCCATGACCGCGAGCAGGGTGAGGTAGGTCATGATGATGATGACCACCTGCATCCGGGTGCGGGACTTGCGTTCGCGCTCGATGTCGTCCTGGTTCTCCGAGGCCTGTGCCGCCGTCGTCAGCACGTCCGTGATCTGGCTGGAGGCCTCCTGTGCCTTCGAGATGAGCTTGACCGTGCGCGCCAGCCGGGGGATGTGGTACTTGTTGTTGAACTCGACCAGCGCGTGCTTGAGGCTCATCCCGTAGTTGACCTTCGCGTGCATGGTCTCGAACTCGGTCGCCAGTTTCCCGCTGGTCGTGTCCGAGACGGTCCGCAGGGACTCCAGCAGCGTCTGCCCGGTGTCGTTCGCGCTGGAGAGCTTCCGGAGGTTGTCAGAGATGTTCGAGATGACGCCCTTGCGCGAGCGGACGTTCCACTCTCGGAAGACGGTCAGGGGCAGGAACATCATGTAGACCGGCAGGTAGACGTACATGAACGTCCCCCAGACGGGGTTTTCGACCAGCCCGCCCCAGGACGTTGGGATGGCCCCCGACACCATCGCGACCACCAGCAACACCAGCACCGCCGGCACGGTCAGTGCCAGCGTGTACAGGGGGTTGTCGCGGAAGAAGATGTGCGGGGCCCTGAGGACCTGGATGGTCTCGTAGGTGCCCTCGCGGTTCTTGATGCGGTCGAAGACGCTGTACTCGCCCGTGAACTGCTCGATGAGGCCGAGGTCGAGGAGGCCGGCGCCCTGCTGGACGCTCAGCCGGTCGTCGGCGTCGTCGGGCAGGAGGTAGCCGTCACCGGGTTCGTCCTCCTTGACCGTCGAGACCAGCACCAGGAACCCGGCGCCGGTCAGGGGGATGAGGCCGTAGACGGTCCCGAACAGCATGTTCACCTGCGCCTCGCCCAGCATCCGCATGATGACCAGGATGATGATGAGCAAGAGCGGGAACAGCGAGAGCGTCATGTACATCTCGCCGAACAGCTCCAAGGTCTCGAGGGTCATCTCCTGTTGCTGCTTGGCGGTCCGCATGTGCTTCTCCTTCTTGTCGTAGAGGAAGCCCTCCATGTCACCGCCGGAGTTGACGATGGAGAGCATGTCGGTGAGGAACTGCGAGAGCTCGTTACTGGGCGTCTCCATCGCCTGGTTCCGGATGGCGGTCCGGTAGTCGGTGTCGAAGTACTCGGTCTCCTGGACGATGGACTGGAACTCCTTGGACACCTCGCCGTAGGTGTCCTCCGCCCGGGCCATCGCCTCGAGGATCTCGAGCTGGTTCAGGCCACCGACCGAGAGCGCGTACATGAACGAGACGGCGTCGGTCAGGAGCATGTCGATCTCGCGTTTCCGGGTCGACGCCCGCGAGTACGGCACCGCGACCAGCGCGCCGAACCCCATCGCGAAGCCGATGGAACCCAGGAACAGCCCCGTTATCAGGATGAGTGCGGGGACCTTGATCGCCTGGATGATGGCGACCAGCGTCGGGTTCGGGATGGTCGCCCCGAGCAGGCTCTCGGTCTGGATGAGGCCGGTCGCGAAGATGAAGTAGCCGATGAGCGTCCCGAGGAGCCACAGCATCCCGCCGGTGAGGACGCCGATGGCGAGCGACCGGGAGAGGTACATCTCGACCGTGTCGGCCATCCGGGCCTGTGCCAGTTTCGACTCCACGTCGGCGACGAAGTCCGAGTCCTCGCTGAACAGCCGCTCGTACAGCGGGTAGAACATGTCGCCGAGCGAATCAGACGACGTGCTGAACCCCGACCCGCCTGTGTCACCACGCGTCTGCAGACTCATTCCTCATCACCGTCGAACACGTCGCCGTCGGCCGGCTGGTCCGTCTCGTCGTCGTCGGCATCCGCCTCGTCGCCGACGGTGGCGTCGTCCTCGGCGTCCTCGCCGAAGATGCTGCCGCCGTCGTCCTCGGCGGGCTCCTCGTCCGCCGGCTCGCTGAACACCGAGCCGCCGTCGTCGGCGTCCTCGCCGAAGATGGACCCGTCCTCGGCGTCGTCCGCCACGTCGCTCGTCGCGTCGGGGTCTTCGGTCGTCTCCGGGTCAGCAGCGTCGTCGCCGGCTGCGTCGTCGCCGGCTGCGTCGTCGCTGGCCGCGTCGGCTGGCGCATCGTCCTCGAAAACCGAGCCGTCTTCGTCGCCCGCCGGTTCGTCGCTTTCGCCGAACATCCCGCCGTCGTCTTCGGGTTCGGGGTCGTCACCGTCGTCGCTGAAGACGCTGCCACCGTCCTCGTCGCCGAAGATGGACCCGACGTCGTCCTCGTCGCCGAAGAACGGCTCGTCGTCGTCACCGAAGAACGACCCCTCGTCCGCAGGGGCGCTGTCGGTGTCGAACATGGACTCCGTGCCCGTGTCCTCGACCTCGCCGAAGATCGGGCCGGGGTCCTCCTCGCCATCGAAGTCGGCGCTGGTTCCCGCGTCATCGTCCGACTCGGCTTCGTCGAGGAAGCCCTCGCCCGCATCGGAACCGTCTGCGGCGTCGGTGCTATCGGCGCTGTCGGTCGTCGGCTCGTCCGCACCACTGTCCTCGTTCTCGATCTGGGCAGCCGCCGCCTCGAGGTCGAGCGTTATCTCCTCCGTCTCGGCCGAGTCGTCCGCCGCGGGTGGCTCCGGCTCGTCCGTCGTCTCGGGGAGCGTCTCCTCCTCACCCGGGTCGGCACTCGCCGCTTCGGCGGTGCTCGCGTCGGCCGTGGCCTCGCCCGACTCGAGCTGTGGCGTGTCATCGGGTGCGGGGTCCGTGTCCTCGCTGGTGCTCGCGTCCGCGGCGGTCTCGCCTGCGTCGTCGCCGAAGCCGCCGAAGCCGCCGTCGTCGTCGCCGAAGTCGAAGCCACCACCGTCGTCGTTGAGCCACGACGGGCCGTCTTCGATGTCCTCGCCGTCGCCGGAGAAGGAGAAGTCGTCCTCCTCGTCGTCGTCGCCACCCAGCATGAACGACCCGTCGTCGCCGAAGTCGAACTCGTCGTCGCTGTCGGGTTCGACCGCCGGCTCGGACTCGCCATCCATGCCCGACCCCGAGAGCGCGGAGTCGATGCCGAGGCCGCTGAGTTGCTTGCCGCGGTAGTCGTCGAACAGCGACTCCTCGGCGCGTTCGAGGATGTCCTGCGAGAGGTTGTACGTCTCGTCGTTCGCGTCCGGACGCGGGACGAGTTCCTCGTCCTCCGGGTCGACGTCGATCTCGACGGACTCCATCTCGCGCAGGTCCTCGAGGCTCTCCTCCAGTTTCCCGTTCGCGATGAGGGTGAGGATGGTGTCCGGGTCGTTGATGTACGCCTGGACCGTCGCGGCGACCTTGACGTACTCGTTGAGGCCGTTCTTGATGAGGTACGCGAGGATGACCCGGCGCTTGAACAGCTCGTCCTGGAGCTTCTCGTAGCTCCACCCGCGGTCGAACTGGATCTCGTCCAGCGTGTTCGAGTCCCCCATCTTGAGGTACTCGTCCGTCTCGGCCTGCCACTGGTAGACGTCCTGGACGTTGATCTCGTCGTTCTCCGCGTCGTAGTGGTTGATCTCGGTGAGGTTCTTGTTCCGGCGGACCTTGTTGCCCTGGACCCGCGTCTGGGTCTGGATGGAGACGAGGTCCAGCGCGGTGAACATCGTCTTCGAGACGTTGATGGGGTCCGTCGTGAAGCGCTTCAGGACCTCACCGACGGAGTCCGCGTGGAACGTGGTGTAGGTGGTGTGACCCGTGGACATGACCTGGAACAGCGTCCGGCCCTCCTCACCACGGATCTCACCCATCACGATGTAGTCGGGACGTTGGCGCAGTGCAGCCTCCAGCAGGTCGAACTCGTCGACGTCACCCTGTGAGTCCTCGCTGAAGGAGGGACGGGTGACGCTCGCGATCCAGTTCCGCTGGGGCAACTCGACCTCGCGCGTGTCCTCGATGGAGACGATCTTCGTGTTCGAGGGGATGAACAGCGAGACCGCGTTCAGGCTCGTCGTCTTCCCGGACGCCGTGCCCCCGGCGAAGATGAGCGACTTGTGGTTCTCGATGCAGAGCCAGAGGAACGCCATCTCGTCCAGCGAGAACGTGTTCCAGTTGATGAGGTCGATGGGCGTGAACGGGACGTCCTTGAACTGACGGATAGTGTAGTTGGTCCCGTGGTCGGACACCTCCTTCCCGAGGGTCAACTGGGCACGGGAGCCGTCCGGGAGGGTCGCGTCGACCTGTGGACGACGCTTCGAGATGCCCTTCCCGGAACGCTGGGCGAGTTTCACGACGAAGTCGTCGAGTTCGCGCTTCCCGTGGTAGATGTTGGAGATGATCTGCTCGTAGCCGGAGTGGTAGACGAACACCGGCGAGTTGTACCCGTCACACGAGATGTCCTCCACGTTGATGTCGTGCTTGATGGGGTCGATCCGTTCGTACCCGATGAAGTTCCGTTTCAGGTAGTACAGGAGTTTCTCGACCTGGTACTCGTTGAGCTGGTCGGCGTCGTCGTCGATGACGGCCGGCTCCGGCCGGGCCTCGATGCCGTCGAGCTGGACCTCCTCGGGTTCGGCCTCCTCGGCCTCGTCGTCGTCGCCGTCGCCGGTGTCGAACAGGTCGCGGATCTGCTCGACGATGCCCTTGTCGCTGCCACCCGACCGGTCGACCTTCTTGAACAGGTCGTACCGGCGGAGCAGTCGCTTCGTCTCGCGGTCGATGACCGCCCGGCGGGCGTCCTCGTCGCCCTCGACCGTGATCTCGTCCTCGGAGTACTTGATCGCGGTCCGGAGCTTGCCGGACATGAACTCCTGGAGGTCGTCCTCGATCTGGTTGCGGTAGGGTTCGACCGCGTAGTACTTCTTCTCGTTCTCCTTCTCGGAGTGGAAGACGATGACGAAGGCGTAGGGTTTGTTGACCCAGTATCGCTCGACCTCGCGGAAGTGGAGCTTCTTCTCCATCGGGACCGCCTTCTCGAGGTCGTAGCGGTTCGCGACGGTCGTGTTCCCGGCGTCGGTCGAGAAGAAATCGTCCTCCTCCTCGTGGGTGATGTTGACCGTCCGGTCGTCGACGATGCTCTTGAGCTCCTGAGCGAAGTCGTCGCCCTGGCTCAGGATGCCCTCGACCTCCTCGGGTTCGAAGCCGAGGTACTCGGATTCGTCGAGTTCGACCTTGTTCCCGTCGCTGTCGTGGGGGATCGAGCCGTCGTCCTCGTAGTGGTACTGCCACTTGAAGTGCTCCCAGGTCCACTCGTCCTTGACGACCGGGGTCGTCTCGGGGTCGCAGTACTCCGAGAAGTGCTGCCAGACCCACTTCCCGTTCGAGGCCGCCTGGTCCGTGATGACGTCGGCGAGCTCGTCGGGGTGGAATCCCAGGTACACCTCGGGGTCGAAGTCGACGCGGTCCCAGTCGTCACCGTGTGGTGCCGTCTGTACCTCGCCCTCGCTGTTGCCGAGGCCCAGTCGCTGTGAGTCGTCGGTCGTCTGTCGGGTAACACCAGAATAGAGCGTGGAGACGTCGTCCTCGTACCCGAACTCCTCCATGAATTCCCGCCAGGTATAGTCGCCCACTCTGGTGTCGGAGCCCGTCGTCGGCCCGTCGGGCGGGCTCTCTTCCGACAGGGAGGCCGAATCGTCAGTCCCCTCGAACTGGTTCGACTCGGTTCCGTCGGCGTCGTTAACAGCCATTGACTACCCCTTTTCCTCGGCAGTCAAAAAACCTTCCACAGATTATCACCTATGAGAATCAGAAGATAACCAGTCACTGGTCTGAGTAATGTGGCGTTAGAACCGGAGCCGTCCATGGATTTTCTGACGATACACGTCGGTCACACACAACCTGATTTCGTTACAGAACTGGTTAAATCATATCCCTCTAACACGAATCTCGGGTCGGATAGGTAGAATTAAACAGGGTTCTCACGCCGGGCTCGCGGCCAAAAACGCTTTACTGCTCGACTTTCACCTCGCTCCACTGAAACCCACCTCGAGGCACCCCGGATTCCGTCGCCCTCTGGGGGCGAGAATCCCCCACGACTCCGGGGCCGATACGGTCGTCGTGTTACCATTCGTGATTTTCCGGTTCGCTGGAACGCACTCACGTGCGCAGTGTATACCGGAGGCGTGCTTCGTGTTACACCCCGCCCGATTCGCTATCCTTGCCCCATGCATCTGGACAGTATCTGGGCAGGGCAGAACCCGACCGGGCCGAGAGCTGCCCCCTGCGCTGCACGCGGCTTTTCGAGTTCGACCCCGCGCCCACAAGTCACTCTGTCCGTGAAGGAGTGGTTTGGTCCCAACGTCTCCTCGTCACGAAACAGGGCGTGACGGGGGTCCCGGGAGCCCGCGACCGGGACCCAGGAACGCCCGTGAAGGAGTGAAACGACTGAACGGGCGTGACGGGGTTCGAACCCGCGATCAGGGGGTTAGGAACCTCCTGCCCTATCCACTAGGCCACACGCCCACGCCGGCGAAAAACGAGTCGCGGAAGTCCCCGCGGATCAGTTCGAGTCGGACGTCGACTCGGTGTCGGAGACCGTGTCGGTGTCAGAGACCGTCTCCGTCTCGGAGACCGTCTCCGTGGTGGTGTCGGCGGAGCTGTCGAGGGACGTGTCGACGTCGGCCGTCGCGCCGTCGCGCATCTCCTGCAGTTCCTGTTCGACTTCTTCCCGCCCTTTCTGGAATTCGCCCATCGCCTCACCGGTCGAGCGTGCGATCTTCGGGATCTTGTTCGCACCGAAGAGCAGCACGACGATGAGGAAGATGACGATCATCTCGGGACCGCCGAGGCCGCCTCCGATGAACAGTGGTGTGATTTCGAGTGCCATCTCTATGCGTGGCTTACCCGCTGGCAATTATAACCTTTTTGCTCGTCCGTGTCACACCGACCCAGCGGAACGTGGTTCCTCGCCGGATTCCGGCCTGCTCGTCCCGTAGCGCAACCCACTTGTCGGTGGTATTCCAATCCGCACCTGTCATGGTAGACGTAGGCGACGACGCTCCCGACTTCACCGCACCGCTCGCAAACGGCGACGTTGACTCCTTCACGCTCTCGGAGCACCTCGACGAGGCGCCGCTCGTGCTGGCGTTCTTCCCCGGCGCGTTCACCGGCGTCTGCACGACGGAGATGTGCACGTTCCAGGACCAGCTCGCCGGCTTCGAGGACGTCGGCGCCACGGTCTACGGCGTCTCCGTCGACTCGCCGTTCTCGCTGAACGAGTTCCGTGAGAAGAACGGGCTCGAGTTCGGGCTCGTCAGCGACTTCAACAAGGAGATCATCGACGACTACGGCGTCCGCATGGACTTCGAGGATCTCGGCGTCTACGGCGTCGCCAAGCGCTCCGTCTTCGTCGTGAACGAGGACGGCGAGGTCACGTGGTCCTGGGTCAGCGACGACCCCGGCGTCGAGCCGGACTACGAGGCCGTCAAGGAAGCCGCCGCCGCAGCCGAGTAAATCGACCCACGCGAAGGCTTTTTTAGCCAGCCGGCGACGGTTCGTGTATGAGCGATACCGACGAGTCCGGCGTCGAAGGCCGTGTGTACTCGCCCGGGGACGAGCACGCCTTCGCCGACGAGAAGCTGAACAAGGTCCTCGAGTTCGTCGAGAACGACCCCGAGATCCAGACGTATCTCGACGCCCAGAACGTCAACGCCGTCACGCGCAAGGGCTACAACGACCACGGCTCGAAACACATCTCTATCGTCCGCAACCGTGCGCTCTGCCTGTACGACCTGCTGAAGCGCGCCGGCATCGACTTCAACGGGGCGCGCGACCAGGGTCTCGCCGAGGAGGACGAACCCGTCATCGTCGCGCTCGCGGCCACGCTACACGACATCGGGCACATCGTCCACCGCGACGACCACTCCTACTACTCTATCCCCCTGGCCTCCGACGAGCTCGACCGCATCCTGCCGGAGTTCTACAACAAACCCGACTGCGTCCGCGTGAAGGGCGAGGTCCTCCACGCCATCCTCTGTCACCACACCGCCGAGCAGCCGCTCACCCGCGAGGCCGGCGTGGTTCGCGTCGCCGACGCGCTCGACATGGAGTCCGGGCGCTCGCGCATCCCCTACGAGAAGGGTGGCCGTGGCATCAACACGCTCTCCAGTCAGGCCATCAAGAACGTCTCGCTGCAGGAGGGCGAGGAGTACCCCGTCCTCGTCGAGATCGAGATGACCAGCGCGGCCGGCGTCTACCAGGTCGACAACCTCCTCAAGGCGAAACTCCGCGACTCGATGCTCGAGGACCTCGTCCGCATCGTCGCCCTGAAGTCCGGCGACGAGGGCGACGACCTCGTCGAGCGCATCGAACTCTAGGGACGGGCTGGTTCTACCTGCGATGCGTTCCACGCCGATGACGTGCCCTACTTGAGTCTCCGGTCCATAGCCGGTGTATGGCTGATTCGGACCGCGAGTGGCCGGACCCCCCGACGAGCCGACAGACCGATATCTATCGGGTCGGCGTCCGCGTCGGCTGCTCGCTGGTCGTCGCGGTCGTCCTCGTCGCGGCGTTCTGGGACTACCTCGTCACGGCCCTCCCGCTGTTCTGGCCGCCGCAGGACCCGTTCTCGCGCTGGTTGACGTTCATCATGCTGCAGGCGCTCGGGTTCGTGTTCCTGCCGCTCAGCATCGGGTCGTTCGTCGGTGACCGCCTCTACGACCGGTTCTACTGACGGCTGGCGTGCAGCGTGACCTGTCCCGACTCGTCGCGCTCGACGAGGTCGCGGTCTTCGAGCGTCGAGAGGACCGAAAAGAGCGTGAGTTTGCGTAAGCCGAGCGCCTCCTGCAGTTGTGCGGTCGTGGCTGCCCCGGTCGTCCGCAGGTAGAGACAGACCAACTTCGCCGTCGGTGAGCCGGCGGCCTTGACGGCTGTCGACCCGCTTCGGTCCGCGCTTCGTGTCGCACTCATGGTATCCAACCGACTGTATTCGACGATAATAAAACTCGGGTTCGACGAAAGTCGAAAATCGGTCGGCGGTGGTGTGCGGGTTCAGCAGCGGCGTACCGGACGCTACGGAGAAGCCACTCGAAGACGAGTAAAACGGGAGAAAACGGGAGAACGCAAGAATTGCAGCGGATTCGACTACCGACGAGGGACCGGTTCCCCGTCTTAGCCGAGGATGTAGTCGAGCCTGGGGTACTTCTCGATGAGCTTCTCGCCACCGAGTTCGTAGTTCTCGATGAACGTGTCCAGGCCGAGGATCCGGCCCGCCCCGAAGGCGGCGACGGCCAGGAACAC
>NZ_JANHDH010000003.1:600000-753550 GCF_026616195.1 Haloarchaeobius amylolyticus
CACGACCTCGTACCCGATGCTCCCGTCGCGCAGCCGGTCGGTATGCCGCGAGAGCTCGTCGGTCACCACGACCAGCAGCACGTCCAGACCCTTCGTCGCCGCCTCGGTCACCGCCTCAGCGGTGCCGAACCGGATGTCCGGCTCCAGCCCGGCGTGACGACAGGCAACCAGCGCCTCGGTCCCCGCCGCCGCCAGCAGGTCGTGCTCGCCGGCGGAATCCGCGATGGTCTCCGAGGGGAGTTCGCGGCTCCCCCCGCGCTGGATGCGCGGAATCGAGACCACCGTGACCGTCCCGAGGTCGTAGTCCAGCACGCCCTCGAAGTCCGTCACCCCCACGTCCTCGTCCGCCCCCGCGTCCGTCACCGCCACCGCGGTCGCACTCCCCGCGTCGCCGGGCGAGGCGTGCATGACCCCGTTCTCCATCGAGAGCGACACCGTCTCCCCCTCCGCGATGTCACCCGTCGCGATGGCCGTCTCGATGTCAACCTGCCCGATGACCTCCTCGGAGACGTGGTCGACGTACCGCCGGAGGTCCTCCGTCCGCGAGATGAGCCAGTCCACCCCCTCCTTGGTCACCTCGTAGCGACCCCGCCCGTGCTTGGCCACGAACCCCCGCTCGACCAGGTCCTGCAAGTAGTCGCTGACCGCCTGGGCCGTCACCCCGATCTCGTCGGCGATCTCCTGCTGGCTCACCGCCGGCTGGCGCTCCGCGATCTGCGAGAGTATCTGGTACTGCGTCGCGTTTCGCTTGCTCTGGAGCACGCTCAATTCGTCCGTATCGGCGGCCTCCCCTGGCATCGTCTGGGCTTGGGAGGTGAAACACAAGTAGCTTTGCACTGGGGTAGCCTGCAGTTGGGAAGTCCACCGCGTGTGGCGACCGTCGACCAGGGGCGCGGCGCCGCGGGGGAGCGGGGGTCGTGGCGAGAAGGGGAAGAAGGGGAAGAGCGCGAGAAGGGGAAGAAGGGGAAGAGCGCCGGGGCTCTCAGTCCAGAAACCGGTCCGCGATGTCCGGCGTGGGCATCATGCACTGGTCCTTCTTGCCGAACCAGCCGTACCGGTGCTCGGCCACGAAGTCGTACAGCGCATCCCGGACGCCCCGTGGCACGACGCGCCCGAGGGACGCCACCCGGTAGACGCCGCCGAGGTGTTCCGCCACGCGGATCACGGCCGCGGATTTCGTGTAGTAGTCGTCGCCCTCGACCAGCACGACGGTCTCGAGCTGGTCGGGCGGGAGCCCGGCACGTTCCTGCAGCCGGCTCCCGGCCTCGGACTGCAGCGGTGCGAACCGGATGGTTCCGTCCGGGTCCCGCGGGATGACGAACTGGACGACGCCGTTACAGAGGTTGCAGACGCCGTCGAACAGCAGTACCGGGCCCTCGACGTCCTCGAGGTCGTCACCGGACTCGCCGGGCGTCGTGGACTCTTCGCTCATCACCGGCCACCGCCGGTCTCCCAGTGTTTGCTCGCCGTCGTGGTCACGTCCACGCCGGGGCTGTAGTACAGCACCGGGTCGCTGTCGGGGTGCTCGAACCCGTTCGCCGCGAACAGGGTGTCGCGTTCCACCGTCGCCTCGGCGGGGTACAGCGTCCAGGGTTCGTGGTCGACGTTCGCGTACCGGATGGACCCGTCGGGAGCCTGCGTGTAGAACCGGTAGCGCTCCGTCAGGAACCGGGCGAGGGGGTCCTCGGTGGACTGGAAGGGCTCGCCACTGGGGCCGTAGGTCGCGGTGTAGTGTGCGGGGCGGTCGCCGGGGTGGAGCCGCCGGCTCTCGAACCGGACCGTCCCATCCACGCCCTCGAGGCTGATGCGGGCGTAGAAGTACGGAAGGTGCTGGAAGACGCGGGCCCCGAGGACGCCGAGGACGCCCTCTGCGTCGAGACTGAAGAAGTAGACGCCGGGCTCGCCGTCGCAGGTGACGTAGGTCCGCAGGTTGAGTTCGGGGAGGTCGAAGCCGAGTCTGGCAGGGAGCCCCCTCGGCCGCACGTCGACGTTCGTGAACGGGACGACCGAGAGGTAGGCGTCTCCGTCGAAGGTGTCCGGGTCGAGTCCGTCGGGCAGGTGCGCGTCGAGCAGTGCGGGGTCGACGGGGTAGTTCTCGAACAGGAGGTTCCGCCAGCCCATCGCGAGAGGGACCACCATAGCTGGTACTTGGTGGCGCAGCGTCAAAAACGGGGAGATTTCGGCGACCGACCGCGGGTGCCGTGGGTCAGAAGTAGCCGAGGGGGTGCGCATCGAGAACCGAGAGAGGCCTGTTTCGGGGAGCAGAAGAGTAGTGGCTCCGGACAGCTATATACGCCGCTGTAGTCCTACACCTCCGGGAATCCGCCCAACGTTTCATAACCGCGACGGGTGTAGGTAGCGTATGGACCTTCCACAGGGGCTGCTCGCGGGGGCACTGGGAGGCCTGCCTGCACAACTCGCGGTTCTCGACCAGGACGGAACCATCGTCTACACCAACGACCGCTGGCGCTCGTTCGCGCTCGAGAACGACGTCGAGGGTGACCCGGACGACGTCGGCAGGAACTACCTCGACGTCACCGAAGCCGCGGCCGCGAAGGACGAGTACGCCGCCGAGGCCGCGGCTGGTCTCCGGGCGGTCCTCGCCGGGGACCGTGACGAGTTCAGGCTCGAGTACCCCTGCCATTCGCCGGACCAGAAGCGCTGGTTCCTCCTGTACGCCAGCCCCTACGAGTACGAGGGCGAGCGGTACGCCATCGTCGAACACCTCGATATCACGGACCGGCGGCTGGCCGAAGACGACCTGTCGACCTCGAACGAGCGCCTCGAGACCGTCGCCAGCGTGCTCTCGCACGACCTCCGGAACCCCATCAGCGTCGCGCTGGGCTACCTCGAGGAACTGGAGGCACGGCTCGATGGGGAAGACGAGTACGTCGAGGGCATCCGGAACTCCCTGGACCGCATGCAGCGGATAATCGAGGACGCACTCGTGCTGGCCCGACAGGGCGAGGTCGGTGATCTCGAGATGGTCGACCTCCACGCCGCGGCCACCGGCGCCTGGGGTAACGTCGACCTCCCTGCGGCCACACTCGACCTGGGTTCGTCGATGCAGTTCCGGGCCGACGCGAGTCTGCTCGACAGCCTCTTCGAGAACCTGTTCCGGAACGCTGCCGAGCACGGAGCCACCTCCCCCGTTCCCGCGGCCAGCGGGGGCGCCGGGGACGATGGACCCGACCGCGAGCCATCGGTGACCGTCACCGTCGGTTCGCTGTCCGACCGGACGGGGTTCTACGTCGAGGACGACGGGCCAGGCATCCCGGACGACCAGGCCGAAGCCGTGTTCGAGCCGGGGTTCACCACCGGCGACGAACAGAACACCGGCCTCGGGCTGGCCATCGTCTCGGCCGTCGCCGAGGCACACGGCTGGACCGTCGACCTGGCCGACACCGAGGCCGGGGCACGCTTCGAGATCACGGGTGTCGAGTCGCCCGGGTAGCCCTCACGCGTCGAGACAGAACTCCCTCACCAGCCGGACCGTCGTCTCGGGGGCCTCCCGCGGCGGCCAGTGCGCACAGTCGTCGAGTATCGTGAGCCGTGCGTCGGGTGCCGCGTCGGCGGCCCGGCGCGCCCACTCGACCGGGACGACCTCGTCGTGCTGCCCGTGGACGAACAGGACCGGGACGGACAGGTCGTCGAGCCGTGGCGTGAAGTTCGTCCGGTAGCCCTCTTTCGTTATCTCGTGCTTCCGGAAGTCCCGGAAGGCGACGCAGGCACTCGGCTTCTTCGCGTACTCCCACACCCGGTCGACGGCGTCCTCGGAGAGCTGGTCGGGGTCGCGTGCGACGCCCGCGAGACTCGCCTTCGTGAACTTCCGGCTCCGGCGGAAGAGCGCGACCGCGATCCTGTTCAGTATCGGGAGCCGCGAGAGCGCGTACGAGAGCTTGCC
Organism: Haloarchaeobius amylolyticus; assembly: GCF_026616195.1. NCBI lineage: Archaea > Methanobacteriati > Methanobacteriota > Halobacteria > Halobacteriales > Halorubellaceae > Haloarchaeobius > Haloarchaeobius amylolyticus. Next base: position 603,905 of record NZ_JANHDH010000003.1, read on the forward strand.
CCGGGGGAGGTCGGTCCCGAGGCCGAAGCAGTCGAGACAGACCAGTCGTTTCACCGGAACCGTGGTGTCCAGTGTGAGGCCCAGGGCGACCGCGCCACCCATCGAGAGGCCGCAAACGTGAACCCCGTCTCCGTCGCTATCGAGCCCGAGTTCTCGCACGAACCCGGCCATCGTGTCGACGTGGCGGTCGATGGTGTAGTCCACGTCGGGCACGTCGCTGTCGTCGTAGCCCAGCATGTCCGGCGCGTAGACGGTGAAGTCCTCGGCCAGGGGCTCGACGACCTCGCCCCACGACACCGGTCCCGCGTCGATGATTCCGCCGTGCAACAGGAGGAGTGGTGGGCCCTCCCCCGCGGTGACGTACTGGATGGTGTGGCCGTCGACGGAGACTGTTGGCATGCTGCCTCGCTTCTCTCTGAGTCGACATAAACGTGGGCGACGGGGCGACCGGGGGAGTTCCCCAGGCGGCCGTGCCAGACGGACGACGATAGCAGCATGTCGAGAACCGCTTCGGCTCGGTAGACAGCCATCGAGAACGGTGGCTTCACCTGCTCTCCCAGTCAGCTCGCGACCGTGTTCAGTTGCGAAGTGGCCGTTGAACCGGCCGTCTGTGTCCATACCATGTCCGACTGGGCGTTACTCTAGCATAGGGTCCGGCCCACGGTTCAGGTCGAAGTTCTCACGACGTGTATAGGAAGCGGGGTCTGTGCGAGTTCCCATGGTCCTGCGCCCCTGTATGACGTGACAATAGCCTGGTTCCGGGACGGGGACGATGCTGTCGTTTCTCACATACCTTGATGGTCTGTCACTCCCAGTAGCACACGAGACTGGCACATGGACGATGACCTCGCGCAGGACCTGACCGAGCGATATCCGATGCTGTACGACCACGACTCCGTGATGGGCCTCGCACGGCACGCGTTCCCGTTCGAGTGTGACGATGGCTGGTACCCTCTGCTGGACGTCGTCAGTGAGTACGCCCAGTGGTACGCGGAGAAACACGACGAGGAGGTGCGCTTCAGACAGGTCAAGCAGAAGTGGGGTGAACTCAGAATCGCTTACCGCGGACCGAACGACCTCTCGACCGTCCTCGGTTTCGCCCGGATGCTCTCGACCCGGGTCTGTGAGAAGTGCTCGTCGATGGAGGCCGTCGAAGTACGCGACGACGGCGGGTGGGCACGACCGATGTGTGCGGCGTGTTTCGAGGCAGACTGAGTGAGCACCAGATGCTCCTCGACCATGTCTCACGTTGGCTGCTAGCAAGCCACACCTCGGGCGGAGCTTTATGCCGGCTATCCCTGTAGGTCCTGTCCGACCGGGGGATTCGATCATGGACCTGACAGACATGACTCGTGGGGAGTGGCACACCGACGACGAACCCGTGACCATCGTGGCACACGCCCGAGCGGACCTCGATGCTGTAGGGTCGGCCATCGGCCTCGCAGACGCGTTGCCGGGCGACTGCCGGGTCGTCCTTCCAGACGGGGCGACCAGACAGGCGGCACGGCTCGGGGACGACCCCGTCGTGGTCGATGACGACAGCACGACAGCAGCAGGCGCGACCATCGTGGTCGACGCGCCCTCGACAGCCCGCATCGCACCGTTCGACGTGACAGCCGGTGAGGGGCCGCTCGTGGTCTTCGACCACCACGAGGCCGACGACCTGGCGGCCATGGCGGACGCTGCCGAGGTAGACCAGACGGCAGGGGCGACCGCGACACTCGTCGCCGAGTTCGTCGACCGGGCGGGGCTCTCGCTGAGCAGCCGCGGCGCCCTTGCGCTCGCGACCGGCATCGTCGCCGATACCGGCGGCCTACGTTCCGCGCCGGGGCGGGACCTGCAGGCACTCGTCCCCCTCCTCGTACAGGCCGCGGACCGACTCGACGAGCTACAGGACCTGTTCGATTCGGCACCCTCGTTCTCCGAGCGCGTGGCGACGTTCAAGGGCGTCTCCCGGTTCCGGGGGTATCGGGCGGGCCAGACCCTCGTCGGTGTCACGGAGGTCGGCGCACACCAGACGGCGACGGCGCACGCCCTGTTCGGGGCAGGTGCGGACGTCGCCATCGTCCTGACCGAGCGAGACGGGGAGACGATGGTCGTCGGGCGGGTCGACGACAGACTCGCGGATGCCGTGAACCTCGTCGACGACGTCTTCGGGCCGCTGGAGGAGACATTCGGCGGCTCGGGTGGCGGCCACGCGAACGCGGGCGTGACCACCCTCGAGACGACCGCACTGCATGCGGTTCGAGCACGCATCGTCGACTGTCTCGACCACACGCTGGACACCCAGTTCTCCGAGCTGCCGTGAGCAGGCGCGTGCCTCAGCCGATATCGAGGGACTCGGTCTGGACCGACCCGGTGTCGTCGACGGTGACGCTCGCGACGCCCCCCTCGCCCGGGTTGAAGGCGTAGCTGTGGCCCGCCGTCGTCTCGATGGCCGTGAACCCGTAGGTGTGCGTGTGCCCGGAGAGGCAGGCAACCGGTCCGGTCGCCGCGAGGGCAAGCCGCAGGGCGAGCGACCCGGTGTGGTAGTCGCCGTCGTGGGAGTGCTTGTCGCGGCGGTCGAAGGGGACGTGGAACGGGGAGACGTGGCTCGCGACCAGGACCGGACCCGACCCCGGTCCCGAGGCCGCCTGGACGACCGCGGTGAGCGTCTCGAATCGCTCTTCGAGCATCGAGAGCGACGACTCGAATTGGCGCGTCGCCTCCCGCCCGTCGATGCCGAGGTTCGCAGCGAGGTCGTCGGCGTCGTCGACACCGCCCAGGTAGCGGCCCGCGTGGCCGAGCAGGGTGTCGGCGATGGTGTCCGGGGTCGCCGTCGTGCCCGAGCCGACGTCGATGTCCGGGTAGTCGGGCGCGAGGTGCGCCGAGGTGAAGTCGAACTGTTCGCAGCCCCACCCGACGATTGAGCAGCCGCCGGTACCGTCTCCGGAGCCCACTCGCGTGGCGTCCTCGTGGAGCAGGGTGACGTTCTCGAGGCCGTCGGTCAGTCGCCGCGTACAGTCCAGCGGGTCGTGGTTCCCCGGGACCGCGACGACCGGGGTGCCGTGGTCGTTCAGCGACTCGAAGAACGCCCGGCCGCGTCGCTCGTAGCGCTCGCCGGCCTGAACCGACTTCGCGTGCTCGCGGTTCTCGTCGATGACGTCGCCGAGCGAGACGACGGCATCGTACTCCTCGACGGGGAGTGCGTCGGCCGAGAGCTGTTCGCCATTGGTCTGGATGTGCAGGTCGGTCATGACGAGCAATCTCGTCGTCGAAGGGTCGGATGGCATGTCGAAGGGTGGCGGTGGGTAGGTGGTGTGGTCACTGGGTGGCCGAGTCGTCGGCCTGTGAGCTGTCGGCAGCCGCACGGTCGGCGTAGCGGGTCCCGTCCGCGAGGTACGAGACCAGCGTCTCCATGGCGAGCGGGCGGTAGTCCAGCAACTCCACGGAGAAGTTGACCCGGCGCTCCTCGGGGTCGACGAAGGGAAACTCGTCGGGCCAGTTGTTGTGGTGGTGGCCGTGGAGCACCCAGCCAGGGACGTTCGGCGGCGCGTCGACCGGGTCGTGGACGGCGTAGAACCGATGGCCCCCGTACTCGAACTGGTAGTGTTCGAAGAAGCCGACCCCGTCGAGGGAGTCGAACACCGTCCCGTCGTGGTTCCCGACGAGGAACACCAGCTCCCCGTTGAGCGCCTCCAGCCAGTGCAGCAGGTCGCCCTCGTCGTAGGAGATGGTCAGGTCCCCGCCGAAGAGGACCTCGTCCCCCGGGTCGACGACCGTGTTCCAGTTCTCGACCAGCGTCTCGTTCATCTCCTCGACGGAGTCGAACGGTCGGTCACAGTACTCGATGATGTTCCCGTGGTCGAGGTGGAGGTCCGAGACGAGATAATCCATAGATATTTGATAGGAACACCCGCACTCAAAGGTTTGCGTGGTGTGACTCGGAGTGACATGGCACCTCTCCTCCTCGCGGAGAGCGGGATGATCGGTAGAGGCGGTGAATTTCCGTCGTCGCGACAGTCACACCGGCAGGAACGCCGGGTCGACGTGGTTCAGTTCCAGTATCGTATCGAAGTAGCTGTAGAAGTCCTCGTAGAGGTCGACGCACTTGTCGTCGTGGTCGTACCGGAACGTGTGGAAGTCGCCGACGACGGCGCAGTACCGCTTCGCCCGCGTCAGGGCGACGTTGAGGCGTCGGGGGCCGTCCTCCGGACGCCCGAGGAAGCCCACGTCGCCCTCGCTGTTGCTCCGGACGAGCGAGATGACGATGGCCGTCTTCTCGCTCCCTTGGAATGAGTCGATGGTGTCCACGGTCACCGCATCGGCCACGTCGGTGTGGTCGGCGAGGGACCGCTCCAGAAGGCGGACCTGGGCGGTGTAGGGGGTGATTATGCCGATCTCGTCGGCGGAGACATCGTTCAGGAGGTCCGTGACGAGGTGGACCACCATCCGGGCCTCCGTCTCGTTCGCGCGGGAGTGGTCGACCACGTCGACGCTGCCACCGATGTTGTAGCCCTCGATGGCGGGCCTGTCCGGAAGCGGGTCGACGGTCCGGCCGTTGCGGAGGCTCCGGTCGTAGAACGCCCGGTTCGGGAACGACGCGATGTCACGGTGCATCCGGTACTGGGTCTTGAGCTGGAGGCCGACCCCCTCGTAGACGCCGCCCTCGGCGTAGAGATGCTCGAACAGCGAGAGTCCGTAGCTGGAGGCCGGGGGCTCCTCGGTCGCACTGAACGGCGGGAGCTGGCGGTGGTCACCGGCGAGGACGACCCGGTCCGCCTTCGAGAGCGGGATGCACGACGCGGTGCAGGTCGACTGGGTCGCCTCGTCGAGGACGACGAGGTCGAACTCGCGGGGGATGGTGGCCGCGCTGCTGTTCGTCGCCGCGACGACCTGCGGCCTGTCGGCGACGTCTCCGTACTGCTGGCGAACCAGGGCGTGCTGCGACCGTTCCGCGTTCGCCCGGTCGAGCACGAACTCGCCGGCCCCGTGCTGGCCGTAGGCGTGCAGGGACTGTTCGTCGGGGTCGCCCCGCGTCGACGACCCGGCGACGAGGTTGTCGACCGCCTGGTTGGAGTCCGCACAGACGAGCACGTCCTCGCCGGCGTCTGCGGCCCGGCGGACGATCTCCAGCAGCGTCCGGGACTTGCCGGTGCCGGGCGGGCCGTGGATACAGAACAGGTCGTCGGCCAGCAGGGCGTACGTCACCGCGAGTTGCTGTTCCTGGTTCAGGTCGGTGTCGAAGCTCTCGCTGCGTGCCGCCGCGTCGTGGGAGAACGAGACGGGACGTTCGCCGGCCAGGACCCCCGCGAGCCGGTGGTCCGAGAGGTCGTCGATGGCGTCCTGTTCGCGGTCGAACGGGACGGGGTTGCACAGTTCCGAGACGCCGACGGACCGGTCCCCGGTGAGGTGGCTCCGGACGAGGGCGGAGTCCTCGACGTCGGTCCAGTCGAGCGTGAGCCAGACGTTCAGCCCCCGGATCTTCTCGACCTCGGCCGCGACGGGGAAGGCGTCGGGGGCGTCAGCCGCGTCGGCCGCAGGCGCGTGGACGAGGACCTCGTTCCCCTCGTGGATACCGAACTCGTCCTCGACGAAGAAGGCCCAGTCGCCATCGCGGCGGTCCTCGAGCGAGGAGTCGAGGTCGACCCGGAACTGGTACGTCCCGTCCTCGACGCCCCGGCTCTGGAGCGCGGGAATCGCCCCGCCGCCCTGTTCGTAGATGGCCCGGGCGGAGCGCGACCGGGCGCGGTCGCGGTTCGCGTCGCGCGTCGCGTCGCGTTCGTTCTCGACGTAGTCGGCGAACTCGGCCAGCAGTTCGGCCGTGTCGGTCGGGTTCCGGGGCTCCTCGTGGTCGGCGATGGGCGCGTCGTACCCCGGCGGCATCGTCTCGGGGAGGAAGTCCGAGTGCCAGAACCGGATGCGGTTCGCCAGCGCCGTCTCGCCGAACTCCTCGGCCGGTATCGAGTCGTGGCCGTCGTCCCCCTCGACGACGAAGATGGGCCCGCGGAGGTCGTGTTCGGTGTAGCCGACGTACTCCCCGGTCGGGGCCGCCCCATCGGGGTCGTGCAGGGGGATGCACGTCCAGCCGTGCTCCGGGTGGGTCAGCGACCCGTGGTGGCTGGCGAATTCGGCTATCGGGCGGACGGGGACGTCCGGCCCCGCCGGGTCCAGGTCCTCGGAGGCCGGCGCGGAGAGGGCGGCGTCCGCGAGCGCGTAGCCATCGACCGCGTGTTCGAACAGCAGCGACATTCACTCCAGACTACACCTGTCACACGATATAATGGTTCGTGCGTTTCCGCCCCTCGTGCCCCGGAGTCGCCGGAGGCAGGGATGGACCCGGCCATAAATTATAACAGTGGAGAATTTACGGATAAGACATATTAATTCGGATAGATACTATAGCAGTATGGAGACACACGTCACCTTCGTGCTGGACTCGTCGGGGTCGATGGCGAAGATCGAGGAGGACACCAGGGGCGGGTTCAACACCTTCCTGCAGGACCAGCAGGACGCGGAGGGGACCGCCACCGTGTCGCTGTTCCAGTTCGCCACCACCGTCGACCAGGTCTACCACGCCCGACCGATAGACGAGGCCCCGGAACTCGATGGCGACAACTACACCCCCGGTGGCAGCACCGCCCTCTACGACGCGCTCACCACCGCGGTCGACGAGACGAGGTCCTACGTCGACGGGAAGGACGGTGCGGAGCGCCCCGAGAACGTCGTCGTGGTGGTGTTGACCGACGGGAAGGAGAACGCCTCGGAGACGCCCCGGAAGACCGTCCGCGAGCGAGTCGAGGTGTGCCAGACCGAGCGCGACTGGGAGTTCCTGTTCATCGGGGCGAACCAGGACGCGGCGCTGGCGGCCGAGAGCGTGGGCATCGACGAGGACCGCTCGCTCGACATGGCCCACAGTGGCGAGGGGGCCCGGGCCGCATACGAGTCGACGTCCGAACGCGTCAGGGAGACGCGACGCGAGGGCCGGTCCGAGGGCTTCACCGAGGAGGACCGCCGGCGGCAAGAAGAGTCCGACTGAGCAGACACCGAGGGCGGAAGAACCCTCGCCGCCCTACTCCTCGAGCACCGTCGCCAGCGCGTCCATCACGCGGTCGACCTTCTCCAGCTGGGCGTTGTAGCCCATGTGGCCGACGCGGAGGATGTCGTCGGCGAGGTCGCCGAGGCCGGTCGAGAGGACGATGTCGTGGTCGTCTTCGAGGGTCTGCTGGACCGCCCCGGCCTCGCCGGGGAGGTGGAACGCGGTCACGGTCGGGGCACAGCGCTCGGGAGCCGGGTAGAGGTCCAGCCCGAGTTCTGCCCCACGTTCCCGACAGTGCGTGGCGACCGTCTCGTGACGCTCGTAGACCGAATCCAGGCCCTCCTCCAGCAGCAGCGACAGCGACTCGTCGAGTGCGGCGACGTTGGCCACGAGGTGGGTGTAGGGGAACATCTCGCTCGTGTCGCGCCACGGGAGCAGGTTCGTGTAGAGCGAGGCCGGGTCGCGGTCCTCGGCGACGCTCCACGCGCGGTCGCTGACAGCGACGGTCGTCAGGCCCGGCGGCGAGCTGAACGCCTTCTGGGACGCGCCCAGATTGATGTCGATGTGCTCGCTCGGGACGGGCGTCCCGCCGAGCGAGGAGACGGCGTCGACCACCGTCAGGACGTCGTGCTCGTGACACAGTTCGAGGACGGGTTCGATGTCGTTCAGGGTGCCCGTCGGGGTCTCGCAGTGGACCATCGTCGCGAGCTTGTACTCGCCCTCTTCGAGGGCAGTCTCGACCGCGTCGATGTCGAGCGGGTCGGTGTAGTCGGCCCCGACGACAGTCGGCTCGCCGCCGTAGTTCTCCACGAAGTCGGCGAATCCGTCGCCGTAGAGGCCGTTCGAGACGCACAGGACCTCGTCACCGGGGGCGACAGTCGAGGCGATGGCGGCCTCGAGGCCGAGGATGCCCTCGCCGCCCATGACGATGACGTCGTCGTCGGTGTCGTAGACGGTCTGGAGCTTCTCGCAGACCTCGTCGTAGGTGTCGAAGAACGCCTGTTCGACGTCCGGGTTCGGCATCGGGTCGCTCATGCGGTCGCGGACCCGCGGCGGGACGGCGGTGGGGCCGGGTGTCAGTTGCATGTGTGGGCGTTGTCGATGGGGTGGCTTAGGCGTGGCTGGTTGGCCCTGGTGGTAGTGCGGGTGGTGCGGGCCGCACCGGACGGGAAGGCACAAAAGCACCCTCCACGCAGTTGGGGACATGAGCAAACTCTCGCCCGCGGACCTGGAGCGCTACATCTTCTCACGGACGGGCGCGGCCAGCGACGACCTCCTGGTCGGCGCCGGCTACGGCGAGGACGCCGCGGCCATCGCCACCGACGAGGGGACCATGGTCGTGAGCACCGACCCCATCTCGCTCGCGGCCGACCGCATCGGGACGCTCGGGGTCGCCATCGCCAGCAACGACGTGGCGGCCTGTGGCGGCGTCCCGGAGTGGCTCGTGAGCACCATCCTGCTGCCGGAGCCCGACGTCGACCTCCTCGACGAGATCACGGCCCAGCTCGACGCCGAGGCCAGCCGTCTGGGAATCACCATCATCGGCGGCCACACCGAGACCGTCGCGGGACTGGAGCGCCCGCTCCTCTCGCTCACCTGCATGGGGCCGACCGACCGGTACGTCCCGACCAGCGGGGCGACCCCCGGCGACACCGTGATTCTCACGAAGGGCGCCGGCATCGAGGCGACGGCGGTCCTCGCGACCGACTTCGGTGCGGACCTCGCCGAGGCAGGCGTCGATTCGGAGACCGTCGAGCGCGCCGCGGGGTTCTTCGACGACATCAGCGTCCTCCCCGATTCGGCGGTCCTCGCGCCCGTCGCGACCGCGATGCACGACCCGACCGAGGGCGGCGTCCTCAACGGGCTGGTCGAACTCGCCTGCGCCTCTGGCGTCAGGCTCGAAGTGGACAGCGAGGACGTCGGCGTCCGCCCCGAGACCCGCACCCTCTGTGCAGCGATGGACGTCGACCCGGTCCGGGTCCTCGGCTCCGGCGCGCTGCTGGCGGCCGTCCCCGAAGACGACGCCGAATCGGTACTCTCGGCGCTGGAATCGGAAGGCATCGAGGCGACCGCCCTCACCGCGGTCGAGGCGGCAGCCGACGAGGACGAGGTGGGCGTCATCTACGACGGCCAGCACTACGCCGGCAGCGTCGACGACGACATGTACGACCTCTGGGACTGAGCCGGGCTGGGTCGTCGCCGGCCGCCGTCGGCGACCACAACACTTGATTCGGCCTCTCCCCTACCGCCAGCTATGCCCCACGTCTCCCGGCTGCTCGTCCATCCCGTCAAGTCGCTCGACCCCCACCCCGTCGACGCGGTCGACATCAACAACGGCGCCCTGCGCCACGACCGGGAGTACGCCATCGTCGACGGGAACCGGGAGTTCGTCAACGGGAAGCGCGAACCCGCCATCCACCGAATCCGGAGCGAGTACGACCACGAGACGCGGACGCTCCGGGTGCGCGAACAGGGCGACGACGAGTGGGAGTCGTTCCGCATGGACGCCGACCGGGGCGAGCTGAACGCGTGGCTCTCCGGCGTGTTCGACTACCCCGTGAGCGTCGTCCGGGACGCCAGCGGCGGGATGCCCGACGACACGACCGCCGACGGCCCGACCGTTATCGCCTGGGAGACGGTTGCAGCCGTCGCCGATTGGTTCGACGACATCGGCCCCGAGGAGATGCTGCGTCGCCTCCGACCGAACGTGGTCGTCGAGGCCGGCGAGGCGTTCTGGGAGGACCGCCTCTACGCCGACCGCGAGTCGGTCCGCGAGTTCACCATCGGCGACGTGGAGGTGCGCGGGCACAACCCCTGCCAGCGCTGCGTGGTGCCGTCGCGCGACCCGGACACCGGCGAGGAGACCGACGGCTTCCGCGAACGATTCGTGACGAAGCGCGAGGAGACCCTGCCGGCGTGGGCGGCCCACGACTGGTTCGACCACCACTTCCGGGTGATGGTGAACACCTCGATTCCGGAGTCTGAGTGGGGGAAGGTGGTGGCGGTCGGTGACGAGGTCGAACTCGGGGACGAACGATCCGTCTGAACGGTCTGGTTCCTGCCTCGCTGAATCACTGGAAAAACGCAAGCGTGCTGTCCCGTACCGGCCCGCCGGTCGGGTTTCGTGGGCTCAGACGATGCGAACCCGACTGCGGGACTCTCTCGCCTCGGAGACGATTTCGGACATCCGCTGGACGAAGTCGTCCCGTTGCTCTGCGAACCGGTCGCGACTGTACGCCTCGACCTCGTCGGTGATGCGGTGCATCAGTTCCTCGGCCGCCGTCGCTGCCGCCTCCCCATCCTCGAAGGCGAGCGGTTCGAACACGTTCTTGTGGCGCCGACCGTTCTCCTCGGCCGTCATCACCAGCACCTCGTGGCGCTCCTCCTCGTCGTGCTCCCAGCGAAGCACCTCGACCTGCACCGTCGCGTTCTCGGTCACCTCGTAGGTGTACCTGACTCCCATGCTGTTCGCCGTCTCCGTGTGGTCGCTCTCCCAACCCCCGGGCGCGACTGCGCTCCGAACGAGCATGGGAACAGGTAACACACGCGGCCATATAACTCCCCACCCGCGCTGATAAAGGCAATTGAAGAGGCGTCGGGGCTTATCCAGACGCGATGACAGACGCGACCGACGCCACCGGTGAGGACGGCAGCATCACCCCGGCCGCACCCGACGAGTTCGGCCTCGTGCAGGTGTTCTGGGGCGACGGGAAGGGGAAGACAACGGCCGCGATGGGGATGGGCCTCCGCGCTGCGGGCCGTGGCTACCGCGTCCACATGCTCCAGTTCATGAAAGGCGGCGCGGACAGCGTCGAGGACGCCCCCGGCGAGTACCGCGCCATCGACGCCCTCCCGGGCTTCAGCTACGAGAACACGGGCCACTACGGGTGGCACGGCTTCCACGACGGGAGCGACGACGACGAGCACGCCGCACAGGCGCGTGCTGGCCTCGCAAGGGCTCGGGAGCTGGTCGAAGCCTGCCAGCGTGCAGACCTCACGGCGCCGATTCCCCTCGACGGCGACCCCGACGACGGGGTCCACATGCTCGTCCTCGACGAGATCGTCTACGCCGGGAACCGCGGACTGGTGGACACCGACGACGTCCTCGACCTGCTCGCGGATGCCCCCGACGACCTCGAACTCGTGCTCACCGGTGGGCACGAGGACCCCGACTGGCTCACCGGGGTCGCAGACCTCGTCACCAACGTCCGCAAGGTCGAGCACCCTATCGAGGCCGGCCAGGGTGCCCGGAAGGGAACGGAGTACTGAAACACCAGTGGTAATCATGCATAGCCATTAACTGGTGGTGTGCGGTAGCACGTAGTGCCCCGATTCTGGGCACTCCGGCACCCGGAACGGACCCACCACGAAGGGGGAGGGTTCGGACCGGCGTTGCGACCACGTACAGCCGTCCCGTCCTGCGTTCCGTTGCCCCCGGGCTGACGACATTCCCCTGGTCAGTCCGGTGGGTCGACGGGCCCGATGTACGCGTTCTTCCAGGTGTCTCCCGCCCGCCACTGCCAGTAGTAGTAGCGATAGCCCGGCTTCGTCTCCTTGACCGTGACGTAGGCCCCCTGCGCCGGGACCGCCTCGTAGTCGGCAGGGTCGGTCGAGAGACCGCGGTCTTCCAGTCCCTGGAGTTCGTCCTCGTCGACTGGCTCGCCGGCCTGGTCGACTGGCTCGTCGCGGGCCTTCAGCCGTTTCCACGCGGCCAGGTCGCGGGCGTAGGTCGCGATGGCGTCCAGTCGCTCCGGGGACTGCCTCTCCAGCGGGTCGAGCACGTACGAGGGGAGTTCCGGCGGGGCGGGGCGGTCTGGCGGCGTCGGTGGATTCGGAGAATCGTCGTCGGCCATAGTTACCCCACGGTTCGAATGTATTTCAATCGTGGGGTAACTCGGGCTGACCCCGGCTCTCTGGCCGTCCTCCTGTTTGCCATCCTCACTTTCGTTCCGACGTTGCATCCAGCACACCATCCCGCGAATCCTTCATCAGCCCTGTCGCCGAGAACCAGTCATGGACAGGCGCCTCGAACTCCTCCCGGTCGTCGCCGGTGTCGGCTTCGGTCTGCTGGCCACCCTCGTCACCACGTTCCCCGCGGCCGCGACCCTCCGGACCCTCGTCCTGGCACAGGCATCGCTGCTGGCCATCGTGGTCTCCGTCTCGCTGCTCTCCATCCAGGTCGCCGGCGACGCCACACCACTCGTCTCCTACATCTACCGGTCGCGTGGCTACCAGGACATCATCGCACGGTTCGGGCTCTCCATCGTCGTCTCCCTCGCCCTGTTCGGCGTGGTCGGGGCGCTCGGGGGCGGCCTCCCGCAGGGCATCGCGGTCGGGCTGGGCGTCGCCCTCGCGGCGTGGAGTTTCCTCGCACTGCTGGCCGTCGAGAACCGGTTGCTCGCGTTCATCGACCCCGAACCCGTGCTGGAGGAACTCGTCGATGCCGTCTCCTTCGAGCGATTCGACCGCTTCGACTCCGACCGGGTCGAACGCGGCGTCGTCGGCCGGAACCCGGTCCTCGAGATATACCAGCTCGCCCGCCGCAAACTCGACAGTTACGACGAATACGGGGCGCTCCGGGCGGTCGTCGCGCTCGACAGGGCGACGGTGCGCATCATCGAGGGCTACGCGGCCACCCCGCCCGAGGGTCGTGCCGACTCCCTCGACAGCCTCCACAAACTGTTCGACTACTGGGACCAGATCGCCGCCGCGGCCGTCGAGGACGGGGCCGACGACGTGCTCCACGCCATCGTCGACGCCGAGGCCACGGCGGCCATCACCGCCATCGAGCACGAACTTCCCGACGTACCGGTCCACGCGGTCGAGGCGCTCGGGCGCTTCCGGCGTCTGGCAGTAGAGGCTGACCGGGGCGAGCCCCGGTACGACGAGGCACTGGGGCGGGTCCTCGCGGCGGCCCTCGACGCCGGTGGGGCCGACCATCCAGTCGTCGACGCAGTGCGTGCAGAACTCGACTCCGAGGCCGCTACCGGCGACCCGGAATCCCTCGCAGCAACTCTCGCGGCGGAACCTGACCGCTGATGGTCGGGCGAGAGACGGGTGCTGGTTCTTTTCAGGTCAGACCGCCGGGCCGGAGAGTTCCCCGGGCTCGGGGCGCTGCGGGAGTCCCTCGGATAGACCAACGCCCTGACCGTAGATGTACCAGGTGACCACGTTCAGGTAGAACACGGCGAGTGCGCCGAGGAAGACCCCGATCCACGGGAGGCTCCCGAGCCCGGTCGCGATGACGCCACCCACGACGTTCACGGCGAACGCGAGCAGCCACGCGATGGCGTAGGTTCCGTTCGTGGCGGCCTGCCTGAACTCGCCGAAGTCGAACGCGTCACCCATTCGCCCGGACTCCGCGAAGTGTGCGACCGCGATGGGGCTGACGTACAGGGCGACGAGCCCGACCACGAAGGCGGCGACAGACAGGGCGATGGCGAGTGCACCGACGCTCTCGAGGGCCAGTTGTCCGGTCTGGGCGTCGACCGTGATCCCTGCCAGCACCAGTGCCGTGAGCCCCAGCAGGAGTGGAATCACCAGGAACGCGAGGAGGACGAGCGTCATCTTCACGCCATCGAGCGTGAGCTGCTTCCAGTCCTCCCAGACCGGGGGCTCGTCGTCGTTCCGGGCCGCCCGGACCACCCCGACGATGTAGCCGGAGACGATGAACAGGGGGACGACGAGGAACCCGAGCATGACCAGCAGGGTTCCGATGAGCAGTGTTCGGGCCGTGTCGTCGCTGCGACGGATGTAGGTGAGTGCCTCTTTGAGCATGGTTCTGAGTCCGCTTCGAGTCGGCGGCAGCGACGGGACCGTCGTGGACGACGTTACCGGCACGAAACCGCCGGCCGATGCCTCTAGTACGTCACCCGTGTATATCTCTCGCAGTGGCGCTCCGGTGAGGAATCAGCCGTGCTGTCACCTGGTTCTGGGGAGTCGGGTGCAGAACCGTATTTGAACCTTCCCGGCTCGTGTACCGCCGCCACCAGAGCCCCGAACCATGTTCGTCCAGTGTCTCGCAGGTGGAGACATGAGTCTGCAAACGGACGACATCGAACTGCACAACGCCGGCGCCGGCGCCGACGTGCTCTCGCTCGAATCTGTGGCCGACCGCCCGGCCGTCGACTCCCTCGTGGTGCTCCTCATGCGGGACTACCACTGTCCGAAGTGCAAGGCACAGGCCCGCGACATCGCCCGGCGCTACGATGAGTTCGACGCCGCGAACGCCGAGGTGATCGTGGTCCTCCCCGACGCCCCCGAGCGGACCGAGGGCTGGCTCGTCGACGAGCTGCCCTATCCACTGCTCGCGGACCCCGAGACGCGGCTTGGCACCCGGTTCGGCCAGTCGGTTCGATTCGGGCCGCTCGGCTCCCTGCACGACTTCGTCGGCCGGATGCCGGTCGCCCTCGTCCTCGACGCCGGGACGGAGTTCCTCGAACCGGTGTTCACGCACAGGGGGTCGATGCCGGCCGACCGGCCGGGTGTCGGCGACCTGCTGGCAGAGTTGCCCTGACCGACTGGCTCCACGGGGAGCGACCGGTTCGGGTTTCTGCCAGTAACCTACTTACTCTTGCATCCCGAGTTCCGAGACATGGACGAGACAGCAGACGGGAAACTGGAGGTCTGGTGTGCCGGCGAGGACTGGTGTCCGGTCACGACGACGGCCTCGCTCATCGGCAAGAAGTGGCACCCCGTCATCATCCACCGCCTCCTGAACAACGGCCCACTCGGGTTCAACGCCCTGAAAGACGACGTCGACGGTATCTCCAGCAAGGTCCTCTCGGACAGTCTCGACGACCTCGAAGAGAAGACGCTGGTCTCCCGGGAGGTCATCAGCGAGAAACCGTTCCGGGTCCACTACTCGCTGACCGACCGCGGGCAGTCGATGGAGTCCATCATCACCGAGATGGCCGAGTGGGGACAGGAACACCTCATCGAACCCGACGACTGAGACGAAATCCTGCGGTCAGTCCGGTGGTGGTGCGTCTCCGTTACTCGCTCGCCCCGTTCTTGATCGCCTTCGCGAGGATTGGATGCAACCGCGGGTCGCCATCCTCGGTCCTGGTGATGAGCGGTTCGCCACCGAGTCGCTCCTCGAGCGTCCCGAGCCGTTTCTCCACGGTCCGGTCGGTGTAGCCCGTCTCGTCTACCAGTTCCTCCAGCGTGAGTGGACCGTCGGCCGCGGCGAGGGCGCGGGCGATGTCGTACTCCGACTGGACGTACTCGGACGCCATCTTGGCGGCCAACCGCTCGACTTCGGGCGGAACCTCGTCTGTCATACCCCGACTCTACTCACCCCCCGTTCGTAAAACTCCCGCGCGAATCCTCGGGCCGCCAGTGGATTCGAGGGGGTATCGTTCAGGTGGGCCGACACGAACTGCCGTCAGCACGCACGATATCCTCACTGCCGCCGTATATCCGGTATGAACGTCGTCCCAGACACGAGCGTGGTCGTCGACGGCCGGGTCTCCGAGCGCGTCGAGAACGGGTCGTTCGCCGACGCCGCCGTGTTCGTCCCCGGCATCGTCGTGGACGAACTCGAATCGCAGGCGAATCGGGGGAAGGAGACGGGGTGGGACGGGCTCGACGAACTCGACCGGCTCGCCCGACTCGCCGACGAGGGACGCATCGAGTTCCAGTACGTCGATTCCCCGCCGGCAGAGAGCGGCCGCGGAAGCAGCTACAGCGGGACGAACGACGCCATCATCCGGCACGTCGCCGCCGACCACGACGCCCTCCTGTTCACCAGCGACCGCGTCCAGGCGCGAGTCGCCGAGGCCCGGGGCATCGCGGTCGAGTACGTGGAACCCTACGTCCCCAGTTTCGCCCTCCCCATCGCCTCCTTCTTCGACGACCAGACGATGAGCGTCCACCTCAAGGCCGGCGTCAGACCTATGGCGAAACGGGGCCACGTCGGCGAGATGCGCTACGAGGCCATCGACGAGGACACCCTGGCTGCCGACGAGGTGCGCCAGTACGCCCACGACATCCTCGATTCAGCCCGCCGGAGCGACGAGGCGTTCGTCGAGCTGGACGAACGCGGCATGCAGATCGTCCAGTTCGGCGCGTACCGCATCGCCATCGCCCGCCCGCCGTTCAGCGACGACTGGGAGATCACGGCGGTCCGCGCGCTCGTCCAGACCGACCTCGACGAGTACGACCACGCCGCGGAACTGGAGTCTCGCCTGCTCGAAGGCAAGCGCGGCGTCCTCGTCGCGGGCGCACCCGGCGCCGGGAAGTCCACGCTCGCCCAGGCCATCGCGCGCTTCCTCGGCGACAACGGGAACGTCGTGAAGACGATGGAGAAGCCCCGCGACCTGCAGGTCGGGCCCGAGATCACCCAGTACACCGCCCTCGGCGGTCGGATGGACAGGACCGCCGACTCGCTCCTGCTCGTCAGACCCGACTACACCATCTTCGACGAGGTCCGCAAGACCAGCGACTTCCGGGTGTTCGCCGACATGCGACTCGCCGGCGTCGGCATGGTCGGCGTCGTCCACGCCTCCCGGGCCATCGACGCCCTCCAGCGCCTCGTCGGTCGCGTCGAGTTCGGCATGATCCCCCAGATCGTCGATACCGTGGTGTACGTCGAGGACGGCCGCATCCAGACCGTCTACGACATCGAGACCGAGGTGAAACTCCCCGAGGGGATGACCTCGATGGACCTCACCCGGCCCGTCATCACGGTCCGGGACTTCGAGACGGAGGCGCTGGCGTACGAACTCTACCTCTTCAGCCGGCAGGTCGTCACCGTCCCGGTCGCTGGCGAACCGGAGACGGAATCCGAATCCGGTGTCTCCCGGCTCGCCCGACGAGAGATCGAGCGCGAGATACGGTCGATGGCGCGCGGGCACGTCGTGGTCGACCTGCAGTCAGACGACCGCGCCGTCGTCTACGTCGATGCCGACGACATCGCCGCGGTCATCGGTCCCGGCGGGGACCGCATCGACGCGGTCGAGGACCGCCTGGGGCTGGACATCGACGTCCGGACCCACGAGGAATGGCAAGGCCCGAAAGCCGCCCTCGACGAGGACGAGACCGTCAGCCAGTCCGCGGTCTCGCCCGAGTTCACCCCCCACCACGTCGTCCTCCCGACGCCGGTCTCGACCGGCGAGACCGCCGACGTGTACGTCGATGAGACCTACCTTCTCACGGCGACGGCCGGCCGAGGCGGCGAGATTCGCGTCTCCCGCGGCAGTGACGTCGGCGAACGACTGGAAGACGCCATCGACGACGGCCGCCACGTCAGCGTCCGGTGGGAAGCGGAGTAGCTGGCACCCTGTGGCGTGATTCGCCAGTCCAGCGACATCCTGCGGCACGCTCATTCCGTCAGGTAGCGTAGTTCCCGCATGGTATTCGCAGACGTATGGCAAGAGCTGACGGCTGCCTGCCGGTCGCTCGACCCCGAGACCGTCTTCGTCACACCGAACTCGGAGCGTCCCTTCAGGGTCTCCTCGGTCGATTCGACACGGCTCGTCGCCTCCTTCGTGGACTCGGACGAACGCCAGACGCTCGACAGGGACCAGTTCTCGGTCCTGTACGACCGGCTCCGCGACGACGGCGAGGCGATCGACCTCTCGGACGTCCCCCGCGGTGTCGAACCGTACGTCGCGGTGCTGAGTCTCTCGCCCCGCTACGTCTACGACGAGGAGACCGACTCTCTGCGAGAATCGGCTGAAGGCGAACACACCGACACGCCGTTCCTGCGACCACGCTGGGAGGTCCGGACGCCGGTCGAGCGCGTCCACGACGACACGCTCTTGCTCGCGGACATGCTCGACCGGCTGACCGACACCGACTTCGACCGCGTCCCCGACGACCAGCTCGTGGACCTCTACGTCCTCCTCTCGGACGTCCAGCGCGGCGCTGACGACCTCCGGCAGGCCGTCGGCTCCACCCTGCTCGACCACGTCGGCCCCTCGGGCGCGCTTCACGGCCCCTTCGGGACGGTGTCCCGGACCAGTCGGACGGTCCGGTCCCTCAAGAGCGAGGAGGATATCCTCCCGGAACTCGACGCCCACGGTGTGCCCCGGGACTGGGTGCTGGGCGTCGTCCCGGACAAGCTCGACGTGGTCGTCGCCGCGACCGACGTCGACGAGTCGGCGGTGTACGACCTCGACACCATCGAGTACGTCCAGAAGACCGCCAGCGAATCCGCACGCAAGCAGTCCCGGCTCCAGGGTATCGAGGACAGGGTCGCCGCCCTCCAGTCCGAGGAAGCCGACGCCCTCCGCGAGGAGCTGGCCGACCTCGAGGAGAGACTCGACGACCTGCTCGCGGCGAGGTAGCTCGTGGCGGGGAGCTCGTGGCGAGGGAGCTCGTGGCGAGGGAGCTCGTGACGAGGGAGCGCTCGGCGAGAGAGCCCTCGCCGGACCGTGCGGGGAGAACGGTCCCCGGGTTACTCGCCTCCGCTCGCCCTGTCGTCTCTGCCCTTCTCGACCAGCCGGTCCAGTGCCGCCTCGTTCACTCCTGCCTTCCGGACGTAGGTGGCCCTCTCGACGTTGAACACCGCCCCCGTGTCGAGGTCGTTCGACTCGACGGCCTCTGCTACCTTCTCCTCGTCGAGGCCCATGACCTCCTGCGGGGAGACCCCGGCAGCCGCCAGTTCCGCGAAGACCGCCTCCTCGTCCCGGAGCGTCCGGCGTTCCCGGGTCGCCCGCGCCACCTCGCCGCAATCACTCTCCAGCGTCCCGTCTTCGGGGACACGAGAGACAAGTCCGTCGCGGACCTGCTTCCGCAGGCTGCCCGCGGCGCGTTCGAGTTCGGAACTGAGCGTGTAGAGGTCGACGAGGTCATGGTCGTCGGCGTCGTCGAGGGACGAGAGGTCACGCTGGTCCAGGAGCGTGGACAGTGCTTGCGCGACAGCCAGGAACTCCCGGTCGATGTCGGTAGCTGATTCGCCTTCCCCGTCGGAATCGCGGTCCTCTCGGGACTCTCGGTCCTCGCCGTCGGTGGTAGCCTGGCTGGGCTGTCCGGAATTCGATTCGCCAGCCTTCCCGGAGTCGCTCCCCGATGAGCCACCGGCCTCGATGAACTCTCTCGCCCCGTCGAAGGGCAGCGACTCCCAGTCGTGTGCCCCATCGTGGGTGCTGGAGATGTGCGTGGCGACCATGGCAGGCGCGTCACTGTACGAGCACTCCGCGACCGGACAGGTGATCTCTCGAGGCACGGCGTTCACTCTGGTCGTGAGTCGATGGCCACCGACAAAGACCCGTCGGCGGCTGGGCGACACCGGGCCGGCGGCTGGGAGACACCGGGTTTCCGGTGGAATCCCGTCGGCGTCCTTCCCGACCGGGAGTCCGGAATCCGCGACACCCGCGTTCGCTCGCACGGCTGGTCGCATAGTCAGCCCACAGCAGGCCACATGGCCTGTCGACCATCCAGTAGCACACCCCGTTTCCGATGAATTCTGGCCAGAAAGCGCGTTCCAGACCCTATCGTGTCTGTTCAGGAGAGGCCCGAATCACAGCCGTGGTCTCGCACACACCGTGTTTCCGGTGGAATCCGAGCTGGCTCACCGCCCACGGCAACCCCACACCTCGTTTCCGGTGAAATCGGCCAGCCACGACGCCCGACAGCCCGAACCCACACACCTCGTTTCCGGTGAAGCGACGGCTCGACGGGCGCACACCGGGTTTCCGGTGAAATCCAGATCCGAAAATCGGTCGGCAATCGCGGGGAACTCCTCTCGGTCCGCTGCTTTCGGTACCGTTACTCCTCGTCTTCGGTCTCCGTCAGCACCTTCCGCAGGACCTCGGGGTCCTCCAGCAACTGGTGCTCGGTGTAACTGCCCTCCGCACTTCCGCCGCTGTGGCGCGACTGCTCGATGATGTCGAGGAAGGCGTGCTCCTTCAGGAGGTCCCGGACCCGACGCAGGGACAGCGCCGACGTGCCGGCCTGGCGGCAGATCTGCTCGTACATGTCGTAGATACGCGTCGTCCGGAAGCCGCCCTCGTCGGGTTCGTTCAGCGAGAGGACGGTCAGCGCCTGCAACACGTATCGCGAGTGTGGGGTGGACCCGCGGATGAGTTCGCGGAAGCGGTCCGTCTCGGCACGCTCGCGCGCCTCGGTCACGTACCCCTCCTGGACAGTCTCCGCGCCCTTCGACTGGGCGATCTCGCCCGCGTACCGGAGCATGTCGATGGCCTTCCGGGCGTCACCGTGCTCGCGTGCCGCCAGCGCGGCCGCCCGCGGGATGACCCCGTCGTCGAGCACGCCCTGTTTGAACGCGTCGCGACGCGCGGTCATGATCTCGCGGAGCTGGGAGGCGTCGTAGGGTGGGAAGACGTACTCGCGTTCGCAGAGACTGGACTTGACGCGCTCGTCCATCCGGTCCTTGTACTTGATCTTGTTACTGATGCCGATGACGCCGATCTTGCAGTTGGTGATCTTCCCGGCTTCGCCGGCGCGCGAGAGCTGCATCAGGATGTCGTCGTTGTCGAGTTTGTCGATCTCGTCGAGGATGACGAGGGAGACGTCGTAGAGCTGGTCCAGGATGACCCAGAGTCGCTTGTAGTACGTCGAGGTGCTGATACCCTTGTCGGGGATGGTGATGTCCGTCTCGTCGGGGTCGTTCAGGGACTTCGCGATGGTCTGGACCGCCTGCGTCTCCGTGGAATCCTGCGCGCAGTCGACGTAGGCGTACTCCGCGTTCACCCCTTCCTCGCCCGCGGTCTGGGTGAGGCGGTTCGAGACGTACTTCGCACACAGCGACTTCCCCGTCCCCGTCTTCCCGAAGATGAGCACGTTGCTCGGGCTCTGGCCGAATATCGCCGGGTTCACCGCGTTCGCGAGGTTGGATATCTCCTCGTCCCGCCCGACGATGCGACCCTCGTCCGGCAGGTGGTTGATCTCGAGGAGTTCCTTGTTGGCGAAGATAGCGTCCTCCCGGACGAATAGGTCATCCGCGTTCGTCATCTTGCTTGGACACCACGTTTCCGGTGAAACGACTTGGCTGTTTCCCCATGCCCGTCAGGATTTTTCGAGGGAGGTCGTTCGGTGAAGGATGGACGAGACACACACACCGGGTTTCCGGTGAAACGGGGCGAAGGGGTGGGTGGGGTGCAGTCGAAGCGGGGGTTTCGGGAGGTAATCGCGGTACGTGGGTGGGGGCCCCGTCGAGAGACACACACCGGGTTTCCGGTGAAATGGTGCTCGAAGGTGGGGGAGGGTTCCAGTTGATGCAGGGGAAACACTGGAAGCAGAGGTGTGGCCGGGAGGGGGGTCGGGGCTGGTACCGGGCACGGGACTGCAGGGGAGATCACGACTGAAGGGAGGGTCAGAACTGGACGGAGACACGTGCGGACACTAGTCTCGTGAGATCCGGTCGTGAGTTCCCGTGAGATGTAGTCCGTGCCCAGCCACCACGCCGTGCCCAGCCGCCACGCTTCCAGAGAATGCCGGTCTCCAAGCCAACGATTTCCTGGCAACGATCGATCGGTCGGTAGTCTTCGATGGGACGACGAGCTTCAACAGGATAGCAGTCACCGACCGACCGCAAACGGGTGCAACTAAACACGACCGAAGAGCAACCGCCGGTGAGTTAGTCTCCGTGAGTCAGTCTCCGTGAGTCAGTCTCCTTCGTTTCGTCTGCTCGCAGTACTGCCTGCCGCGAGCAGAGCTCGCTTTACTAGCTTGCGAGTCAATCACTGGACTGTTCTCCCTATTATTATTTAAAACCATCTATTTTAAACATCCGAAGAACGACAGTTCTAGCGCCGCTCTCAGAATCTTTCCCCTCCCCTCGGACCCTGTTTCACCGGAAACCCGGTGTGTGTGTCTACACGTCCTCCCCCTATCTAGACCAGTCTCGTGACCTATCGTGACGGCTCGTGAGTTCCCGCGACCGGTGGCGACCGACTCGGCAGCGTTACCCGGCCAGCGTTATCCAGCCCGTCTACAGCTCATCCCACCCTGAAGACGACGCTCTCTGCCAGCAGGGCGGGTATTCGAACTCACCGGCGACCTCACCGTGATCCCGTGTGATTTCACCGGAAATGAGGTGTCCGTCCAGGCGACGGGATTGCGGTTCTCGTGTCCATTCCCGCCCTCCTCCTCGGTAGCTCGGACCGACTCACCACCGCCGAGACCATTTCCTCTATCCACCCCCCGGTGCCTCCGAGTCCCATTTCACCGGAAACCCGGTGTGTGTCCCTGCCCTCCAGAGCAGGCTCGCACGCTTCCCTCTTCTCGAAGGACGATTTCACCGGAAACGAGGTGTCCGTCTTCACCGTCACCGCGACTGCCTCATCGTTTCTGGCTCATTGCTTCTACTCCATCGACTCTGACTCCTGCCTCACCGCTTCCGCCACGAAGCACCTCTGCCACGTCATGCTCCGACCACGTCGCGTTTCTACCACGTCGCGTTTCTACCACGTCGTGCTCCTGTCCCGCTACAGCATTCGACACCGCCGTTTCACTGCTCCGTACCTGGCGCACCAGACCTCGGCCCGTTTCACCGGAAACACGGTGTGCCACCGGGTGTGGACTCCTCCGAGGCACTCCCTATCGAGTACCCCGAAAACTCCGTCCCTCCAGTCAGGTCCATCGAGTTCCATCGACCGTACACTGCCTCGGAACGGGGCCGAAAATCGACAGGCTGGAAGGACACTACCCGCGGTTTTCACCGGAAACGTGGTGTCGGTCCAGCCGCGCGCTGAGAGTGAGAGAGTGACAGAGAGCGAAATCGTGTGCCAATCCGGTTCAGGTGGAGGGCCGACATCGTTGGACCGAGACGCACCCCTCGGTAGTCGTAGCGGAGAGGGAGAGGGACGACGTCCCTGATTTCACTGGAAACGAGGTGTGTCTCTCGCCGGGGCGTCGCACTCTCGAACGAGACCACCCGGCATGGTATCAGACGGCTATCACGGTTTGGCGAGAATACTTATTAAGACACATTTCCGAGTGATTGTCGTGAGCCTACTCGAGTTCATTCACGACCTCGGTGACGTCGACCGGACGTTGACAGTCGTGAATAGAACCGAGACAGACATCGTCCAGAGCATGCTGGAGGAACTCTTCGAGGGGCAGCCGGTCACCGTCACCGAGTCGGGTTCGGGACCGGCAGCCGAAGAGGACCGCGTGCTCGTCGACGGCGGCGGCGAGGGCGACGGCGGACCACCGGTGTCCTCGTCGCTCGAATCCATCGGAAACGCGGTGTTGTTCGTCAACTCCGACACCTACATCTCCGGGTCCCGGTCGCTGGACGAGGTGGAGACACCCGAGGCGATCCTGAAACTCGCAGACACCCCGTTCTCCATGGTCGGCTATCCCGACACGCGCAAACAGAAGTTCCTGCTCATCGAGATCTCGCGCTACATCGAGGCGAAAGCGTGGCAGGCCGGGACGGGCGCCATCCACTCGGGGTTCCAGACGCTCTCGCGCATCAACGACGAGCGCGGGACGCGACAGGTGTACGACAAGCTCGCCTCGACAGGACTCGACGTCCACGTCTACGGCATTCCGAACTGGACACCAGGCCCCGACTCTCCTCTCGAACCGCATGGCGAGGACGGAGACGAAGAGCTCCGCCGGTCCTGGTTCGTCATCTTCCAGCACCCGACCGACCCCGCACAGGACGCGGGGCTGGTCTGCTACGAGGTCGGCCGCAACGAGTGGCAGGGGTTCTGGACGTTCGACCACGAGCGCGTCGATACCGTCCTGGACTACGTCACGACGCGCTTTCACTACGGTTCTTCCTGACGGGGCCAGCACGGTCACGGGCCGCCCGAAGCTCGCGACTGTCGGGCACGGGATGCCACATTCTATACGCCACCACCTCCTACCTTCCCACTCTGAGATGACCGACGACCACCCGCTGTTCGCGGCGCTCTACGACCCGCTGACGAAGCCGGCGGAAACGGTGTTCGCGCCGCACCGTGAATGGCTCGCGAAGGACCTCTCCGGACACGTCCTCGACGTCGGAACCGGGACGGGTGCGATGTTCCCGTACTACGCGGCGGCCCGAAACTCGGCCCACCAGACTCCAGACGACACTTCGGCCGGGGACCGCCCGTCGCTCACCGTCTCGGCGGTCGAACCGGACCGCCACATGCGCCGGCGCGCCGTGACACGCGCCGAGGAGGCGGGACTGGACGTGACCATCTACGACGCGGGTGCCGAGTCGATTCCGCTCGCGGACGACTCGGTCGACGTCGCCGTGGTCTCCCTCGTCCTCTGCACCGTCGACGACCTCGACGCGAGTATCGACGAACTCGCGCGGGTCCTCAGACCGGGCGGCGAGTTGCGGATTCTCGAACACGTCCACGCTGGCGGTGTCACGGGTTCCGTCCAGTCGGCGGTCACACCGGCGTGGAAGCGGGTCGCCGCGGGCTGTCACCTCGACCGCGAGAGCGGCGACCGGCTCCTGGCCGACGACCGCTTCGAGACCCTCGAGTTCGAGCGCCTCGATTCCTCGTTCCCGCTGGTCACCCCACTCGTCAGGGGCCGGTTCAGGCGCAAGCGGGACCGGGACGCTTCCACCGGGCTCGATGCCCTCGCAAGCGAACTCCGTGCCGCCGTCGATACCCTCTTGCCGACGGGGTGAAGACGGACTGGTATGTCCCGCGCCGACCCGGCCCGTGTGCTCGCCCTGCCGCCCCGGTTCGTCGCGGACGCGCCGGACGCCGCACTCCGGGACCCGTTCGAGCACTTCGACCCGGACGCCGTGTTCCTCACCGGCGAGTCGCCGGACCGGCGCGCTCAGGCTGCCCTCGTCGTCACCGCCGACGACCGACCGCTGTTGATCCCTGGCGACCCGTCGCACCAGGGCGGGCCAGTCACGGTCGGCGGTATCGAGCTGTTCGTCGCGCCCGACCACGAGACGCTGGCGACCATCGCGGACCACGAACGTTGTGACCACGAAGGGGAGGGGACCCTCGATACCGCCACCGAGACGTTCGTCGTGAGCAATCTCCTCGACGTCTCGGTCGACACGACGACCCTCTCGGCCAGCCTCGACGGCCGCGAACCGTACGAAGCCGCGCTCGGAGACGCCTCGGGTTCCTATACGCACATCTCGGGCGCACTCCCGAGCGACTACCGTCGGGAGTGGGATTCGAGCGATGCAGACGACACACCGAACCGAAATCCGAACGCCCTCACGGTCCACGGGGCCGGTACCGCGGACGACGACGCAGTCACGTGTCTCGACCTCTACCCCGACGGGACGGTCTCTGTCGAGACGCTCTCGACGGCCCGCCTCGGCCTCAGGGCCATCTCCGGCGTCGGCGAGACCCGCGCAGATGCCCTGCGCCGCGCCGGCTACCGGACCCGGGCCGACGTGGCCGACGCGACGCCCGGTGACATCGAGACGCTCGACGGTTTCGGTGCCTCGACCGCCAGAAGCGTGGTCGAGGCGGCTGCAGCCATGACCGAGGGTCGGGTCGTGCTCACCGCGGACGCGTCGCTCCCGACCGGCGACCCCGTCTTCATCGACGTGGAGACGGACGGTCTCGCGCCGAGTGTCATCTGGCTCGTCGGGGTCCTCGACCCCACGACCGGGAACTACATGAGCTTCCGCCAGCGCGACCCCGACGCGCCGGGCGAGCCGATCGAGGCGTTCATGTCCTGGCTGGTCGCCAACGCCCGCGGCCGCCCTATCGTGGCCTACAACGGGTGGAACTTCGACTTCGGTGCCATCCACGACCAGGTCGTCGAGCACTGCCCGCGCTACGTCGACGACTGGACCTCGACCTACCGGTTCGACCCGTACGAGTGGGCCGTCAAAGATGGCAACGCCGTCCTTCCGGGGCTCACCAACCGCCTGCCCGACGTGGCCGAGGCTCTTGGCTGGCCCGGTGACGAGACCGGCCTGACCGGCGCGACGGTCGCGAGACGATACCGAGAGTGGGTCGCCGACCCAGACGAGTGTTCACCCGACTGGGAATCGTTCGAAGCCTATTGCGAGGACGACGTGCGCGCCCTCGCACACGTCTACGACGAACTCGCCAACTCGAACCGGCTACTGAGCACGGGAAGCGACGGGTCCACCGACCGCGACACCGGGACCCAGGGGTCGCTCTCTGACTGGTAGTGCGGTCAGCGCGCTCCCGGACGACGATTCCCGGCCATCCGGCGTGCGAGCGTTGAAGACACACCGCGAACAAGAACCGACACCCGACGCCAGATGAGTTCCGATACACCACAGCGAGACCTGCCCATCACCGGCCGTACCCTGGCCGACTCCTTTCCAGACTACGACGACCAGATCGTCCACGTCGCCATCCAGGAGGCCCGCGACGCCCAGCGCGTCCCCGCCGCCGAGGTGCTCCGTCCCGAACTCGCCCGGCGACTCCCCTTCGACCCGTACACGCATCAGGCGAAGGCACTGGACCGCCTCGAGTCTGGCGAGAACGTCTGTGTCGCCACGTCGACCTCGTCCGGCAAGACCTGGGTGTACGCCCTCCAGATTGCCCGGAACTACCTCGAGAATCCCGACTCCACCGCACTGCTGGTCTACCCGACGAAGGCGCTCTCTCGCGACCAGGAACGCCAGCTCTCGGACCTCTTCGACGACCTCGAACTCGACCTGACGGTCGCGGTGTACGACGGCGACACGCCCCGGGACCGGCGCAAGCACATCCGCGAGCACGCCGACGTCGTCATCACGAACTTCGCCGGCGTGAACGTCTACCTCGGCCACCACCGGCGCTGGCACGACTTCTACGCCGACTGCTCGCTCCTCGTGGTGGACGAATCGCACTCCTACACCGGCGTCCACGGGATGCACGTCGCCTGGACCATCCGGCGGCTCCGGCGCGTCCTCGCGCACAACGACAGCGACCCACAGCTCGTCTGTACGAGCGCGACCATCGGGAACCCGGCCGAGCACTCCCGCCGGCTCACGGGCGCGCCGTTCTCGGTGGTGGCCGAGGACGGCAGTCCCCACGGCCGCCGCGACATCGTGTTCTGGAACCCGCCACTGGACACCGACGCCCTTCCCGAGGACGCCGACCTGGAAGAGTACAAGCAGGCCCGCGCCAGCGCCGGGGACCAGGCAGCGTCACTCACGGCCCACCTCGGCCTCCACGGCGTCCAGACCCTCACCTTCACCCGGTCCCGCCAGGGGACCGAGATCGGCGCGAAGCAGGCCGTCAACGCGGCCCGCGACCACCCCCTCTCGGGGTACCTCTCGGTCGAGCCGTA
Source organism: Haloarchaeobius amylolyticus (assembly GCF_026616195.1). Taxonomy (NCBI): domain Archaea; kingdom Methanobacteriati; phylum Methanobacteriota; class Halobacteria; order Halobacteriales; family Halorubellaceae; genus Haloarchaeobius; species Haloarchaeobius amylolyticus. The sequence goes on from NZ_JANHDH010000003.1 coordinate 631,071, forward strand.
CCACGCCGGCCACGGCAAGGAGACCCGCCGGGGGACCGAGTACGAACTCAAATCGGGCAGCCTCGACGCGGTCATCTCGACCAACGCGCTCGAACTCGGCATCGACATCGGGAGCGTCGACGCGACCGTCCTGACGGGCTATCCCGGCACCAGACAGTCGTTCTGGCAGCAACTCGGTCGCTCCGGGCGGGGCGACTCGGACGCCCTCTCGGTGCTCGTCGCCCGGGCCGACGCCATCGACCAGTACATCCTCGACGAGCCGACGTACCTCCTCGGCGACAACGTCGAGGACGCGGTCGTCGGCCTGGAGAACAACCCGGTGTACGCCCAGCACGTCCGCTGTGCCGCCCACGAACTGCCCCTCACGACCGAGGACCGCGAGTGGTTCGACGGCGAGCGCCTCGACCGCGCCGTCGAGATGTTCAAAGACGCGGGTGAGTTCGTCGGCGACCTCGACCACGGCGTCACCTACGACGGCGGCCCGCGCCCCCAGATGGACATCTCGATGTACAACACCGGCGGCACGCAGTTCGACGTGCGCCGCCGGGACGGCGACATCGACATGGAGCCCATCGACAGGGAGCGGGCCTACCGGGAGTTCCACAAGGGGGCGCTGGTCCTTCACGCGGGCGTCGAGTACGAGGTGGTCGCCTTCGAGGAGGACCGCCCGAACCCATACGTCGAACTCCAGTCGGTCCAGACCAACGAGTACTCCGAGACCCTCTCGGACATCGACATCCACGACCTCGAAGAGGAACACACCCAGGACCTCGGCGACGGCTGGCGCGTGTGCTGGGGGACTGGTGTCGTCGACGTCCACTACAGCCACTTCCGCCGCCGGGACATCGACAGCGGGGAGATCACCCAGCCCCTTCGACCCACCGGCCTTGGACCCCTCTCGATGCGGACCCAGCTCATGTGGGTCGAACTCCCGCAGGGGATGCGCGAAGCGTGTGTCGAGCGCGTCGTCTTCGGGGACGGGGACGCTCAGGGGCACGACGATGGGGAAGACGACGGGGACCGGGACCTCCCGGAGGACGCACAGACCGTCGACGACCTCCCCGGCTCGAAGGTCGACCAGATATTCATGGGCGGCCTGCACGGCGCCGAACACGGGATGATCAAACTCGCCCCACTGGAACTCCGGATGGACAAGTCCGACCTCGGCGGCCTCTCGGTGAGCCAGCACGCCGAGACCGGGAAACCGACCTGGTTCATCTACGACGGCGTCTCGGGCGGCCTCGGGTTCTCGAAGGCGATCTACGAGGTGGTCGAGACGCTCGCGACGACCACGCGGAACCGCATCGACGGGTGTGCCTGCAAGGGCACCCGCGGCTGCCCGTCCTGTGTGATGGACAGCCAGTGCGGGAGCGACAACGAACCGCTGCACACCGACGCGGCGGTCGATGTCCTCACCGAACTTCTGGGTCGGCTTCCCGACGACGACTGACCGAAGTCGACCAGTTCTGGTGCCCCCCGGCTGTCCACCGACACTGCCTACACAGCCTGCACATTCTACACAGTCTACACCGTGTACACATCCTGCTTGGTTTTAACATGCGCAGCGACGAACAGGTCACCATGGTCCCCGACACAGAATCCGGCGAAGACGCCGCTCCCCCCGGCGGCCCCAGACCTCTCACCAGAGACGAACCAGATGCCGTCCCGGTCGGCACTCGCATCCACAACCTTCTGACGAGACGGACCGTATCGAGACGGGCCCTCGTCGCAGGGGCGTCCCTGTTGAGTGCACTCCTCGCCGCGTTCTTCGTCCTCCGACGCGGCCCCCTGAGTCCCATCGACACCATCTACTTCGGGTACCCGGAGTCCCGGGAGGTGGTCCAGCAGACGACACGCACCCTCGGCATGGAGACGCCCATCCTCGCGCACCTGGTCGAGTACCTCGCCCAGCTGCTCGTGCTGGAGTTCCCCCACTCGTACGTCCTGCAGACCGACCCGGCTCCTGCCTCGACCTGGTCGGTGGTCGCGACCCACGTCGGGCCGACGCTCTGGCTGGCCTTCTGGGGCTTCACCGCGGGAACACTCGCTGCCGGGACGCTCGCCCTTCTCGCGGGGCGACGCCCGGGAAGCCTCCTCGACAGGGCGCTCGGCGTGATCGCCAGGACGACGAGAGCGACCCCGACGTTCTTCGTCGCGGCCGTGGCGCTCGTCGTGGCCAGCCCAGAGCTAGCAGACGGCGGATTCGCCCGCGAACCCGCCTTCTCCCTCGACTTCTACCGGAGCGCCGGCGAGACACCTCTCGTCCTCGCGGAGCGAACCCTCGTCGTGCTGCCGTTCCAGTTCTCGCTGGACGCCTTCGTGGGCGCACTCACGGGCGTCGCGGTCCCGGCAGCCGTCGTCGCGCTCGCCTGCTTCGGGTGCCAGTTGCCCACCTGGCGGCGCGTCGTCAACGAGACCAGCCAGGAGACGTTCGTGACCGCCGCGAAGACGCGGGGGCTTCCGGCGACCACGCTGGTCGGCCGACACCTCGCGCCCGTCGTCCTCGCACGGGTGAGCCGGTCGCTGGACCGCTTCCTCGTCGTGCTCCTCGGCTCGGTCCTCGTCGTCGAGGTCCTCTTCGGCGTCCACGGACTCGCGGACGTCTTCTTCCAGGCCGCACTCCAGGGCGACCTTCCCCTCACCGAGGGGCTGTTCGTCCTGCTGACGGCGACGGTCGTCGGCGTCCGGTTCGCGGCCGACGTGGTGGCCGACGTCGTGCCACTGCCGACCCGGTCACGGACCCCACGATAGCGGGAGGCCGTCTACCGAGTGCCGCGGCTCGCCGGTTCGTGGTGTCGAAAGAATCGGGGGGTGCCTTGCGACGCGTGAGCGCCGCACTTCGTCAGTCGAAGCGAGTTACCGGGCCCTCGCTGTCTGTCGGCAGCGGGACCGGATGTACGACGTTACGCTTCTGCGCGGGCGAGTTCGTCCAGATACTGTGCTTCCCACTCCTGGCGCGCCTCGATCTCGCGGCGACCGCGGCGGGTCAGGGTGTAGAAGTTCGTCCGGCGGTCGAGTTCACCCTTCTCGACGAGGCCCTTGTCGACGAGGGTGTCGAGGTTCGGGTAGAGTCGGCCGTGGTGGATCTCTGATTCGTAGTAGTTCTCGAGCTCGTCCTTGATGGCAAGCCCGTGCGGTTCGTCGAGCCCTGCGATGACGTACAACAGGTCCCGCTGGAATCCAGTCAGGTCGTACATGAATGGGACAAAGTATCGGGGGAAAAAGAGTGTTTTGATTTTTGAATCTAGAACCGGGCAACCTTTCGCTCACAGACTCCGCAGTCTGGTTTCATCCCAGTCTCGTGTGTCTGGACTGGAATACGTTCGGAGAGAGGTAATCGCGGATGGATATTCGACGGATTGTCTTGATCACGATTGCCGAGAACGGGAGCGCTGGCGTCGAGTGCACCGCCGAGACGGTCGTGACGACGGGATGCACCGGGTGCCGTGGAACAGGTATCCGTTACTGAGGAAAGCGATACGTAAAAGGCTCTGGTTTGTACCGGTAGCCATCATGCCCGGATGTTCGACGATTGTCGGGGTAGAAACCGGGTTTCTCTGTCGAACCGGGAGTAAATACAGAGAGGGATACGCGTTTCTATACAAACATGGACGAATATCTCGGTCGATACGGCCCAGCACCGTCATATCATCACCGTGGAAAACGACGATTGTCTAACCTCGATTACTACGAACCGGGGACCGGTGCACAGACACACCGTACTCGATGCGTCTCGGGCCATCGTGATGCGTTCCAGGCCGTCGGCGATGCGTCTCGGCGATGGTGTCTCGTGGCTTCGTCATGATGTAGAGAACGCGGCAGTCGCCGGAATACGAACCGGCGCTGCCGGGCCTCTATCGGAATAGGTGGTACGCACGCGAGGCGCGCTACAGCCGCGACGCGGCTGCACTACGGGGCCAGCTGGGATGCTGTCACGTGGTGACCGCGACCGTTCGTGCGGTCGCCACGGTGACGTTCTACAGCAGTCCCCGTCACTGCGTCTTCGCTTCCTTGCCTTCGAACTCTTCGACGTTCTCCAGCTTCGTAGCCTCCCATTCGTGTCGCGCCAACAGGTCGTCGACTCCCGTCCGTGTCAACTCGTAGTAGTTCGTTCTGCGGTCCTTCTGTCCTTTCCGGACGAGGTCCTCTTCGACGAGCACATCGAGGTTCGGATACAACCGTCCCTCGTTGATGCGCTTGCCGTAGTACCGCTCTAGCTCTCGCTTGATGGCCAGACCGTGTGGCCGGTCGAGGCTGGCGATAACGTAGAGGAGATCTCGCTGGAATCCACTTAGATCTTGCATCCACTTCGATACTAGTCACAAGTATATTTAGCACCCTACCCAGTCTCAGACCACCGAATAACAGTTTCGTACCCGTGTTACCCGCGGTTTACCCGGTTTCTAATGCGTGGTTACCGCCGCCGTAAGAGAGTAAGTTACACGTTACCAAGAGACGTACGTGACGTAGCCGCCGGCCGTTCGGCCATAAGTGTGAATACGAATAACAAACTAAGACGACACGATTTCCCCAGTAATATATGATTTTTGGCCAACTTATTTCAGAAAATGTGACTTTCTGTGAAATAGACTTAAGACATCCGGGTCGATAACCCCAGAGTAGCTCAGTAGCAAGCTGAGACAAACACCACGGTTGCCCGAATCCCCCCTGGGCGACCGGTGCAAGCACACAATGAGCAGCAAGCGAATCTCGCGACGACGGATACTGCAAAGTATAGGTGGCGGTGTGGTCGCCGCCGAAGGTATTGGTACAGCTCTCGCCGCAGAGGCGGACACACGACGGAAACGTCGTGTGGTAGGAACGAAATCACTGTTCGGCATCGAGGTTGCGAAGAAGAAGGCTGCATCTATCGACAAGGAACTCGACTTCGGTGACCGTGGGAACGCGCTGGTCGGAAACTTCTCGGACCAGGCCATCAAGAGCCTCCAGCGCAACAACGACGTCCGGTACGTCGAGGAAGACGTGACCGTGCACGCGTTGGCCCAGTCCAAGCCGTGGGGCATCGACCGGGTCGACGCCGACGTGGTCCACAGCAACGGCCAGACGGGTGAGGGTGCACACATCGCCATCCTCGACACGGGTATCGACGCGGACCACCCCGACCTGCAGCCCAACCTCGGGAAGGGCTACGCGGTCGAGAACTGTTCGGGCACCGACTGTGTCGAGGACTGGGACGACGACCACAGTCACGGCACGCACTGTGCCGGTATCGCGAACGCCGTCAACAACGACGAGGGTGTCATCGGCGTCTCGACGCAGGCGACCCTGCACGCGGTGAAGGTTCTCTCCGGGTCCGGGTCCGGGTCCGCGAGCGGCGTCGCAGAGGGCATCAAGTGGGCCGCCGACCAGGGCTACGGCGTCATCTCGATGAGTCTGGGTGCCTCCTCGGGGTCCTCGACCATCCGCGACGCGCTCCAGTACGCACAGGACCGCGACGTCATCATCATCTCCGCGGCGGGCAACGAGGGACCGTGTACCGACTGTGTCCACTACCCCGGTGCTTACCCCGAGTCGATGGCGATCGGTTCGACGGCCTCCGACGACTCGATGTCGAGTTTCTCCTCGACCGGTCCGGAGGTCGAGATGTGCGCACCCGGTAGCGACATCCTCTCCTGTGTCAAGGGCGGCGGCTACCAGAAGTACTCCGGGACGTCGATGGCGACCCCCCACGTCTCCGGTGCTGCTGGACTGCTCCGTGCACAGGGTCTCAGCGCGTCCGAGACGCGCAAGCGCCTGACCGACACCGCCGAGGACCTCGGCCACGCGGACAACGAGCAGGGTGCGGGCCTGCTCGACGTCGAGGCCGCGGTCGGCGACGGCGGCGGCGGTGGCGACGAGCCGGCGACCTTCGCGGTCGAGACGCGCTCCGTCACCGACCTCGGCACGACCCAGGCGACGCTCAACGGCGAGCTGACCGGCCTCGGCGACGCGAGCTCCGCCACGGTCGGCTTCAAGTACTGGCAGTCCGGTGACCGCAGCGGCACCGAGCAGACCGTCGAGGTCGGCTCGAAGTCCGCCGCCGGCACCTTCTCCTCCAGCGTCTCCGGCCTGACCGAGGGCGTCACCTACCAGTTCCTCGCGTACGCGGTCGACGACAGTGGCACCGAGGTCACGGGCGCCGCACGCGAGTTCACCACGACCGGCGCACTCAGCGTCACCACGGCACCCGTCGCGGACGTCGGGGACAACACGGCGACGCTCACGGGCAACCTCCAGAGCCTCGGGAACCACGACGAGGCCGACGTCGGCTTCCACTGGTGGGCCGAGGGCATGAAGGACGCGACGCTCGAGCGCCGCGAGGTCGGCGAGAAGACCGCGACGGGCGAGTTCTCGCTCTCCGTCAGCGAGCTCCGCGCCGACACCACCTACGTCGTGCAGGCCTACGCCAACCCCGACTGGGACACCGACGAGGACTTCGGCTCGCAGGTCACGTTCACGACCGGCAACACGCCGTCCCTCGGCGTCAAGACCGGCTCCGCGAGCAACGTCACGGACTCCGGCGCGACCCTCTCGGGCGAGGTCACGAGCCTCGGCGAGAGCGGCTCGGCCGACGTGGGCGTGAACTACTGGGTCGCGGGCGACCGCTCGGGCACCGAGCAGTCCGCCTCCGCCGGTAGCCAGTCCTCGACCGGGAGCTTCTCGGTCGACGTCAGCGGCCTCGACGCCTCGACCGGCTACGAGTTCGAGGCGTACGCCGACGACGGCACCTCCTCGGTCTCCGGTGCCGCCACGTCCTTCACGACGGGCGACGCGCCCGAGCAACCGGACGGCCCGTTCGCCGTGACCATCAACGACTCGCCCGACTGGTCCACGTCCTACGCCGCGAAGCTCAGCGGCGAGATCACCAGCATCGACAGCGGCGTCGGTGAGGTCTACACCGAGTTCCAGTTCTGGGAGAAGGGCAACAAGGCGAACACGTTCGCGGTGGACGACTCCGACACCCGCACGACGCCGGGTGAGGTCGACGAGATGATCTGGGGCCTCGCGGCCAGCACGACGTACGTCTCGGTCATCCGTGCCTTCGACGACGCCGGCAACGAGGTCTTCAGCGGTCAGATGGAGTTCACGACCTCGGCCTGAACTCCCCGGCCCGGCTGTCATTCCCCTGTTTCTCGCTGTCGCGGCGCTACCCGTTACGCCGTTATTTGTGTAACGCGCTCGTTAGTCGCGTACCTCGAAGACAGGTTTCCGTTAAATCAGTCCAGCGCATACTTCAGTGTGAGGGTTAGTCCCATGGGGGTTGTAGGGGACGTCCCTCTCAGGGACTGCTGGACGGCGTCTCCAACGACCACACGATGCTGTGGGGTCATCCCGGGACGCCGCCCAGCGGTCACCGACAGACCGAGTACGGTGAGACGTTGATGGTATCAGGAAGCGATTCGCCGGGGGTTCGCAAGACCGCGTACCGCCGGCTGTCGCCTTCGCGTGTTCTCATGTGGGTCGCGTTCTGGCTCGCTATCGTATTGCCCTTCGTGCTCGTCTTTATCATCGTCGTCGGTATCGGCTCGACGACGAGTTTCCTCGTGTTCTGTGGCACGCTCTCTGTGAACGTCGTTGCACTCTTGCTCGGCCACGGACACGGCCTGCGGTGAGGCAGGCACGCCCACCTTTCGAGCGCGTTACTGCCGCGGTTATACTTCTTCGACGACTAGTACCACCGAGGAGAATCTATGACTTCCAAGCGCACAGCATGGGTGAAACTGGAGAACAGGGAGGTGCCCCTCGCACAGTCGGTCGCGGCGGGCATGGTCGGCGGGTTCGTGATGGGCCTGCTGATGCAGTACTCGACCGGGACGATGACGACGGTCGCCGGGCTCGTCGGGCAGGAATCGCTCGCCGTCGCCTGGGCCGTCCACCTCGTCGTCAGCGTCGTCTTCGGGCTCGTCTTCGGCCTCCTGCTGACGTTCACGTCCGCGGGCCGGTACCTGGTCTCGACGCTCGCGATGGGCCTGCTCGGGATGACCTACGGTATCGTGCTCTGGTTCGTCGCCGCCGGCGTCGCGATGCCGGTCTGGCTCTCGTCGATGAACGTCGTCAGCAACCCGACCATCCCGACCCTCGACACGACCGGGCTCATCATCCACGTCCTCTACGGCCTCGTCATGGCCGGGACGTACGTGCTCGTCTACACCATGGGCCGCGAGGAATCCTCGCAGCTCGTCGGTGACGCCTGATCCGTTCTCGCTATCTGCTCGTTCTCGACCGCGTCGTCCCACCCAGCGACATGGTCGCTCCCCGACACTTTTCTGGGTCCGTCGAATAGCCTCGCGCATGGTCTGGGTACTCCACGGGGACGCTCCCGACTACTGCCCGCGCTGTGGCGAACCGCTGACGCGCCGCGACACCGACGACGGCCCCCGGCCACACTGCAGCGACTGTGGCGTGACCATCTACCACAACGCCAGCGTGATGGCCAGGACCGCCGTCCTCGACGGCGACCGTGTGCTCCTCATCGAGCGTGGTGCAGCCGACGACATCGGCGCCTGGGCGACCCCCGGCGGATACGTCGAGGCCGGCGAACGCGCCCGGCAGGCGGCCGCTCGGGAACTCGAAGAGGAGACCGGCCTCGCTGCCGCACCCGGGGCACTCACGCTCGTCTGTGACGGCTTCCTCGATTACGGGTCCGGCGAGACCGACGTGGCACTCGTCTACGCCGTCGCCAGCACGGAGACGACCGGCACCATCCAGGCCGCCAGCGATGCGGCCGACGCCCGCTGGTGGACCCGAGCCGAGATAGCGGCCGAACTCACCGACGAGGAGGGCCACCTCCGCGCGGTCGGGGTGGACACGCTTCTGGGGTTGCTCGACGGGTCAGGCGAGGCTCTTCGCAAGTAGCAACTGCGAGCCCCTATCCCTGCGAGTATCTGTCCGAATCAGTCCGAGCCACTGCTCTTCGGACCCAGCAACACGGAAACAGCAGGAAGGGAAAACAGCAGAGAACAGACGCAGGTGCGACTACGCGAAACCGCGGCTCAGAGCCCGAACGTCATCGCCACGAGCACCTGGACGCCCGTCACGAGCCCGAAGGCGACCACCGCGGTCAGGAGCAACAGCGCGGGCGTGGTCGTCGTCACCTCCGACTCCTCGAAGCTCGACGCGACCACGATGCCGATGCCGAGCTGGACGAGCAGGTAGGGCCACGCGGTGCCGAGCCCACTCGGCAGCAGGGCCGCCGTCAGGGCGACGACGATCTGCCCGACGAAGTTCGGCGTGAACCCGACCGATTCGATGCCGAACACGCCGGCCCAGTCGAGGGCGACGACGGTCGCCACCCCGTTGAGCAGGAACGCCCAGAACACGACGAGCCCCATCGCGCCGATACCGGTCACCACGTCGGGCATCGCGCGTGCGAGCCCGGCCCAGACCACGACCGCGAGCACCGTCGTCAGGACGAGCACGACCGCCATCCCGGCCATCGAGCCGACGGTGAGGCGCCCGACCTCCGTCGTCAGCGCCAGCACGACACCGAGCAGCAGCGCCACAGCCAGGCCGGCAGCACCGACGCTGGCGGCGAACTGGTGGAAACTCGGCACCCGGTCGTGGCGTTCAAGGAACACCCCCAGCGCGATGACGAGGACCGTCAGCGTGACCGCCGAGAGGTAGACGACCGACGTGACCAGCCCGAGGTTGAACGGGAACGGGAGCAGGTCGAGCGGGCCGTTCGGGAGCCGGCTCGCGCCCTGCCCGATGGCGAGCAACACGCCGGTCAGCGCCATGAAGGGCACGACCGCGTAGAAGAACTCCCGCGTCTCGCGGGCGTCGAGCGTCTCCAGCAGGAGCAACGCCCCCACCACGAAGAAGCCGAGCACCAGCGCGAGCATGCCCGCCCCGAGGACGGTCAGGTCCGGGCCGGCGGCGACGGCACCGGCCGGCGCGACGCACTCGCCCGACGGGACGGTCACCCGCCCGTCCGTGAGCACGACGCACTCCGAGTTGGAGCCGCGGGCGACGATGGGGCCGAGCACATTGGGCCACAGGAACCCCAGCACCGCCGGTCTTGTCGTCTGGTAGACGGCCGTCGCCGAGAGCGCGAGCACTCCCAGCAGGGCCGCCGCGATCCACACCGCGAACGGGTCGATTCTGTGTCGTAGCTGTTGCATAGTGTCACCTGACTGGTTCAAAAGAGCTGAAGGAACGGGTGCTCACTCACGCGATTCGTCGCCGGTGAGCGGGGTGTCTGGGTCGAGCGGTTCGTCGGGGGTGACCCGGATGGCGGTCGCCATCGTCTCGGCGAGGTTGCGCTGCCAGCCGAGGAGCCGGGCCACCTGGCGGCGGTTCTCCTCGACCGCCGCGTCGGCGTCCCTGACCTGGCCGTCGAGCCGGTCGACGCTGTCGGAGACGGTCAGGAGCGCCTCGCGCATCGACCGCTCGATGCGGTCCAGCCGGTCGTCCACGCGGTCGACCCGGTCGTCCATGTCGGCGACGCGGGTCGCGAGCTGTGCGTCGGCGACGGAACTGGCGAGTTCCGTCTCCAGCACGTCCGCGTAGGTCTCCAGCGCGACGACGCGCTCCTGGAGCGACTGTACCTCCTCGGCGACCGCCGCGTCGACGCCGACCCCGAGGTGCGATTCGAGCACCTCGCGTGTCTCGTCGTCGACGGTCCCGGCGGTCAACTCGGCCGCGAGCGCGGCCGCGACCCCTGCTGGGGCGGCCGCTGAAGCGGCCGAATCGCTGGCGCGAACCTCGCCGACCGTGACGGGGCTCTGCCTGCTGTCCCCAGCCGATTCCGCGTCGGACGGGCCCTCGGCCTCCTCGACCATGGGCTGGTCGGCCGCGATTCGCTGCCACGCGTCGTCGCTGACTGCGCCTGCAGTCGCCACGCTCTCGTCGGTCGCCGCGTCGGGCGATTCGGCATCGCCGGGCGATTCGGCGTCGACCGCCTCGTCATCGACGGTCCGTCGCTGACTCGGGTGCGGCGCGGCTTCGTCGTCGAAGGCGAACCTGATCCCGTCGTCCTCGTCTTCCTCGTCCGCCGACTGGCTCGACCCGACCCTCGGCGACCGGTCCATGTCAGAGGCACTGGTCGCCGTCTCGTCGGTGGTCGAGCCCTCGCGCGGCCGAGACGCGCGCTCGTCGTCGCCGTCGGCTGCTGCGTCTCCGATGAGCCCGCGGTGGAGCCGCTCGATGAACCCGAGGGGCTCCGCGTGCTCCTCAGAGGAGCCGGGCTTCGAAGTCACCGTCACTCTCCCATTCGAGTTTGACGCCGATGCCCCGGAACTCGAGGTCGAGGTCGTCCCCGTCGTAGTCGAGCTTGAACAGCCCTTTCACGTCGAGTTCGCGGTTCTCCGGGTCCCACTCGAGGCTGGTGTACACGCCACGGTACTCGATCTCGCCGTCGTCGTCCTCGAACTTGTAGCCGGCCCCGTCGGACTCGAACTCGACGTCGTCGTAGTCGACCTCGAGGTCCATGTAGTCGGTCCGGCTCTCGATGGTCACCTCGAGGCCGTCACCGGCGTCGTGGACCTCCAGGTCGATGTAGTAGTCCGGCGTCGAGACGACGAACTCCAGGTCGAGGTCGCCGTTCGAGGTCTCGAACTCGATACCGTCCCAGTAGAACTCGATGTCACCGTTGTCATCGCGTTCGTAGTCCAGGTAGTCGCCGGAGACGTAGCCACCCGGGCCGCCGTGGCCGGGGCTGCCGCCGTCGCCGGGGTCACCGACGCCGCCGGAGCCGCCGTCTCCCGGGTCGTCGACGCCACCGGCACCGCCGTCGCCGCCGGGGCCACCGTCGACGCCGCCGGAGCTGCCATCGCCGCCGGGGCCGCCGTTACCGCCGTCGACGCCGCCGGAGCCCCCATCACCGCCGGGGCCACCGCCGCCGCCACCACCGACGCCGCCGGAGCCCCCGTCACCGCCGGGGCCGCCGCCGCCACCGATGCCACCGGACCCACCGCCTGGGCCGGGCGGGGTCACGTCGGGAGTCGTACCGGGTTTGTCGGTCGCGGCCGGCTTGTTGTTCGAGATGAGCAAGCCACCGGTCGCGAGTGCGAGAGCACCCAGTGAAGCTCCTGCTAGCTTCAGGTAATCGCGTTTCGTAAGTTGGTCAAGTTCCTCCATACTCTACCATCCGGAGATAGGCCAGTGCCGGCAATAAACAATCAACTACCTGTCAGGTAATAACGGGTGCTCCCGGTGGGCTTCCTACGGCCCGGAATGCGTCTGAGCGCCGAGTGAGGGGGTTACGCCCTGGTCGACCTCTCAGGGGGTTGAGCACCGCCTGAGCCGGGGGTACTTACCGGAGCCTCGCAGGGACGGGGACCGCTTTTTAGCTAATCAGCACTAGTCCTCTAGTGTATGGAGGAGACGACAAAGAAATCAGAACTCTGGTATCGGAGCGACGACTGGTGCTCCATCACCGCAGCCAGTAACGTCCTCGGCAAGAAGTGGGTGCCAGCGATCGTGCACCGACTGCTGAAGAACGAGGCACTGGGGTTCTCGGCGTTGCGCGAGGAGATATACGGCGTCTCCAGCAAGGTGCTCTCGGAGAACCTGAGCGAGATGGAGCGGCTCGGGCTCGTCGAGCGCCGGATCATCAGCGACCGCCCCTTCCGGGTGGAGTACCGGCTGACAGAGCGCGGGAAGGACCTGGAAGCGGTCATCGACAGCATGGCCGAATGGGGGGACAAGCACCTCGTCCCGGAGATGCTCACCGAAGAACAACAGGACATGCGGGAGTTCTGATCCACGACCACGGATTCTTTCTCTGCCGTCTCGATTTCGACACTGCGCTCCCGGAGCGTGGGCTCACGTGCGCGACACTGCACTGTCGGCGAAAAAACGTAGTCGCAGGTTCGTACGCGGTCGATACAGCCGGGTCGGACCGTCTCGGGTCGCTAGACCGAACTCTCCCGTGCGGCCTCGATGACCGGCTGGAGTGCCTCCCCCCGTTCGGTCAACGAGTACTCCACTCGGAACGGTTTCTCACAGACGACCGCCCGCGAGATGAGTTCTTTCTCCTCGAGGTCGCTCAGGCTCTCCGACAGCACCTTGCTCGAGATTCCCCCGATCTGTCGCTGCAGTGCACTGAACCCCTGCGGTCCCCCCTCGAGCAGCTCGTCGAGGATGACGAGGTGCCACTTCCGCCCGAGCAACGTCGCGACCGCCGTCAACGGGTTCGCGGTCTCGAACGACTCTCGTGCAGCTGCCTCCGCGGCAGCACGGTCCCGGATCGAATTGTAATCGCCAAATGACCTGTTCATGCCGATCTCTCGTTACCATATAACCTCCGAATCCCCATGAACTAGGAACCCACACTTCTCGGTACCGTCCTGACAACACTCCTGATAACCTGCGGAATCTCCGCGATGTTACCTAGAGGAGTCGGTAGTGCGAACCGATATGTTGTGTTGAGCTATCACGCCGTCCGGGGAAACCGACGTGACACGGGTATTCCGGGTCGGTCGCTGCGAAACGTATCAGTAGAATAGCTGGTCGGGTGGTTCGTGGCTCACATCACGGTGGTTCCGTGGGAGCCACGCTCACTCCTCATCGAACAGGGCAGAGAGCACCTTCTGGAGGGCGATCCTGACGTGCTGGTGAAAGGTCGAGGAGGCGATGTCGAGCCGGTCGGCGACCTCCTCGGCGGTGCTCCGGCGGGGCCAGTCGAAGTAGCCCTCGACGTAGGCCGTCTGCAGGGTCGCGTGCTGGCGGTCCGTGAGGTCGCCCAGCAGGATGTCCCGGCACTCGTTCGCCGTCCGGACGGGCCGGTCGCGTTCGAGGACCGAGACGACGTCGGTCTCGGGGAACTCCTCGACCAGCAACTCGACCACGTCGCGCACGTCGTCCTGCGTCGGGGCCTCGACGACGACGGTCGCCCGGCCGTCGTCGACGGTCTGCTCGCGGACCCGGACCCCGTACTCGACGAGCGACTGCACGAGCGACCCGCCCGACAGCTCGATGGCGATGAGCGACTCGTTCACGCGCTCGCTGATGACCTCGACGTCCTCGACGCCGCGGTAGCGCCAGAGTGCGGCGACGACCGTGGCCGCGGGCGCGTCCTCGACCAGGTAGTAGTACCGCCGTCCGTTCTGGTTGTTGTCGACGATGCCAGCCAGGGTCAGCCGGCAGCCCACCTCCGCGGAGAGATCGACGAGCGCGGCGTTCCGGTCCGTACTCACGACCTCGACCTCGATGATTGAGTCGCTGAGCAACAGTGCCCGGTCGGTCGTGGCCCGGATGGCGAAGGCGACCAGTTCGCCGAGCACGGAGAACGCGCGCGTCTCGAACTCGCCGAAGGCGTCGGCGTGGCTCGCGATGACGACCAGTCCGCCGTAGTTCCGGCCGGCGTAGGTGAGCGGCACCGCGATGGCCGCCTCGAACCCGCGCTCTGACGCTGCCCGCCGGACCGGTTCGTGCAACTCGACGTCGCCGTCCTGCTTGCGGACGACCTGTGCCTCGCCGGTCTCAATCGACTCGTCGATGGCGCCGCGTTCGAGTTCGGTCGGGGTGATCTGGGCGATCTCGTCGAGGACGCCCTCGTCCAGCCCGGCCGCGGCCCGGGGGACGATGCGCCCGCGCCCGAGGCTGTAGTTGCCGATCCACGCGAAGTGGTACAGTTCCGACGAGGCGATGGTCTCGCAGACGGCCTGCTCTATCTCCTCGCGCGATTTCGAGTGTACGGTCGCGTCGGTAATCTCCTGAACGAGCGAGCTGATACCGAGCAGAATCTCCTGGCGGTCGTGCTGGCGGCGCAACACGTCCTGTTTGCGCGTGAGGTCGGCCTGCATCTCGCGGAGCTGGCGGTCCCGCCGGGCCCGGGTGAACGCGACGGTCAGGTTCGCGCCGAGCAACTCGGCGAGGTCGACCTCCTCCCGGCTGAACCCGTGCGGGTCGGTGGTCCCGACGCTCATGACGCCGTGCTCGCCGAGTGGCACGTACATCGCCTCCGAGAGCGGGTACCGGCCGTAGGGGTCAGCCTCGTTGACGACGGTGATGACGGTCTCGCCGGTCTCGAACGCACGACCCGCAGGCGTCGTCTCCACGTCGTATCGCGGGCGGGGCCCGAGGACCTCCATCGTGCTCTCGGGCGCCTCGGTGAGCACGAGGTCGTTCGACTCCGGGTCGTGGAGCCGGATGGCGTTCAGGGGCAGGCCGACGACCTGCCCGACGGCCTCGCACCCGATGGTCGCGATCTCGGTGTCGCTCCGCGCGCTCATCAACCGGTGGGTGATGACGTTCAGGTCGCGCAGGCGCCGGGAGTAGTGCTTCTGTGCGCTGAGGTCGTGGACGACCGCGACGAGGCCGCCGCCACCGACCGTGCTCAGCGAGAGCGACTGCGGGAAGGTCTCGCCGTCGGCGCGGCGCCCGGTCGCCTCCCCGCGCCAGGTCCCCTCGCGCTCGACCGCGGGGAGGACCTGCCACGAGAGCTTTCGCCACTCCTCGTCGGTGTAGAACTCCTGCCACTCCGACCCGACGGTCTCGTCTACGGTCGTGTCGTGGAGCGACGCGAACTCCTCGTTCGCGTACGTCACCCGGTACTCCTCGTCGAGCGTGGCGATGCCTTCGAGGGCCGCATCCATCGCGGCGACGCGGTCCGTCTGCTCGGTCTCGCGTCGTCGTCGGTCGGTCACGTCCTGGACGGCGACGGCCAGCCGGACGTCTCCCGACCTGACAACCGACTTCACGACCACGGTGATGGGGCTCCCGTCGGTCCGCCGGCAGGGCAGGTCCTCGTTCGCCGTCACCTCGCCCGCGAGCAGGCGAGCGGCGGTACCACGACCCGCTGACCCGTCACCGTCCCCATCCGTGTCGTCACGGAACAACCGCGACGCGTGGGTGCCGACGAGTTCCGCCTTCTCGTCCTGTTCGGCGCCGAGGAGTCCGACCGCCCGGTCGTTGGCGTCGACGAGTCGGCCGGTCTCCGTGTCGAAGATGACGATGGCGTCGTGGCTCTGGTCGAACAGTTCCCGGTACAGCGTGTCGGTGGCCCTCCCGGCGGTCGTGTCGTCGGCCGCGTCGGAGGGCCCGGTTTGGTCGGGTTCCGGGACGTGGTCAGGTCGCTCTCCCGGGGAGCGAACATCGGTGGACCGAGTTTCGCCTGTCTGCCGGTCCGGTGTCTCCGCGGGTGCGAGGACGCGGTCGCTACCTGCATCGGTGTCACCCTCGTCCGCAGAAACGCCCTCGAAGTCCCGGACGACCTCGACGTAGGTCACCTGCTCTTCGGTCTCGACGCGGTGGACGGAGACCGGCAGGGCGACCTCGTTCCCGTCCTTGCCGCGATGGCGGACCACCCGCACGTCGTCGTCGTCCGCGAGTTCGGCCAGCAGGTCGAGCACCGACTGGACCTCGGACTCGGGGAACAGGCGTGTCGAGGACTGCCCGACCAGCGGTTCCGACGTGTAGCCGAGTGTGTCCGCGACCGACGGTGTCGCGCCCACGATGGTTCCCGTCTCGTCGACCTCGACGAGGCCGAAGCCGGCCTCGGTGAGCGCCTGCCACGCGGTCGCACTCCCGTACCTATCCGGTAGACCGAGCGATTCCTCCCCCCGGCGGTCGCTGTTGATTTCCTCCTCCAACCCCCTTCCCCCCTCTCCCTGTAAGTAGTCTCCTCAGATACTTAAGTGTAGTATGCTGAGTTATCGCAATTTCAGGATAACTGTCCGGGGGTTTGAACCGGAGAAATTGTGGAAAAAGAAGAAATAAGGTTATTTATATCACTGGCACAGGATAGCCTACAGGCGGCGAGCCTCGAAGTCGCCGTCGCTGTGGTAGCCGAGGCCCTCCCATTCGATCTGGACCTCGATGCCGCGGTACTCGAGCTCGCGGGTGGACTGGTCCTTCGCGCTCCATTCCAGGCGCGCACCGGCGATCTTGAGGTCGAGTTCGAGCGACTCGGGGTCCCACTCGAAGTCGACGAGTCGGCCGCGGTACTCGACCTCGTTTCCGTCGTCCTCGAACTTCGTCCCGAGGTCCGAGGCCGCCTCGAACTCCACGTCGTACAGGTGGTCGACCTCGAAGTCGATGTAGTCGCCGTCCGCGACGGCGCTCAACTCGACGCTCTCGCCGCCGTCTTTGGTCTCGAACTCGATGTAGATGCCGTAGTCGTTGACCTCGAACTCCACGTCGAGGTCGCCGCCGTGGGTCTCGAACATGAGCCCGCCCCACTCGAACTCGACGTCCCCGTTGTCGTCGCGCTCGTAGTCGAGCAGGTAGCCGCTCCCGGCAGGCCCGAGTATCGGTTCGTTCGTCTCGTCCGGGGCACCGACGGCCGGGTCCGCCGGGGCCGCGTCGGGGCCGGGTGATGCGGCCGGTGTCTCGGCACCCGCACTCGGGCCCGGGCTCGCGGCGGGCGATTGCCTGCCCGGGTTGGCCGCGGGCGAGACCTCGCGCGTGTTCTCGACGTTCGACTGCAGGGCACCGTCTGCCGCGAGTTTCCCGCCGACGCCCATCGAGAGTGCTGCGAGCGCAGTGCCCGCGTACTTGAGATACTGCCGCTTCGAAGTAGCTGCCATTGAATTGCCTCCACTGTATACCAGGCGGGTATGCGCTATAAGGTATCAAATTACTGTCTGGTGTGGACGTAGGCTCGGGTCATATCGTTACCATCCCGGTACGACTACGATTACGTGGAGTGTTCACGGAACAAAGGAATCCGGTTGGGACGGTGGCTGACAGCGTCCTCAGACGCGCCGGGCCTCGAACTCGCCCTCGCCCGAACCGCCGTGGTACTGGCCGTACGCGGGGTTGTTGTGGGTGCTGGCGTCCCACTCGAGCAGGACGTTGCGACCCCGGTAGTCGAACTGGTCGCCGTCCCAGTCGAGGTAGACCGCACCGCGGATCTCGAGTTTGTGGTCGTCGGGTTCCCACTCGAACTTGATGCGCGAGGCGTGGAACTCGATGTCCCCGTCGTCCTCGAACTTCCGGCCGTCGGCGACGGCCTCGAAGTCCACGTCGTAGTTGCCCCGGACCTCGAACTCGATGACGTCGCCGTCGACGACGAGCTCCAGGTCGAGGTCGTCGCCGAACTCGTCAGTCTCGAAGTCGATGTAGACGCCCGGCTCGTTCGCCGTGAACTCGATGTCCTGGTCGTTGTTCTCTGTCTCGAACTCGACGCCGTCCCAGTAGAACTCGATGTCACCGTTGGGGTCGCGCTCGTACTCGAGGGCCGCGCCGACGGCTGCGCCGAGCAGCGGTTCGCTGGCCGACTCCGGTGTCGCGGCGGGTGCCGCGTCACTGCCGGTTCTGGTCGCGGTCGCCACCGTCGACTCGGGGGCCACGTTCGGCACCGTCGAGCCCGCGAGCTTCCCGCCCAGTGTGAACGAGGCTGCCGCGAGCGAGGCACCGGCGTACTTCAGGTACTGTCGCTTGGATAGGTCTGCCATAGTCCTCCTGTACGTACAGATGCGCGGTTCGTACATTAAGCATCAAATTACTGAAAACTCGTCTCGTTACAGGGGTGAGAGGACCGGGTGGTTCGATGCCTACCGGAACGGTACGATTCGGTGGAGACCGGGACCCACGTGCCCCAGCACGCGTCAGCCCACGTACCGGGCCTCGAAGGTCCCGGGTCTGTCCGGGGTCCCGCGCCGCCAGTCGATGCGGACCAGCCGGTCCCGGTACTCGAACTCGTCGCCGTCCCAGTCGAGGTGGGCCGGGCCGCGTATCTCCAGGTCGACCCGGCGCGGGTCCCACTCGACCCGGAGCAGGTCGCCCGCGTACTCGATGGCTCCACGGTCGTTCTCGAAGGAGCGGCTGGGGCCGATGGTCGCCACGTCCACGTCGTCGGGGCCGGCGACCTCCAGGTCGAGGCCGACGCCGCCGACCAGCACCGTCAGTTCCAGGACGCTCCCGTCCCCGGCGGCCTCGAGGTCGAGGGAGAACTCGCCGTCCTCCACGAGGAACTCCACGTCGCGGTCGCCGTCCTCGCTCTCGAACTCGACGCCCGCCCAGCGGAAGTCCACGTCGCCGTTCTCGGCGCGGTCGAACGCGAGCGCGTCGCCGGGTCGGAGCCCGGCGAGGTCTGTGGGCCTTCTGGGCGGCTCCCGGGCGAACGCCGGGGGATCACCCGGCTCGGCACCACCATCACCGGCAGTCGGGTCCTGCTCGCTTGTTGTGGGACCGCCAGACCCGTCCAGGGCCACCAGCCCGCCGACACCCAGTGTGAGCAGGGTCAGCCCTGCCCCGGTGTACTGCAGGTACGCGCGTCTGGAGATGTTTCCCATACCCTCGACTCCGTGCAGACTACGACGCTCGCCGAACCGATAAGCTATCAGATAACTGGTTCGTGGGTCGGTTACCGCCCCGAAACGTGCTCGCAAGTGACCGGCTGGAGTCCTGCGTGATTCCGGGGTGGTACACGCCGAACAGGCCCTCCATCCCGGATATCACTAAAAAGAAAGGGCGGCTTATGCGGCGGCCAGAGTGGCGCGTCAGACGGAGAATTCGACCGCGAGACCGTTCAAAGCCGCGTAACCCCTGGTTACTCGGTCACCGGGAGGGAGTTCCCGGGTGGCCACCGGCGGGCACCAGCGACGGCCCGGTGACAACTCCTCGGCTGGGGACGGTACGATGCGGCCATCTGGCACGCACTGGGGAATCCTGTCGAAAAAACGGTGTCTGCTGTGTCAGCAGTCGATATGGCCTGGTCGAGTGTGGGAGTCGAGTTAGATGCGGCGTGCCTCGAACTCGTCGTCGCTGCCGTTGCCCCATTCCCACTCCATCAGGACGTCCTCGCCGGCGTACTCCAGCTCGGTCTCGTCGAAGTCGATCATGATACGGCCGTCGGCGTACTCGAAGTCGAGGCCGTTGTCCATCTCGAGCTCGAGCTTGACCGCGCCCTTGATCTCGAGTTCCTGGCTGTCCTCGTCGTACTCGAAGTCGAGGAAGCGTCCGCGGTACTCGATGTCGCGGCGGTCGTCCTCGAACTGGTGACCCTGGCCGTCGGACTCGAACTCGACGTCGCCGTCGTCGTACTCGAAGGAGATGTACTCGTTGCGGAACGCGATGTCCAGCTCGACGTGGTCGCCGTCGTCGTCCATCTCGAGGTCGACGTAGACTTCACTGTCTTCGACGGTCAGCTCGAGGCTCTCACCGTACATGTCGGTCTCGAAGTCGACGCCAACGTCGTCGAGATCGATGTCACCGTTGTCGGTCTCGAACGAGAGGTACGCCCAGTCGAACTCGATGTTGCCGTCGTCGTCGCGCTCGTAGTCGAGGATGTCACCGACGCCGGCGGGGCCCAGGATGGGCTCCGGGGCTGCTTCGGCGCTCGGCTTCGCTGCGGGTGCGACCTCGGTGGTCGACTGGACGCTCGACTGGAGCGAACCATCCGCGGCGAGCTTGCCACCGACGCCCAGCGAGAGGGCGGCGAGGGATGCGCCGGCATACTTCAGGTACTGTCGCTTGGAAAGGTCTGCCATTTCAGTGCCTCGTTCTAACGAAGGTCGGCTTCAGGTATTAAGCATCAAATAACTGTAAGGTCGTCTCGTTACGTCTGCGAGATTCCGCGAAGAAAACGAACGTACCTGGGGTGGAGTCGACCGTGTGGCCGACACGCCGGCTTCACCCGGCCGTCGGTGTCGGAACCGGTGTCGTGACCGCTCGGGATGGGCCCGCATCGACGCAGTAGTCAGGAGGCAATCGGTGTCCGTGCGTCTGGGCCGGTCCCGGGCCACGCGCGGGCCGGGTTCTGCTGCGGGCTCAGATACGACGTGCCTCGAACTCGTCCTCCGAGTGCGACTGGCCGTAGCCGTGGCTGCCGCCGCGCCACTCCCACTCGAAGATGACGTCCTCGCCGGCGTACTCGAGTTCGGTCTCGTCGAAGTCGACGACGATGCGGCCGTCTGCGTACTCGAAGTCGAGGCCGTCGTCGACCTCGAGTTCGAGCTTGATGGCGCCCTTGATCTCCAGTTCGCCGGAGTCCTCGTCGAACTCGAAGTCGAGGAAGCGTCCGCGGTACTCGATGTCGCGGCGGTCGTCCTCGAACTGGTAGCCGCCACCGTCGGACTCGAACTCGACGTCGCCGTAGTCGTACTCGAAGGAGATGTACTCGTTGCGGAACGCGATGTCCAGCTCGAGCTGCTCGCCGTAGTCGTTGAACTCGAGGTCGACGTAGACCTCGCTGTCCTCGACCGTGAACTCGAGGCTCTCCTTGCCGAGTTCGGTCTCGAAGTCGACGCCGACGTCGTCGAGGTCGACGTCACCGTCGTCGGTCTCGAACGAGAGGTAGACCCAGTCGAACTCGATGTTGCCGTAGTCGTCGCGCTCGTAGTCGAGGATGTCCCCGACGCCGGCGGGGCCGAGGATGGGCTCGGGTGCCGCCTCGGTGCCGGGCTTGGCCGCGGGCGCGACCTCGGTTGTCTCCTTGACGCTCGACTGGAGCGAGCCGTCCGCGGCGAGCTTGCCGCCGACGCCCAGCGAGAGGGCGGCGAACGACGCACCCGCGTACTTCAGATACTGACGTTTGCTGATGTCTGCCATTTCAGTGCCTCGTCCGTACAGACGGGTGTATCAGATATTAAGTATAAAATAACTGGCCTGAACTTACGTAACTGGGCCGCAAGTACCCGGTACTGGACATGTCTGTTTCCTTGCTGTCACGCTCGTCGTAAGTTCAGGCGCGTTCCCGGAGGCGGACGCCGGCGGAGTTCGGGCCGACGCGGTCGCTCGTGGTCGGGGGAAAGCTCGAAAAATACCGGGTCTCCGCGGTCGCGAAGAGGGAGTGGCTGGTGTGCGGGGGTGTTCAGATACGGCGGGCTTCGAACTCGTCCTCGGAGTAGCGCCGTCTGAGAGCGTTGTTGCCACCGCGGTACTCCCACTCGAACATGACGTCTTCGCCGACGTACTCGAGTTCGGTCTCGTCGAAGTCGACCGCGATGCGGCCGTCTGCGTACTCGAAGTCGAGGCCGTTGCCGACCTCCAGCTCGAGCTTGATGGCGCCCTTGATCTCGAGTTCCTGGCTGTCCTCGTCGTACTCGAAGTCGAGGAAGCGTCCGCGGTACTCGATGTCGCGGCGGTCGTCCTCGAACTTGTGGCCACCACCGTCGGACTCGAACTCGACGTTGCCGTAGTCGTACTCGAAGGAGATGTACTCGTTGCGGAACGCGATGTCCAGCTCGAGCATGTCGCCGTAGTCGCTGAACTCGAGGTCGACGTAGACCTCGCTGTCCTCGACCGTGAACTCCAGGTGCTCCTGGCCGAGTTCGGTCTCGAGGTCGACACCCACGTCGTCGAGGTCGACGTCACCGTCGTCGGTCTCGAACGAGAGGTAGACCCAGTCGAACTCGATGTCACCGTCGTCGTTGCGCTCGTAGTCGAGGATGTCACCGACGCGAGCGGTGCGCAGGATGGGCTCCGGCGCTGCCCCGGCTCCCGGCTTCGCTGCCGGTGCCAGTTCGGTGGTCGACTGGACGCTCGACTGGAGTGTGCCATCCGCGGCGAGCTTGCCACCGACGCCCAGCGAGAGGGCGGCGAGGGACGCGCCGGCGTACTTCAGATACTGTCGCTTGGAAAGGTCTGCCATTTCAGTGCCTCACACTATGGAAAGCCGGATTCGGATATGAAGTATCAGATAACTGTGTGGTCGTCTCGTTACCGGCCGGAGAGTCCGTCAGGGTGCACCAGAACCCACAGAAGGCATCCGATTCGCGGCCAGTGAGAGGACATGTCGGGGGCCGTCGCTACTCGTGCTGGGACGACCGGCAAAAGAACTCGTGTGGACCGCACACGTCGTCACGAGGCCGCAAGCGTTCCGGACGGGTCGCTCAGATGCGGCGGGCCTCGAACTCGTCGTCGGTGCCGTAGTCGACGTACTCCCACTCGAACATGACGTCCGTGCCGGCGTACTCCACGTCCAGCGAGCTGACGTCGATGTCGACGGCGATGCGCCCGTCGACGTAGTCGACGTCGAGCTCACCGCTCTCGGTCCATTCGATGTCGGCGCGGATGGCACCCGATATCTCCAGTTCCCACTTGTCGCCGCCGTCGGTCTCCTTGAACTCGAACTTGAGGCGGCGGCCCTGGTACTCGATGTCCCGGCTGTCGTCCTCGGCCTCGAACTGGTGACCGCTCCCGTCGGACTCGAACTCGACGGTCGGCCCGTCCGCGTCGAACTCGAAGGAGACGTACTCGTCGCGGAGCGCGAAGTCGAGCTCCACCGAGTCGATACCGCCGCTCTCGAGCACTTCGAGGTCGAAGTAGAGTTCGCTGTCCTCGACGAGCATCTCCAGTGCGTCGAAGTCGTCACCGCCGTCGACGGTCGCTTCGATGTCGACGCCGACGTCCTCTATCTCGAACGAGCCGTCGCCCTCGGATTCGAACGAGAGGTAGCCCCAGTCGAACTCGACCGCGCCGTCGTCCTTGCGCTCGTAGTCGAGGATGTCTCCCACGCCCGCGCCGCGGAGGATGGGCGTCGCTTCGGGGTTCGCCCCTGCCGAGGGGGCGAGTCCGGTCGTCTCACCGACTGCAGCCAGCGGGCCGTCCGCTGCTAGCTTGCCACCGACGCCCAGCGAGAGGGCGGCGAGGGATGCGCCGGCATACTTCATGTATTGTCGCTTCGATAGGTCTGCCATTTCAGTGCCTCGCGTGGAGACTAGCCACCTTCGGATATCAAACCTCAAATAACTGAGTGGTCGTCTCGTAACCGCCCCGGAACGTCCGGTCGACCCGGAACCGCTCAGATACGGCGCGCCTCGAACTCGTCGTCGCCGTTCTCACGCCACTCCCACTCGAAGGCGACACCCTCGCCGCTGTACTCGAGTTCCGTGGTGTCGAAGTCGATGAAGACGCGGCCGTCTGCGTACTCGAAGTCGAGCCCGTCGTCGACCTCGAGTTCGAGCTTGATGGCGCCCTTGATCTCCAGTTCGCCCTTCGCCTCGTCGTACTCGAAGTCGAGGTAGCGACCCTTGTACTCGATGTCGCGTCTGTCCTCCTCGTACTGGTAGCCGGTCCCGCTGGATTTGAAGTCCGTGTCGCCCGCGTCGAACTCGAAGTCGATGTACTCGTCGCGGAACGCGATCTCGATCTCGCAGTAGTCGCCCTCGCGGTCGAACTCCAGGTCGACGAACACCTCGCTGTCCTCGACGGTCAACTCGACGAAACTGCTGTCGAGGTCGGTCTCGAAGTCGACCCCGATGTCGTCGAGGTCGATGTCGCCGTCGTCGGTCTCGAAGGAGACGAACTCCCAGTCGAACTCGATGTTCCCGTAGTCGTCGCGCTCGTAGTCGAGTACCTCGCCGATACCGACGGGGCCGACGATGGGTTCGGGGACCGCCTCGGTGTCGGGGGTGGCCGCGGGGGTGACCTCGCTGGTCTCCACGACGTTCGCGGTCTGTTCGTCCACGCTGGACTGGAACGCGCTCCCGGCCGCGAGTTTCCCGCCGACACCGAGCGAGATCGCGCCGAGTGACGCCCCAGCGTACTTCAGGTACTGCCGCTTGGAAAGGGCTGCCATATCGATTCCTCAGAGCAACAGAAGAACCGCAGGGTAATCAACTATCAAATTACTGTGACGTACGGTCGTTCCGCCCCCGGAGGTACGTCGCCGAAGGTGGCTTACCTGGCGGTAGACGACGTCTCGTCGTCGGGTCGGAGTGTCCTGAAAAAACGGCCGAAGGATGCCAGAGTGTCGGAAGGGGTTGCTCGTGGGGTCTAGATGCGGCGGGCCTCGAACTCGTCGTCGCTGCCGTTGCCCCATTCCCACTCCATCAGGACGTCCTCGCCCGCGTACTCGAGCTCCGTGGTGTCGAAGTCGATGGCGATGCGGCCGTCGGCGTACTCGAAGTCGAGACCGTTGTCGGTCTCCAGTTCGAGCTTGATGGCGCCCTTGATCTCGAGTTCCTGGCTGTCCTCGTCGTACTCGAAGTCGAGGTAGCGGCCGCGGTACTCGATGTCGCGGCGGTCGTCCTCGAACTGGTAGCCGCCACCGTCGGACTCGAACTCGACGTCGCCGTACTCGTACTCGAAGGAGATGTACTCGTTGCGGAACGCGATGTCCAGCTCGAGGTTGCCTCCGTTGTCGTTCATCTCGAGGTCGACGTAGACCTCGCTGTCCTCGACTGTCAGCTCGAGGTGGTCGCTGTAGACGTCGGTCTCGAAGTCGACGCCGACGTCGTCGAGGTCGACGTCACCGTCGTCGGTCTCGAACGAGAGGTACGCCCAGTCGAACTCGATGTTCCCGTAGTCGTCGCGCTCGTAGTCGAGGATGTCACCGACGCCGGCCGGGCCGAGGATCGGCTCGGGAGCGGCTTCGGTTCCGGGCTTGGCCGCGGGTGCGACCTCCGTGGTCTCCTTCACACTGGACTGGAGTGTCCCGTCGGCGGCGAGTTTGCCGCCAACGCCCAGGGAGAGAGCCGCGAGAGATGCACCGGCGTACTTCAGATATTGTCGCTTGGAAAGGTCTGCCATGTTTCCTCCACTCTATACCCAGGCCGGTTTCGGACATATAGTGAATAATTACTGTCAGTAAATCACGTTTCCCCAACGTCACCCGGTTTCCCCTCGCGTGCGTATCCAGCGCTTGGACCGGCTGGCGTACCTCTCAGGTGCTTCTGGTGCCCACCAGCTCGGGGGCGATCCTGGGCCCACGCGATGCTGTGGTTACCTGTCGGTTGTCCGGGGCGAGAACAGAGAGAAGACGGTCGTCGGGGTCGGTCTCGGCCGGCTCAGGCCCGCTGTCGCATCTGTGCCGGGTTCGTCGGGGTCACCTTCCACGTCGTCCCCGAGGAGTATCCCCACTTCTCGATGTCGAGGCCGACGTCGCGGTTGCTCTGCAGTATCTGTGCGAGGTTCGACCCGACCTCCTTGGCGGAGAGGCCGACCGCCTCCCCGATGAGTCGCGATTTGAAGTAGGTCTGGTAGCCCACCTGCGCCGACAGGTACTGCAGGATTCGCTGTTGTTTCTCGTTCAACCCCGGAATCGGTGCGCTGCTGTTCGTATCGTGCATGTTGTTTCCCCCACGGCGACGGCCCCCCACGGACCGACACCGTTGCTAGGCTGATATTCGCGTTACAAGAACATAACGTTCGTCTTACCTGTGTGCCACTGAGTCGCTGGTAACCGACGCGGCTCGCCGGCTCGCCACGGACGTCTCGCGAGCGATACGGGACGAAGAGAACACGGGACCAGGGGCCTCCACACCGAACAGATGTGTGACACTGCGGGCGAACGCTGCGTGAGACGGACTGCTGTCCGTGGCTGCCGACCCCGCCACACGTCCTCGTGCGGCCGGACCGGCGTCGACGAACAGCAGCCACATTGACCGACCCCCGACGTGGGGGTCGGCGCCTCGTACGAACGGCGGTAACCGGCACGACCGTCGCGCATTTGACGACCGGATGAACTGGCCACAACGTGTGTACCGGGCACCGAGACGACAGGCGGTCTTGCGACTTGGAGGCGCAGACGTCCGGTGACGCTGCTCCCCCGTTTACTAGGTGGCCACGACCGGGTTTAAGACCGCGCGAACCCCCGAGTCAATCCATAACACCCGTGTTAATCGGTCCGGTGGAAGGTCCACCCGACTGGGGCCTCGACCATCCGTGCCGGCCGACACATCGCCGCGGTGAGGGAACTACGCTCACGTAAGGCGAACCCCATATAGCTGTACGTCGTATGATAGGCTGAATACGCGTGGCCGCCGGGGTGCCGAACCAGGGCAGTCGGCGACCGACCCGGGCCACGCAGTCCGAGGAACTACACGATGTCAGGATACGAACTGTTGCTGTCCGGGGCCGTACCGCGGTCGACGGAACTGGGAGGCGTCGCGCTCCCCACGAGCGGTGACCTCGGCGGCCTCGTGCTCGTCGGCTCGTTCGACCCGGTTCTCATGCATCCCTTCCACACGCTGGCGCTGCTGCTGGCGGTGAGCCGAATCTTCGTCCTCATGAAGGCACGGAACCTCTACGCGACCGAGGAGCTGGTCATCGGCTTCTTCCCGTGGGTCGCCGTCGCGGCGGCGCTCTCGGTCTTCGGGCAGGTCGTCGTGCTGCCCGAGCAGGTCATCCCGTTCCTGTCGTCGCCGCTGGTCTACCTGACCGCGTTCGCCATCGGCGGGCACCTCTGGCTCCACCTGGCCGCGCCCGACCGACGCTCGTCCCGGGAGGCGGCCGAATCGGTCGCCCTCAGCGGCATCCTCTTCCTGGCGCCCATCGCGGGCGCGACCATCGCCCTGAGCGGGCGGGAGGTCCACCCGCTCTGGTCGCTCGTGGCCGTCCTGGTCGCCGTGTCGCTGTCCATCCTCATCTGGGCGTACGTCGACCAGTTCCACCCCGGCGTCACCGGGAACGCCGGCCTCCTCGGGTTCGCGGTCCTGCTCGGCCACCTGCTCGACGCGAGCACGACGCTCATCGGCATCGATATCTTCGGGCTCGCCGAGCAGACGCCGCTCTCGCGGGACATCATGGAGTTCGCGGCGACCCTGCCGACGGCCGACCTGCTCGGCATGGCGTGGCTGTTCGTGGTCGTGAAGGTCCTCATCGCGCTCGGCATCGTCTACGTCTTCAGCCACGCCATCACGGACGCCAGACACCGCAGCATCGTCCTCGGTATCGCGGCCACGACCGGGTTCGGCCCGGCCCTGCACAACCTGTTCCTGTACACGATTCTCTGAGCTCGGGTCCCTCGACGGGCCCGCCTGCTGTGACCCATTCTCGCTGATTCGACCCCGATAGCTATCCAGCGCGTGCTCGTTCTCTTCGCGGATTCGCCCTCCAGTTTCCTCGTTCGATCGATGCTCGGCTTCGACTCGCGGCTGACTGGTCGGCTGGCCCGGTGGTCGTCTCGCTACGCACTGGTGGTGGTCAGGTGTGACGGACTGGTCCGGCAGACTGGCTCGGCGGTCTGGCCCGGTCGAGAGGAGAGTGCGGCCGTGCGGATAGGAGGGTAGCGAGAAGCGGGCGGTCGAGAGAACTGGACAGTCGAGATACTGGCGGCTGGAGATGGCCCACGAGCCGCGAGCCGACACTCCAGACACGACACGTGCGACCAGTCCCCCAGCGTCCGGGGAGGGTTCGGGCGTTCGTCCGAGTCCACACAGTCACTGCCCGCGAGCCAGCGACTGCCGAGGCTGCTCCACGCTGATACTGGAAGACTCACTACCGGCCGGAACTGAAACGAGAGCTCTGACGCTCTCCAGGCAATCGAGCGTACGAAGAGAGGGGGGACGCGATGGGTCGGGACTGGTCGAGCTACTGCGTGAAGCTACTGTACTCGGGGGTGGCGTTCAGGAGTTCCTTGTACCGCGTCCGGATGGTCACGGTGCTCATGTTCGCCACCTCGGAGACGTCGCGCTGGGTGATGTCCTCCGCGGTCACCACGGACGCGGCGTAGACCGCCGCGGCCGCGAGGGTCACGGGGCTCTTGCCGCTGTCGATGCCCTTCTGCTGGGCGTTCTCGAGCAGCTGGTACGCGATGCGCTCGCCCTCCGAGGAGAGGCCGAGCGAGGAGGCGTACCGGCGGACGTAGTCCTTCGGGTCGGCCAGCTGGACGACGAGGTTCAGCTCGCGGACGAGCGTGCGATACGCCCGCCGGAAGTCGCTGTCCTGGATGCGGCTGACCTCGATGACCTCGTCGATGGTCCGCGGGATGCCCACCTGTCTGGCGGCGATGTAGAGCGACGCCGTCGCGATGGACTCGATGCTGCGCCCCGGGAGGAGGTCCTCCTTCAGGGCGCGCCGATAGATGACCGAGGCGGTCTCGCGCACGTCGGTCGGGAGCCCGAGTGCGCTGGCCATGCGGTCGATCTCGCCGAGTGCCTGGCGCAGGTTGCGCTTCTTGGAGTTCTCCATGGTGAAGCGCTGGTTCCACACGCGGAGCCGCTCCATCTGGCGGCGCTGGTTGTGGCTCAGCGGGGCGCCGCTGCTGTCTGCGTTCTTCCAGTCGATGGTGGTCGACAACCCCTTGTCGTGCCAGAGGACCGAGACGGGCGCGCCGACGCGGCTCCGCTGGTCCGCCTCGTCCGAGGAGAACGCCTGCCACTCCGGGCCGCGGTCGATCTCGTCCTCGGCGACGACCAGTCCACAGTCCATACAGACCGTCTCACCGTGTGTCTCGTCGTTGCGAACGCTGCCACCGCACTCCGGACACTGGAGCGGTGCGTTCTCCCGACCCGACGGGACGTCGCTTCCGATGCTGTCCTTTCGTGTCATAGTATATCTGCCTTGAATCGGGATGGTCGACACTCCGGACCGGAGCATCTCCCCCCTCGCGCGGTGGCGCGTTCGCGTCCCCGGCCGACCACACCCGTCGCTGCTGCGATGTCGAGTGGCGACCGGGCGGACGTCTGAACGGCCTCTCCGCCCTTGCGACCATTTGGCTACAGAGCGTCTTAACGTTCTTCTAACGTGTCGGAAGGTACCCGACCTCGAGTTCGTCACGTGGAGGAAGCGGGATAACGCCGGTTCGCCGGGATGTCCCCGGTTCGTGGTGATATGTTTCACCCGGGTAAGGGAGACGGAGGTGCCTCGCTAACACTGTTGTAAGCTAGCAGTTATCATGGTCTGCACCGTAGTATGTGTAACGCGCGAAGCGACACGCGCTCGGCGTTACACAGGGGGGACCATGAGATACTCAAAGAAGGAACGAGAGGACGCACCGACGCTCGAGGCGAACGCGGGACTGCCGACGACCGCACCCGCGTACGCCGCGTTGCTCCTGACCCAGGGCGAGGTCATCATCTACGACACGGCGAACCACAGGGCGTGGATCCAGTCGACGTGTGCCGTGGGCCTCGAGGACGCACTCTGAGCCGGCGAGACGAACGGACGAGCGTGGCCGACTATTCTTCATCACCGTGACGTGAGCGACCCGCCAGAAGCGGGGGCGTCCAGTGCCTGTTCCACGAGACCTATCCGGGATCCGCCGCCGGTCCATGTCGTGGTAACACACACCTCAGCGTTACAAAGTTACGTCTGTAACGGGATGTCAGCGTTCGTCACGCGTGCAGCGACAGCCACCGCGCTCCAGGAGCGTCGAGAACTCGGCCGACTGGCCACAGCTGGTACACAGGACGGTGATGTCGACCAGTATCTCGAAGTCGGAGACGGAGACGTGGCCCGCGTCGTCCAGTCGCTCGAGGTTCGAGTTCGCGACCGCGTTCGTGCGACTCCGGAGGCGCTGGATGGCCTGGCTCGCCGTCTCCACCGGGTCGGACGCCGTCGTCTCGTGGGAGGCCCCGCGGTGGTTCTTGAGGTACCGGTAGATGGCCTGGTGGGAGACGAAGTCTCCCGTCACGTCGTCGATGTCGACGCCGTCCTTCTCGAGGCTACGCACCGCCTGCATCCGGGTGCTCTCGCTCGCGTCGTCGTCCGTCAGTAGCTCGTACTTGGCCTCGAGTTCGCGCTCGGAGAGGTAGACGCCCGCCGCCTCGAGGGCGGCTCGCAACACGGCGAGGTTGAACAGCGCCGCCAGCTCGCGGAGGCTGTACTGGTCGTCACCGTCTGCCGTCCAGCGGCGTTCGAGGTCGTCCCCGAGTCCCCCGAGGTCGTACGTCTCGATGACGCGACGGACCTTGCTCCTGGCCGTGGTGCTCGACGAGGTGGTCGGGGAAGTCACGGTGATTACTATCCGGCAAGGGGATTAAAACCTACCGCCGATGAGAAGAATCGTTGAGATGTCGGTGCTGCCCGGTCAGATGTCGAATTCGACGACCGTCCCGGCACCGATACCCAGTTCGTCAGCGTAGCCCTGGTTCACCGCGATGACGTACTTCACCGGCGCGTCGCTCTCGTAGCGTGCCAGTTCGTCGTCGCTCGCGCCCGGTTGCGGGTCGGCCTGTGCGACGTTGACGACCGTGTTGTCGGCCCCGACGAAGATGAGGTCGAGCGGGATGGTCGTGTCCTTCATCCACATGGAGACGTAGTACTCCTGGTCGAAGACGAAGGCCATGCCGGCCTCGTCGGGCAGGGAGCTCCGGCCGCTCAGGCCGGCCTCCTGTTCTGCGGCCGTGTCGGCGACCTCGAGGGTCGCGCTGCCGACGGTGAAGCCGTCGACGACGAAGATGGCGGTCCCGTCGTTGGTGAACTCGCTGTCACCGCCAGCGTCAGGGGTGGTGGTGGGCGGGCTCGTGGTCGGGGGCTCGGTGGTCGGCGGGGCCGTCGTCGGCGGCGCGGTGGTGCCGTCACCGTCGCCAGCAGGCGGTGTCACGTCCGGTCCGAAGTCGTCGTCCGGGCTGGTCGGGGACTCGTTCCCCTCGTCACCGATCGGAGGCAGGACGATATCGCCCGAGTCGTTCACGCCCGGGTCCGTCACCGGGTCGGTCGTGTCGCCGGGGTTCACGGCCGCCTGGCCGCCGCCCTGGAGCACGACGGCCGCGACCAGTACGACGACGATGGCGACGAGTATCAGGGACTCGCTTCGCACGTTCATGCAAGTACAGAGACGCAGCAAGGGGAAAAGTTCTCTATAACTGGGAGGTCACGGAGTCACGTCGGAAACACGAGTGACCCGACGGCGTGGAGAATGGCAGGTCATGTCACAGCGACTACGGCCGTCGGGCGGGTCAGGTCGGACCACGCGTCTACGCGTGTGGTGTCGGCCAGGTACCGGTGTGGTCAGTACCAGTAGCGGCGGCCGTAGTAGCCGTCGTTGCTGTCGACCTTGATGAAGCCGCCGTCCGCGTAGCGGATGTCCAGTTCGCCGTTGTACTCGTCCACGTCGAAGTTGACGACCGGGCAGCGCGCGTTGTCGATGAGGCGCACGTCGAAGTCGTTGTAGTCGCAGTCGATGTAGACGGTCGGGCTCTGGAACTCGAAGCCGCCCCAGTCGTAGGCTCTGTAGTACGCCGAGCCGTAGGGCCCGACGAACTCCACCTCGGTGTCGCCGGCCAGCCACGCGTCGTACGAGTCGAAGTCGAACGTCGTCCCGGTGCCACAGTAGTCGTGGACGGTCAGCTGGAAGTCACCGAACCGGCCGAACCGGCGGCGACGGAAGTACGGTCGATAGACGTTGCTGCGCGCGAAGCTACTGCCGAGGTCGGCAGAGGTGTCCCCCACGTCCCCGATCTTCGCAGCGGCCGGGGCCGCAAGGGCCGCGGTACTGACGAGCCCGGTGCCGAGGGCCTTGAGTAGCGTGCGTCGCGAGGTTCCTGAGTTGGTAGTGCTGTCCATTGGGTGATTTCCTCCTTCTCACTAACCCATAGGTGGGCTCTACAGATAACACGTCTACTATCCAACCAGTGACGATACTACGACGAAGTTGACCGATGGTATGGAAGTTCAGCAGTGACGAAAGGTCGATACATCGGGCACGGGAGAGGCCGAACCGTCGGTTCGGGAGCGAGGGTGACCGACCAGCCGGCGACTCACGCTCCGGGAATGGCCGTGCCTGCGACCGGTGCGGTGCGCAGGGCGGGCCTCGAGGGCGCATCGAGAGTCAGGCCGGGGCCTCTCGGGGCGGCGCCCGTGTCGTCTGTCAGGGAAAAGCGCCCGGCTCTGGCTCGTGGCTGCGAGTCTGGTAATGACCAGTTCGGCGCGCCAGACCCGCACCTGGACAGCTCGGTGGGAACTGCGTGGTCGCTGGACGGGACACGTGAGAAACAGTCGACAGAATCGGGACACCGCGAAAAAGTGACGACCGGCTATGGTTCAGCCAGTGGGTCGGAGAGTACTATCGACCGGGTCGCCCCGGTCGCCCCCGGCACAGCTCAGTAGCAGGCGCCGAAGTCGGCCTCGAGGTCGTCGCCTTCGACCTCGAACTTGATGACGTCACAGCGCCCGAAGGTTTCGAACTCCATGTCGCCGTAGGCGTAGTCGTACTCGAAGTCGATCTCGGCGCTCTCGAACTCCACGTCGCCCGTGTAGTCGTCGCGCTCGTACTCGAAGCCGCCGGCGAGGATGTCACCGCGAGCCTCGACCTCGCCGTGGTCGAACTCGAACTTGCCGCCGTAGTACGGGCCGTAGCCGCCGTAGCCGCTCCCGTAGTACGGGGCGGGTGCGCCGTGGGTCGCCGCCTCGATGCTCTGGCTGCCGGCCGGCCCGGCGCCCGAGCTGAAGCTCCGGCTGGGGCCACCGCGACGGTAGCTCCGGCTGCGGCTGTAGCCACGGTAGCTGTTGCTGCGCCTGTAGCCACGGGTATCGTAGCTGCGGCGGTTCCGCCGGAAGTACGGGCTCCGGGAGCCGGTGTTGTCGGACGCGGCGACCGCCTGGGAACCCACCCCGATGGTGAGCAGGCCCGTGCCGATGGTCTTGAGCAGGGTCCGTCGCGTGCTTTGGGTCGAGGAATGTTGTTTCATGGTGGTAGTTCCCTCTCAGCCACTATCTAGGGAGTGTCCGGGAATATAATGTTAGCTAATAAACTGGTTACGCGGATACCACGAAGTTGTGTGGCGAGATTGACTTACCAGTCCGGGAAGAGATTACGGGAGCGCCGTAACTGGGGCGCCACGAGTCCGGAGTCACGGGCGTTCCGGGACCGGGGTAGATCGCAGGACGGGGACACGGCAGTCCGTCGGCGGAATCGACAGAGTTGACTCTCGACAGGTCGGCTGTCGGTCGAAAACGGTCGGCTGGCGGTTCTGGGTGCGCACGGGCCGGCCCGCGTCGAGTGCGGGTCGGGCCCGGGGACCCGGTCAGTACCAGTACCAGTAGTACGGGCGGTAGTACGGCCCGTAGTAGGGGTCGTAGTAGTACGGGCGGTAGTAGTACGGCCGGTAGTACGGGTAGTAGAACCGGAACTCGAAGTCGTCGTCATCGTCGTCGTACCGGCGACGACCCCGGCGTCCGCGGCGACCACGCCGCCTGCGCCAGCCATCGTCGTCGTCCCGGCGGCCTCTGCGACCACGTCTCCCCCGCCCGTCATCGCCGTCGCCGCGCCGACGACCCCGACGGCCATCGCCACCGCGCCGACCCTCGTCACGCTGGTACTGGCCGCCCTCGGTCGGTCCGGCCTGTCCCACCGCGGGGGTGCCTGCGCGACCACCGTCCGCGGCGGAGGCGACTCCACTGCCGAGGCCCACGGTCACCAGCCCGAGGCCGACGGTCTTCAGCAATCGTCGTCGATA
The DNA here is from genome assembly GCF_026616195.1 of Haloarchaeobius amylolyticus. Lineage (NCBI taxonomy): Archaea > Methanobacteriati > Methanobacteriota > Halobacteria > Halobacteriales > Halorubellaceae > Haloarchaeobius > Haloarchaeobius amylolyticus. The sequence continues at coordinate 665,024 of NZ_JANHDH010000003.1, forward strand.
CACGCGTCTATGGTTGCTGGTCATGCTTTCTCCCCTCGGTCGAGGGTAGGCTACATCGAAAAATAACGCCACGGTAATACCTGGGTTACCGGACTACCACCGAGTTGCACGACGACACGGAGTTACCAGTCGGGAACGTCATCACGCCGACCCGTCCCCGTGTCGCCTCCGGCGACCTCGACCAGCGACGCTCAGTCGAAGTCGACCCTGACGTACCCGTCGGGACCGTAGTAGACGTACTCGTCGTCGTCCACGAAGAACGGGCCGTAGTAACCGCCGTAGTACGGGCCGTAGCCGTAGCCGCCGTAGTAGCCGGAGTAGTACGGGTCGCCGTAGATGCGGATCTCCACGTCGTCGCCGTAGTAGCCGCGCCGGCCGTACCAGCGCCGACCGTACCCACGCCGGTGGTACCGGCGGAAGCGCCGCCGACCGTATCGGCGCCGCCCGCGACGGTACCGGCGACCGTGATACGCCTCCATCGGCGACTCGCCGGCCTGGACGGTCTCGCTGCTCGGGTCCGGTCGTCCGGCTGCGGCGGCGACGCCGCTTCCGACGCCGAGCGTGAGCAGGCCCACGCCGGCCGCCTTGAGAACAGTTCGTCGGGACGTTCCGTCGGTGAAATTTCGTTTCATGGATGAAACCCTCTCCCGTAGAAGCTATGCCGGGCTCGAATATATCTCTGAAGTGATGATTGGGTTACCGGGACACCACGAAGTTGCCCGGGGACACGTAATCTCCTGCTGAAACGTCTGCGTGGTAACGGCGAAGCGGTCGCTCACGGTGTGAGAAAACGGATGGAAGAAACGACGACTGGACAGCTCCAGTCGCTACCTGACAGGCCTACGCGACGGCGTCAGTAGAGGAACCGGCGGCGGTAGAGGCCGCGGTTGTAGATGCCACGACCGTAGAAGCCCCGGCGGTACAGGCCACCGGCGCACGGGTCGGCACACGGGTCGATGTCCGCACACGGGTCGACGGCGCACGGGTCGACGTCGGCACACGGGTCGACGTCAGCACACGGGTCGGCGCACGGATCGATGTCCGCACACGGGTCGACGGCACACGGGTCGACTCCACAGGGGTCGACGCCGTAGTAGCCGAAGCGACCGCGGTAGCCGTACGGGCGGTAGCCGGTGCGGAACCGGATGCGGCTGCCGTGGTAGCGGCGGCCGTAGAACCCGCGGCGACCGTAGAAGCCACGGCGGTAGCGCAGGCGGCGCCCGTACAGTCCTTCCTTCCCGGTCCCGGTGATGTTCGCGGACCCCTCCTTCGCGGAGACGGCCTGCGAGCCGACACCGACCGCGACCAGCCCGACGCCGACGGTCTTCAGAAGCTTTCGTCGATACATCCCTCGAGAGTTATCTTGAGTCATTTGGAGTTCAACCCCCGTGCTTCGATATGAGTTAATAAAATATAGCCTCGCGGTAATAATTCTGTTACTTCAGTACTACGAAGTTGCACAACGTGACGGAACTACCAGTGCGAACGACCACCGCGGAATCACGTTTCGGTGGGGAAATCACCCCGCGGCGATTACGAGCGAGCGATCACCACGGCCGGCAACCACGGTGCGAAGGCAGCGTCAGCGAGGAGACGCCGTGCCGGCGCGGAGACGACGGCCGGAGAGACCGTCCGGTCACCAGTCGGGATAGCTCGAAAACGCGGGACGGACCAGGGTCGATTCCCCGACCCGGCCGGCTCAGTAGTAGTAGTCGACCTCGATGGAGCCGTCCTTGTCGCGCTCGTAGCTGAAGTACGACGGGCCGTAGCCGTAGCCACCGTAGTACGGGCCGTAGCCGTACCTGCGACCGTAGAACCGGCGGCCGTAGTACCCGCGGCCGTAGTACCCACGGTAGCCGTACCTGCGACCGTAGAACCGGCGGCCGTAGTACCCGCGGCCATAATACCCGCGGTGATACGGCTGGGCACCGGTGGCTGCGCCGGTGCCGACGCTGGCCGAGGTGCCCTGGTTCGCGGAGACGGCTCCGGTGCCGACGCCGAGGGCCAGCAGGCCGACACCGACGGTCTTCAGCAACTTGCGACGATACATACTCCCGATTCCGTTGTGAGTCATGATTTGCAACCCCTCGGCCGGTATCTACGAGTTATTACGGAATAATCTCGAGGTAATAATCCCGTTACCGGGGCACCACGAAGTTACACGACGACACGTACTTTCCAGCGGAAACGAGCGTCCGGCAAGCAGGTTCCCCCGTCGATATCACCCGCGGGTGACCGAGGCTCGACGAGCTGGCCGCGAAAAAACAGGTGGCGATCGGGTGGTCTCCCACCCCGTTGGTCGTTCGATTACGCCGACCCGTCAGTAGGTGCGGAACCGGATGCCGCGCCCGCGGAACCGGACGTACGGGCCGTAGCCGTAGCCGCGGTAGAAGCCGCGACCGTAGAACCGGCTGCCGTAGTAGCCACGGCCGTAGAACCGGCCGCGGTACCCGCCGCTACGCCAGAACGCGTAGCCCGCGCACGGGTCACAGTGCGGGTCGTACAGGCCACCGGTGCGCCAGTACTCGCCCCACGGGCCGCCCCAGTAGGCGCCGAACTGCTCCTCGGTGGGCTTCTGTCCCGGGGCGACCGCCGGCGACTGTCCCTGTTTGGCGGAGACGGTCTGGCTGCCGACCGCGACGGCGGCGAGGCCGACGCCGACGGTCTTCAGCAGTTTGCGGCGATACACTCCTCGAGGTTCGGTATGAGTCATGGTTTCAACCCCCTCGGTGGAGGTAGGCGTGTGAGCCGCATAATTTCGCGGTAGTGACGACGTTACGGCCGTACTACGGAGTTGTTCGACGAAACGTAATCACCATCCGATACGAGCGCCGGGAAACGAGGTTTCGCTGCGGAAAGCGGTGCGCAGGACGGCTGTCGGGGCGAACGCGTGCCGCAGCTACCGGACGGTCTCGGTCGGTAGTTCGCAAAGAAGCGCGCCGGCGCTGGTGGCCGGCGGGTGGTCGACGACGGGTCGGTCAGTACCAGTACCGGAAGCGGAACCCGTCGCCGCGGAACCGGATGTACGGGCCGTAGCCGTAGCCGCGGTAGTAGCCACGGTAGTACGGGCGGTAGTAGCCGCGATAGTAGCCACGGTAGTACGGACGGTAGTAGCCGCGGTAGAAGCGGCGCCGGTAGTACCCGCCGTAGTGGTACGGTTGCTCGCCCTCGGGCTGCTGGCCGGCGGCGACGCTGGGCTCGACACCTTCCTTCGCGGAGACGGCCTGGCTGCCGACCGCGACGGCGGCGAGGCCGACACCGACGGTCTTCAGGACTTTGCGACGATACACTCCTCGAGAGACGTTGTGAGTCATGTTTTCCAACCCCCTCGGGAAGGCATAGGAGACATCCGAATATAGCGACGAGGTAGTAACGTCGTTACGCCCGTACCACGACGTTTTCAACCGAAACGAAAGTACCAGTCGAACTGAGCGGACGGTAGTATCGTTTCCTCGGTCTCTCAGGACGTCGAGACTCCCACGGATCGACCGTCTGTGCGCGGGAACACCCGGATTCGACGGTTCCCGCCCCGGTCGTGACAGTCTCGGGGAGAGTCCCGAACCCGGCGTGCTGAGGTGTCGAGGGACCCGAACGACCGGTCTGGCGCCCGACGGCTCTCACCAGTCTCGTGGAACATTATACTTCCCGCGTACACCCCTACTCTCCCGTGACCATGAGTCCAGAAACCGGTGATATCGGCGAGAGTAGTATCGAAGAGCGCATCGACGAGCCGACGATGGCCACGCTCGAGGGTGACTGGCGGCCGCTGTTCCTCGCGGGTATCGCGCTCGCCATCGGTGGCATTCTCGCGATCGCGTTCCCCTTCGTCACGAGCATCTCACTGTCGCTCCTCTTCGGGGCCGTGCTGGTCATCGGCGGGCTGGTGAACGTGGCACACAGCATCTCGCAGATGAAGTGGACCGGGTTCGTCAGCCAGGCGTTGCTCGGGGTCCTCTACACGGTGGCGGGTATCTTCCTCATGGCGAACCCGCTGCTTGGGCTCGCCTCGCTGACGCTCCTGCTGGTGGGGTTCTTCCTGTTGAACGGGATCGTCGAGATATTCCTCGGCTTCAAGCTCCGCGAGGAGCCGAACTGGGGCTGGGTGGTCGCCAGCGGCGTCGTCTCGCTGGTGCTCGCCTCGCTCGTCCTGGCGAACTTCCCGAGCAGCGCGCTGTGGGCCATCGGTCTGCTCTTCGGCGTGAACCTGCTCTCGACCGGCATCTCGTTCGCGCTGTTCGCCGTCGGCGCGCGGGACGCGGCCGAGAAGGAGACGACCCCGCCGGTGTCGAAACCGGGCCAGGCCTGAGCATCGCTCGCCGTCTGGTATCTTTTATAAAACAGGACAGCAGGGCCGATCAGCCCGCGGTCACTGCGTGCCCGAGTCGTGTTCGCTCTCGACGCGGGCCTCGCCCGCGCCCGAGCCGAAGGTGAACTCGCCGAAGGTCTCGCTGGCGGCCTTCGAGAGCTTCTCCAGCATGGAGTGCTTGACCGTCTCGGTGACCAGCGCGGCGTCCAGCACCTCGCCGATGTGCCGGACGGGGATTATCTCGATCTGCTCCAGCACCTCGGGGTCGACGAGCACGTCGCGCTCGTTCGCGGCCGGGATGATGACCGTCTTGCTCCCGGCCTTCACCGCCGCCTCGACCTTGTGGGTGACCCCGCCGACGGGGAGCACGTCGCCCCGGACCGACAGCGAGCCGGTCATCGCGACGCTCTGGTCGACCGGCACGTCGGTCAGCGCCGACAGGATGGCGGTCGCGACCGTCACGGAGGCCGAATCGCCCTCGACGCCGTCGTACGCCTGCACGAACTGGACGTGGATGTCCTTGTTGTCGAGGCTCTGGTCGGAGTACTTCTTCACGACCGCGGAGACGTTGTGGACGGACTCCGTCGCTATCTCCTGGAGTTTGCCGGTCGCGATGACCTGGCCGGGCCCCTGCGAGGGAGCGATCTCGGCCATGACGGGCATCACGATGCCGGAGTCCTCGCCCATGACCGCGAGGCCGTTGACCCGCCCGACGACCGCGCCCTCGTTGACCGTGAGGTCGTACTCGCGGCGGCGCTCGATGTAGTCGTCGGCGATCTGCTGCTCGATGGAGCGCGCCCGGCGCTTTGCCTGCAGGACGTGCTGGCGCGTGGTATAGGGTGCGTCCTCGTCGCGGGCGATGTCACCGGCGACGCGGACGAGCCCGCCGAGGTCGCGGAACCGCAGCGTCAGGTGGTCCTGGCGGCCGGCGCGGCGCTGGGCCTCGCGGACGACCTCCGCGATGGCACCCCGGGTGAAGTGGGGCAGGCGGCCGTCGTTGGCGACCTCCTGGGCCACGAACCGGACGTACTTCTGGCGGATCTCCGGCGTCTCCTCGATGGTGTCGTCCATGTACACCTCGTACCCGTAGCCCTTGATGCGGCTCCGGAGCGCGGGGTGCATGTTCTCCATCGCGTCGAGGTTGCCCGCGGCGATCATGATGAACTCACACGGCACCGGCGCGGTGTGGACCATCGCGCCCGAGGACGTGTCGGACTGGGCCGTGATGGAGTACTCGCGCTCTTGCAGCGCGGTCAGCAGTTTCTGCTGGGTGCGGATCTCGAGCGTGTTGATCTCGTCGATGAACAGCACGCCCTTGTTCGCCTTGTGGATGGCGCCGGGTTCGACGCGGTCGTGACTCGGCGTCTCCATCCCACCGGACTGGTACGGGTCGTGGCGCACGTCGCCCAGCAGCGCGCCGGCGTGGGCGCCGCTCGCGTCCTGGAACGGCGCACTCGTCCGGTCGCTGTTGTCGATGAGGATCTTCGGAACCATCCGGTTGCGGTTGCGCGCGCTGCTGCGGAAGATGTAGTAGACGACCGCGATGGCGAGGATGCCGAGCAACAGCTGCCCGACGATGATGGTGTAGATGAAGACGAGGATTATCGTCGTCCACATCGCGAACCAGCGGAGCTGGAGGCCCTTGCGGGCGCGCTGGCGGTGTTCCTGTACCACCATCTCGCCGCCGCCGGCGGGCACGACCTCGACCTTCGGGCGGTTCCCGTCGTCCTCGTTGTGCATGACGAGCACGTCCGGGAGGTCGCTACTGGGTAGCAGTTCGGCCATCGCCTTCGACAGCATCGACTTGCCGGTCCCGGGCGAGCCGATCATCATGACGTGGCGGCGCTGTGTCGCCGCCTTCTCGATGATGTCCCGCGCGCGGTCCTGCCCGATGACCTGGTCGATGAGCAGTCGCGGGACCTCCACGTCGGCGGTGCTCTCGATGTCCAGCCCGCCGAGGAGCTGGGCCGTCTCCTCGTCGGAGTCGTCCATCGGCGACTCGGGCGGCAGGAACGGCCCGTACTCCCCAGCGTCGCTAGAGGACTCGGTGCTAGCAGTCAACTCAGAGGTGTCCTTCTCGGTTTCCATGGTCTGATCGGCTCATCACTCGTGTGTGATATAGACGCACAGGCTTCATATCCTTTCTACCTACGTGATAGCTTTCTGTCGTTACCCGGTTACGGCGCGGGTTGAAAGCCTTATCAGGAAAAATACCTTCCACTAGCGCATGAAGGGGGCTCCAGCAGTGCTACTCGCACTCCTCGTGTTGCTCTCGGGGACGGTCGTCTTCGTGTCGTTCGAAGACGCCCCCGTGAGCGCCGTACCAGACGACGACTATCCACCGGTCGTCGACGACCCGTCGCCCACCCCGGACGTGACACCGCCCGCGGGGGACGGCACCGACGGTGAGACCCCCGACGTGGAACCCCCGGAGCCGACCGCTCCCGACGTTCCAGCACCCGATTCCGACGGCCCCACCAGTCCCGACGCGGACGGCGGCAGCGATGCTGGCGACCCCGCAGTCGACCCGTCGCCCGGTGACGGCGGGGATGGCGACCCCGCGGTCGACCCCACGCCCGGTGACACCCCGGACACCGACGGCCCGTCGGACGGCTCCGACGCGCCCAGCAACGGCGGTGGGCCCGATGCGCCCAGCAACGACGGCGGCTCCGACGCCGGCCAGCAGGACGGTGACGCCGGCGGCGACCCCGACGTCACGCCCGGTGACGACGACGGGACGACCGACGGCGGCGTCCCGGTCGACGACGGCGGCGAGCCCCACCCCGTCGGCAGCGAGGACGACGGCATCATCGGCTACGAGGCCGGCTACTGGTACAACCAGACCGTCGTCATCGACCAGAGCGACGGCGTCTCCGACGCGGAACTCGACGCCCTCGTCGCCGTGACGATGGCGCGGGTCGAGTACATCCGCGGGCTGGAGTACCTCGAACCGGTCGACGTGAAGATCATCTCGCGGGCGGACTACCGTGCCCAGCTCGCCGAGGGCACCAACGAGACGCTGGACCACTCGCTGTGGAACAACCAGGTCTGGGAGGCGCTGTTCATCGTCGGTGAGGACGCGAACGTCTCCGACGAGTTCACCAAACTGTTCGGCTCGAACGTGCTCGGCTACTACGCCCCGAAGACCGACGAGATGGTCATCGTCTCGACCGACGCGGACCAGCCGACGGTCGACCCGAACGTGCTCGTCCACGAGATGGTCCACGCGCTGCAGGACCAGCACTTCGACCTCACCGCGTCGCTGAAGGACGTACAGGACGAGCAACTCGCCCGCAACGGCATCGTCGAGGGCGAGGCGAACTACATCACGGCGCTGTACAAGCAACACTGCGGGACGACGTGGACCTGCACGCCCAGTCCGTCGAACACCGGCGCCGACACCAGCGGCGAGTCCCCGGCGACCGGCCTGCTCATCGCCATCTTCCAGCCGTACTCCGACGGCCCCGTCTGGATGGAGTACATGGTCGAGCGCAAGGGCTGGGAGGCCGTGACCACCTCGTTCGAGAACATGCCCACGACCACGGAGACGTTCATCCACCCGGAGAAGGACGACGCCCCGACCATCGTCCGGGTCGATGACGCCACCACTGGTGGCTGGGCCCGCTTCGAGTCGGGCCAGGACGGCGCCGACGTGCTCGGCGAGGCGTCCATCTACGCGATGTTCTACCACCTCGCGAAGGAGGAGAACTCCCGCGTCATCAGCGCCTACGACATCAACCGCGTCGAGTCCGAGTTCGACACCTACAACTACGTCAGCACGCCCTCCGAGGGCTGGGCGGGCGACCGCATCGTCCCGTACCAGAAGGACGGCGAGTACGGCTACGTCTGGGTGACCGAGTGGGACAGCACCCGCGACGCCCAGGAGTTCTACGAGGCGTACACCGACGTCTTAGAGGAGTTCCGAGCCGACCGCGTCGGGCCCGACACCTGGGTCGTCGACCGCGGCCCGTTCGCCGACGCCTTCCACGTCACCCTCGACGGGACCCGCGTCACCATCGTCAACGCCCCGACCGTCGAGCAACTGTCCGAGATCCGCATGGACATCGACGTGACGCTGTACCAGCGCTGGCGCTGACCGCCCCCGACCATTCGTTCTCCACACCTTCGACGGCGTTAGGACCTGAGCCGGGAGTTATCTCCTTGCCTCGGTAGAAGGGTTATCACCGAGCATCGCCTCTCTGAGTATAGAATGGTGACGATACCGCTGTTCATCGGAGGCATCGGCGGCCCCGAACTCATCGTCGTCTTCCTGCTCGTCATCCTCCTCTTCGGCGCGGACAAACTGCCGAAGTTGGCGCGTGCGAGCGGTGAGGCCATGGGTGAGTACCAGAAGGGGCGAGAGAAGCTCGAGGCAGAGATCACGGGCGTGAAAGAGGAGACCCGCCGCGCCGTCGTCGGCGACGAGATGGACGACGAGCCGCAGGCCGCATCCACGGCGACGGCCGAGGAGCCCGCCGGCGTGGTCGACGAGTCCACGGAACCGGCCGCCGAAGCGGTCGAGTCCGAGGACACCGAGTCCGAGCTGGAGACCGAGACCGACCGCGCGTCGGACTGACCGGGACGACCACGGACACGAACCATACGGAAATCTACCCTTCTGTTTCTCTCCTTGCTCACGACCTCTTTGATTAACAAATCAGTTTACAGTTCTCGAGTCTTGAACCGCCAAAATCGGACTTCAGTACGGTGTAGTGGACATTCACGCCTTCCCACAGGATGAATTAGTTAACAACGTCTTCGTTATCGAAATCTGCCAGTACCGTCGTCAGTCGGCCCGGTGACCGTGGACCCGTTCCACCGCCGACTTCGCCGCGTTCCGCACCCGGGACTCGGTGTCGGTCTGGCACTCGTAGAGGTCGTCGAGCGCGGTCTGGACGCCGAGGTTCCCGAGCGCGGTACACGCGTTCGCCCTGACCCGCGGGTCCCCGGACGAGAGCAGGTCGAGGACCGCGTCGACGGGGAGGTCCCCGGCCGAGGCCTCCGTACTGGCCCCGGTCAGCTCCACGAGGCCCCTGCTCGCGAGGCGGACGTCGTTCGGCTCGTCGCCGTCGGCGAGCAGGTCGAGGACCGCTCCCACGGCGGCCTCCGGCGGTGCATCCAGCAGGCCGAGGGCGATACCGGCGTTCCCGCGCACGCCGGGGCACTCGTGGTCGAGCGCGGCCAGCAGCGCGGGGCGGTGCCCCTCGACGGCAGCCGGCTGCTCCTCCGCCACGACGGCGACCGCCCAGGCCGCGTTCCTGGCGACGCGGGCTTCCCCCTCTTCTACCAGTTCTACCAGCGCGTGGAGGTGGTCCGCGACGACGACCGGGAACGTCTCGGCGACCACCCCGAGCAGGTAGGCCGCGTTGTGGCTCACGTCGGGGCCGCGGTCGAGGCTCGCCGCGAGGGCGTCGAGGTGGTCGACCATCGCCTCCGGCTGCGTCCAGGCCGCCGAGGCCAGGCCGAGCAGGAGGTTCGCCGCCACCCGTCCGTCCTCGTCACGGGTGGCCCGGACCAGCGGGTCGACACGGTCGGTCAACTCGGCCGGGCGATAGTCCGCCAGCGCCGTGAGCACGTTCGAGGCACTCGTGCGGGTCTCCGCGTTCTCGTCGTCGAGCAGCGCGACGAACCGGTCCCGGTGGTCGAGCGAGACCTCCGGGTAGGCCTTGACGACCTGCTGGACGACGGCGGCGACGTTCTGGCGAACCCGCCCGTCGGCGTCGTCCAGGCAGCGGACGAGCCGCGGGACCGCCGGCTCGACGCGGCCCGGGAACGCGGTCGCCAGCGGGCCGAGCGCGGCTGTCGCCATCACCCTGACGTTCTGGTGGCGGTCGAAACATCGGTCGACGAGTCCCTCGACCGCCGGCACGCTGGCCTCGGGGTGTTCGGCGGCGATACCGCGCAGGACCGCCACGGCGCTCAACCGGGTCGCCTGCTCGGGTCGGTCGAGGAGGCCACGGAGTGGGTCGACGGCCTGGACGACCGCCTCGGGCGTGGTCCACGCGATGGGCCACAGCGCCACCGCGGCCGCTTCGCTGGTGCCTCGTCGGTCCTCCTCCAGGAGGCGACACAGGTCCGGCGCGACGGGGCGCGCGAGCGACGGGTCCTCGTCGCTGACGATGGCGACCGCGTTCACGGCAGCCCGGGCCGTCTCCGGGTCGCTGTCGTTCAGGGCCGCGAACACCACGTCGAGCACCGGTTCGACGGTGTCGACGCTTCGCTCCGCGAGGTCGCACAGACCCTCGACCGCGAGACGACGGACCGACGGGTCGTCGTGCGTCCCGAGCGTGGCGAGGTCGCTCGCCAGCCCAGCGGGGTCGTCCGGTGCATCGCCGGCCGCTGCTCGCAGCCGCTCCGCCCGCCGCTGGTCGTCGTCTGGACCCATTTCTCAAATTTCACTCCGGGGAGTGACTTAATTCTGCGCATTACATAGTTAGGTATCGACTCGCATGGGTCCCTCAGACGGTGGGGTCGCGGCCACGCCCGCCCCGTCTTTCCGCTGCCTGTGTGTCTTTACCCTTCGAGGACGTAGAGGGGCGCATGACGACCGAGACTGCCACCTTCGGCGGTGGCTGCTTCTGGTGTATCGAGGCGGCGATGAAGGAACTCGACGGCGTCGAGTCCGTCACCTCCGGCTACGCCGGCGGCCACGTCGAGAACCCAACCTACGAGCAGGTCTGCTCGGGCGACACCGGCCACGCCGAGGTCGTCCAGGTCGAGTACGACACAGCCGTCCTCGGCTACGAGGACCTGCTCAAGGTCTTCTTCACCGTCCACGACCCGACCCAGCTGAACCGGCAGGGACCCGACGTGGGCACCCAGTACCGGTCGGCCATCTTCACCCACGACGACGACCAGCAGGAACTCGCCGAGGCGTTCATCGCCGAACTCGAAGCCGAGAACGCCTACGACGACGACATCGTCACCGAGGTAGAGCCACTGGAGACGTTCTACGAGGCGGAGGCGTACCACCAGGACTACTACGAGAAGAACCCGAACGACACCTACTGTACCTTCCACGCGCAGCCGAAGATCGAGAAGGTCCGCGAGAAGTTCGCGTCGAAGCCGTAGCGCGGCCGGGTCGCCCTCGTTCCGGTCGACGGTTCTGGAACCGTCACTGTAAAATCGCGTGACAGCTAGGCTTCTCGTTCATAAGTGTCGCTGGATTGAATGTCGCACATGAGCACCATCGTCGAAGCGGTCGTTCCGGCGGAGGAGTTCGCGCTCGCCGAGGCGATGCGCCGGGTGTCGGACGTACACTTCGAGTTCGTGCGTTTCGCCGCCCAGCGGACCGACGGTATCCTCCCGTACCTCTGGGCGGAGGGGGCACCGGGAGACACGCTCCCCCGGACCGTCGCGTCGGACGAGACGACGACGGACGTCTCCGTCCTCGCGGCACTCGAGGACGGCTACCTGCTGGACGTGGACTGGCACGCGAGCGCCCGCATCGTCGCGTCGGTCCTGCTCGAGGAGGGTGCGACAATCGTGGACGCCGTCGCCCGGGACGGTGTCTGGCGGTTCCGGCTGCTCTTTCCGGGCCGGGACGCCGTCTCGCGAACCTACGACAGGTGCGAGGAGAACGACATCGACCTCGAGATACGACGGCTCTCGGAACTCACGGACTCCTTCCAGCGGGGGCTGTTCGGGCTCACCGAAGAACAGTACGAGACCATCTCGAACGCCCACGACGAGGGCTACTACGAGATTCCGCGCGAGTCCGACCTGACGGAACTCGCGAACGAGAGCGAGGTCTCCCATCAGGCGCTCTCGGAACGGCTCCGCCGCGGGCACGAACGCCTGATAGCCAACGCGCTGTTCACCGAGAGCTGAGGGCGGTCAGTCGCCCGCGGCGACCGCCTCGTCGGCGGAGGCGCTCGTCTGGTCGTCGTCTTCGCTCTCGTCCGTGGTCGACGAGCTACCACTGTTGCGCCGGCGGCGGGCGAGTGCGGCCGCGCCGATGGCCGTTCCGACCCCGAGCGCGGTCTTCTTCCCGAGCGACCGGCCGGCAGCGTCGTCGGTCGTCGTGCCGCCCAGTTCTTCGGCGTCGTCCTCGTCGGCCGTGTCCTCGTCGGTCCCGGCCTCGGCCTCGTCGTCGGTCACGGCGCCAGTCTCCGACTCGGCCTCAGCCTCGGTCTCGTCTTCGCCTTCGGACCGGCGATTCCGCCGTCGTCGCAGTACGATGGCACCTGCGAGTGCAGCGATTCCGACGAGGAGCCGCCGGCCACGGGAGCGGCCGCTGGACGCCTCGGTGTCGTCCTGCGCCGTCTCCGACGCCGTCGAGTCCTCGTCTGTCGTCGTGACCGTCTCGCCCTCGGACTCGCGTTCGTCCAGTGCCTCGTGGACGGCCTCCTTCACGGGTCGTTCGAGTGCTGCGCCAAGTATCGCTGTGAGCGGCGATCGCTCGCCGTCGGTCGGTGTGTTCGACATGCATCCCTGCTAGCGCCTTCCCACCCGAGAACCTCCGCCTTGCCTGTGCGCGCCCTTTTCAATCCCTGCCCGCTCGCTCGGCCTCTCGCCGGACCTCGCGGTCCCAGTCCGCCAGGAGGCCGTACTCCCGCATCGTCGCCAGTCCGGCGACCGCCGCCCGGAGTTCGATTCCCACGAGCGGGATGTCGGCGACGCTGACGAGCACGTCGGCCTGCACGAGGACGCCCTCCGCGAGCAACACGTCGACGAGGTCCACGAGGGCGTCGTCGGGATCCCGGGTCGGCTTCACTGGTCCTCCTCGAACGACGGCGTGAACGAGTACGGCGGCCACGGCCCGGTGTACCGGACCGTGACGCCCGGCCGCGCGGCGACCTCGTCCAGTCTGTCGCCGATGGCCTCCTCGTGCTCGGGCGCGGCGAGGACGGTCAGGCTCTCCGACACCGTCTCGTCGGCGGACTCGCCCGCCGCCTCGAGGCTCGAGACCGACTGCTCGACCGTGGTGATGGCGCGGGCTTGCGCGTCGAGGTCGGCTCGCAGGGCCGCCATCACCGACGACCGGTGGTCGGCCGTCGCCGCGGACAGGGCGCGCTCGTACTGCTTGTCGAGCAGGAACGCGGTGCCCTCCGACGCCCCGGCCCGCCGGTCCGCGAGCGCGGCCAGTTCGTCGTCGTCGGCCGCGACCCGGTCGGCGAGGCGTGTCTCGTCCCAGCGGACCTCTATCCGGTACTCCCACGCCCCGGCGACCCGGTCGAGCGCGTCCCGGAGCCGGGCGCCGTTGTCGTGCATCCACGTCGCGACCCGGGCGTCGTCACCGCGGACCACGGTGTCGAACCGGAACGGGAGGGGCGTCCCGAAGGCTTCCCCGGCCGCGTCGACGACCGACTGGTGTGCGAGGAGCCAGCAGCGGACCGTCCGCTCGTCGGTGGCGTCGTAGACCCCGTCGCATTCGTGGACGACGGCGGCGAGGTCGGTGGCGTCGCCAGGTCCGTAGCTCCCATCGGCCGCCACCAGCGAGACGGGTTCCCCATCGACGCCCTCGGTCTCTAACGTGGGTTCGTCGGGGGCCGGCGCGCCGCCCTCCCTGTCGACGATACAGTACACGTACCGGCCGTCGTCGACCGATTCACTCACGCTCGGCCACCCCGGTTCCCGGCTGGTCGGCCATCCCGGGATAGCCGTCCTCGGGGGCGGCGGTCCGGACCGCGTCCGAGACCAGCCCGTCGAGTTGCGCCCGGAGGTCGTCGACCGCGTCCTCGACGCCCTCGCGCTCTTTCATGTCGGCCACCTCGGCCTCCAGGGTCGCGAGTTGCGAGCCGAGGCGTTCGATCTCGGCGTCCGAGAGGTTCCCCGACTCCATCCGGCGGATGGCCTCGCGTTCCAGGGCCTCGACCAGCAGTTCGACCACGGCGACGACGACCGCGACCAGGCCGTTCGAGGCCTCCGAGCCGCCGACGTCAATCGTCGTCATCGGTCACCTCCGGCTGTTCCGGTTCTGCTGACTCGGCCGGTGGCTCTCGCTCCGCCGGTTCCTGCGACGACTCCGTCTCGTCCGGGTTGCCCGCGAGCTCCGGATGGGGCGGCCGCCGCCCCCGTGGCGACCGCCCCGGGACCTTCGCGGGGCCGACGGCAGCCGGGTCCAGTGCCTCCCGGTCGGCCGCGGCGTCGACCCGCCGCATGTCGGTCCCGGACGGGAACTCCAGGCCGTACTCCGCCGCGGTCTCGAACGACGCCACCGCGGCCCGCAGCCGGATACCGAGGAGTTCCGTGTCGCCCACGGAGACGGCGATGTCCGCGTTGATGACGACCCCCTTGTCGAGGAGGAGTTCGACCACGTCCGCGAGGTCGTTCGTCGACCGGGTCGGGCCGGCGTCACTCATCGGTCCCTCCGGTCGCCTCGTCGAAGCGCCCGCCGTAGATGCGCTTGCGGTTCGGGGCGGTCGAGCAGCGCGTCTCCTCCGGGACCGTCGAGTGGCGGAGCGCCCCGCCCGACGACCCGGGCATCGTGGAGACGGCCGTGGGATTGCGGGAGCTGTCGGTGCTGCCGTGTCGGCTCTCCGCTGTCTCCTGGTTCTCCTCGAACTTCTCGCGGAGGCGGACGTGCGCCTCGAGGATGGACGCCCGGAACTCGCCGACCGCGTCCGCCACCTCGGACTGCACCGCGTTCTCCACCGATTCGGCGTCGGCGTCGAGGACTCCGCCCCCCGCGTCGATACCGCCGACGTCGAGGCCGCCGTCGTCTCCCTCGTCGCTTGCCTCGTCCGCCTCGTCGGCTCCGACGAGTTCCGACACCGCCTCGTCGAGTTCTCGCTGTTGCCGCCAGAACGCCCGCACGTCGGCCGCCTCCCACACGTCAGAGAGGTCGAGCAGGCGAGCCAGCGCCCGGAGCCGGACCGCGTCGCCCGGGTCACCGTCGCCGACCGCATCCGGCAGTTCGTCCAGGTCGACCACGTCCGGGGCGGTCTCGGGGAGCGCGTCCCAGTCGACCGCCGAGAGCACGCCGGTCACGTCGACCGTCTCGAGTACGTCCTCGGCCTCGTCGGCCACCTCGACGAGGTCGTCGACGGGGTCGACCATCTCGGTCGGCAGGGCGTCGCTCTCGTCCTCGCCGCCGTCAGAACCCTCGCGTCCGTCCTCGTCCGACCCGAGGTCGTCGACGGCGTCCTCGGCGCGCGAGAAGAGCTCGTCGACCGGGGCCGGCAGGGCGGGCGTCATCGGCGGCCCCCACTCATCCCTTCACCTCCACGCGGTCGCCGAGCTGTTCGCGCGCCTCCTTCGCCAGCGCCAGTTCCGCCTCCAGTTCCTCCCGGCGGGCCTCGTACTCGGCCGTCGACCGCTGCCCGAGTTCGTACAGCAGCTGGTTCTCCTTGATGTCGTCCCGGATGGCGTCGACGTCGTAGAGCTCCTCGAGCGCCATGTCGTGCAGGACGCCGACGAGGGAGACGAACGGCCGGACGAGAAGGTCGTCCACGAGCAACATCGCGGGTCACCGCTGGGCCCCGATCTGGATGTCGACGAAGTTGTAGGGTGCCCACGGCCCGGTGTACTGGACGAGCAGCGACTCGTGGCGGTCCTCGATGCGGTCGACGGCATCGTCGAAGGCGGGGCGCTCCTCGCGCTCGACGAGGTACGAGCGATTGAGGACCAGCCGGTCGCTGAAGCGGTCGCCCTCGGTGCGCTCGACGTGGTGGTCGGCGAGTTCGGACGCGACCGACTCGCGGACCGCCTGCTGGTCGAGGGACTGTGCCTCCTCCTCGACCAGTTTCAGGCCGACCTCCACGCGGCCCTCGACCGACCGGAGTGCCCTGGTGAACGCCGGGCGGGCGCTCCGGAGGACGTTGCTGACGGCGGGGTCGCTCTCGAACACCATCCCGAAGCGCATCGGGACGACGGCGTGTCCGTCCCCGACCGTCATGACCGCCCGCAACACCTCGTCGTGGCGGCGGGAGTTCTCGTCGGAATCGTCCGGCTCGAGCGTGTCGATCTCGCTCACGACCGCCGCGAGCGGGCCCTGCTGTAGCAGCTCCACGGGGCCGCCGCCGTCGACGGCGTCGACGCCGTCCAGCGTCTCGGTGAGTGTGGCTTCGTCGTCACCGAACTCGCCGGCATCGACGACGCCGTAGGTGTAGCGTTTGCTCATCGTCGGTGACCCCACGTTCGCTGGAGACGTCCCTAACGCCAGTGCTGGCGCCCGCAAGTGACTCAAGTACCCGAGGGCGTGGCCACGGGGCCATAGCCGGCGCGACCGCCGCGCCTGCAAGCACTATCGCCATCTATGCCGTGGGCGAAGCCAAGAGTACAATGGCACGACCAGACTCTTCCAGTCTCGCCGAGGTACTCGACCGCATCCTTGACAAGGGCATCGTCGTCGACGTCTGGGCCCGCATCTCGGTCGTCGGTATCGAGATACTGACAGTCGAGGCCAGGGTCGTCGCGGCCTCGGTCGACACGTTCCTCCACTACGCCGAGAGCATCTCCAAGGTCGAACAGGCGACACAGTCCGGTGACCTCGAGGACATGCAGGACATCGACATCGAGAAGCCGACCCGCCCGAACGAGTACGAGAACGCACCCACCCCGAACTGAGGTCTCCAGATGCCACAACTGGACGACCCAGAGCGCTGTCGGGCCTACACGCGAGACGACGAACGGTGCGAACGAACAGCCGGCGACGGTGATTACTGTTACCAGCACGACTCGGACGACCCGACGGTCGGGACGGACGGGCCGACTGGCGAGCAGCGACCCGACGCGTCGACCGCCGGAGAGGGCCCACTCGGGGGCGCCGATTCGGTGGTCGACGTCAGGCGGGCCGTCGTCGCCACCGCGGAGGGACTCGTCGGCAACGAGTGCGACAGCGTCATCGAGGTGATGAACACCGGCGACGGCTGGCTGGCGACCATCGAGGTCGTCGAACGCCACGCCGTCCCGGACACGCAGGATATCCTCGGGCGGTACGAGATCACGCTCGACGACACGAGGAGCGTGACGGGGTACGAGCGCATCGGGCGCTACCGTCGGAGCGACACCGACCCCTTCGAGTGACCGAGAACCCCTGACCCGCCTCGGGCCGGCGACCGTCAGTCGTCGGCCTCCGCGTCTTCTTCCGTCTCCGAGTCGCTGACCGACCGGCCCCCGGCCGCCCCGTCCTCGGTGGCGGACGCGACCGGGAGCGTCATCCGGACGTGCGCCCCGTCGTCGTTCCAGATGTCGAGTTCGCCGCCGGACCTGGCGACGAGCCAGTGCACGAACCAGAGGCCGAGGCCGTTCGAGTGCTCCAGTGGCGTCTCCTCCATCGACTCCAGCACCGCGACCTCGGCCTCGGGGATGCCCGGGCCGTCGTCGCTGACCGTGACGGCGACGTGGGCGTCGTCGACCTGTTCGATCGCGACCCGGACCGTCGGCGACCCGGACTCCGAGTGGGTGACCGCGTTGTCCAGCACCTGGTCGAGTGCGAGTCGGAACCGGACGTGGGTCGACACCGGCGGGACCGCCTCGCCGTCGACGACGACCGTCGCGGACGGGTGCTGTTCCCGGGCGGCCGCGGCGGCCTTCTCGACCAGTTCGTCGACCTCGACCGTGACCCGCCCGGACCGCTCGAAGGCCTGCTCGATGTCGCGCGCCTGCTTGCTCACCTCGTCGAGGTGGTCGATGGCGTGACGGATGGTCTCGACGTCGTCCGGGCGGACCTCGTCACGCTCCTCGATGAGGTCGAGCACGCCCCCGATGATGGTGAGGTTCGTCCGCAGGTCGTGGCGCAGCACGCGGTTCAGGACGCTCACGCGCTCTGCCTGGTTCTGGAGGGCGCGCTGGCGCTCCTTCTGGGCCGTGATGTCCGTGAACGAGATGACGACCTCCGACCCCGCCGAGATGTCGACCGGGGCGGCGTTGACCAGCAGCCACTGGCGCTCGCCCGACGGCCGCGTCACGATGCGGACCTCGTTGAACACCGGCTCGCCGGTCCGCCTGACCGAGGGGAACAGGAGGTCCTCCTGTGCGATGGGTTCGCCGTCCTCGTCGGTCACCAGCCACGACTGCGTCTCGTACGCCTCCGTGATGCTGCCGTCCGGGTCGATGCCGAGCATCTCGCGGCTCCGGCGGTTCTCCCGTATCACGTACCCGTCCGGGCCGACGACGATGATGCCGACCGGACTCGTCGCCAGGATGCGGTCGAGGCGGTTGCGCTCGGCCTCGAGGTCGTCCTGTGCGAGGCGGCGCTGGAGGACGACCCCGAGGTGCGTCGAGATGGACCGGAGCAGTTTGAGGAACCGTTCGTCGCGGTCGGTCCGCCTGTCCGTCATGAACACGAGGACGGCGACCGGGCGCTCGTCCTCGCCGAGGATGGGGATGCCGACCGCGGACGCCAGCTCGCCGGCCGCGGCCAGTCTCGACCGCAGGAAGGGTCGCTCCCCCTCGGTGGAGAGGTCGACCAGCCATTCCGGCTCGCGAGCGGTCCAGACCCGCCCGGGGAGTCCCTCACCGCGTTCGAACTCGACGGTCTCGCTTCGCTCCCCGAACGCGGTGGCCGCCTCGGTCGCCCCGTACCACGAATCGGCCAGCGAGAGGGTGTCGTCGGTCGCGACCCACGCCTCCCCGTACACCATGTCCGTCGTCTCGACGACGCGCTCTATCGTCTGCTCGAGGGCGTTCTCGAAGGTGGTGGCCTGCGCCGCCGCCTGAATCGTCTCCAGCAGGAGTTCGCGCTCGCGGGTCGCGAGCACCTGCTCGGTGATATCGATGCCCTCCGCGACGATAGAGAGGACCGTCCCGTCGTCGTCGACGACCGGCCGGAGCGAGCAATCGAGGTAGATGAGTTCGTCGTCGCTGCCCCGGTTGGTCGCCTTGAAGCGAACGAACTCGCCGGCCGCGGCACGCTCGACCGCCCGCGTGACCCGCTCCTGTTCCGGCTCGGAGTGCTGCCACCACGGCAGCGTCGAGAACCGTCTCCCGGTGACCTCGCGCCGGGCCACGTCCACGAACTCGAGGGCCCGTTCGTTCACGTCGATGAGTTCGCCTTCCGGGGAGAGCAGGCCCATGAACGCCACGGGGTCGTCGAACACCGCCTCGAACCGACGGTGGTTCCGCCGCAACTGCTCCAGCCGGCGTTCCCGCCCACGGACGTCCCGGCCGATGCCGCAGATACCCGCGAACTCGCCCTCGACGACCAGTGGGGCGCCCGTGAACTCGTAGGGGACCTCGCGGCCGTCGGCGCGTTCCAGGGTCGCTCTGATGGTCACGGTCCGTCCGTCACGGACCCGGTCGAGCCCGTCCTCGATGCGAACCGCGTCGCTCTCGGTCACGAGGTCCGTGACGTGTCTCCCGGCGAGTTCGGCGTCGTCGTAGCCGGTCACCCGGTTCGCCTGCTCGTTCCAGTAGGACAGGGTCCCGTCCTCCTCGAGCACGTAGAACAGGTCCGAGACGGCGTCGAGGGCCGTGCGGGTGAACGTCTGCTCCTCCCGGAGTCTGGCCTCGTACCGGCGTGCCCGCGCCAGCAGGCGGAGCCGGTTCACCAGCAGCGCCAGCGGCCCGTCGGCCGGGAAGAACTCGACGGTGCTGTCGTCCTCGACGCGCTCGACGACCTCGCCGGTCAGCCCCTCGACGACGACCAGCAGGTTCGGGCCCGTATGGGAGCGGGCGAACGCCGTCAGTTCGTCGGGGGCCCGCTCGAAGTCGGCCCAGTCGACGACGAGGCAGTCGAACTCCGTGCCCCCTGCGAG
Source organism: Haloarchaeobius amylolyticus (assembly GCF_026616195.1). NCBI lineage: Archaea > Methanobacteriati > Methanobacteriota > Halobacteria > Halobacteriales > Halorubellaceae > Haloarchaeobius > Haloarchaeobius amylolyticus. The sequence continues at coordinate 684,971 of NZ_JANHDH010000003.1, forward strand.
TTCGTCGAGAGCCTCGTCGAGCGATGCCGCCCGCGTCAGCCGCACGTCCCACTCGTGGTCGGCGGCAGCGAGTGCCTCGCCCAGCCCGGAATCAGTGACCGTCAGTACGGACGCAGGAACAGCGTCGGGGTCGCCGGGGGAACGGGGTATCATGGGGCGACGGTCTGTTGGCCCCGACTTCCCCCTCGACCTACTTACCCGTTTCCGTCAGATATCAGCCAGCGGATGTGCCTTGGCGTCGTCGAGGCGTTCGAACTGCTCCTCGGTGAGGTCGATGCGGGCCGCGCCGAGGTTCTCCTCCAGCTGGTCGACCGTCCGGGCGCCGATGAGCGGGACCGACACCTGGTCGTGGTGCATGAGCCACGAGAGCGCGACCTGCGCGGGCGAGGCGTCGACCTCGTCGGCGACGGCCCGGACCTCGTCGAGCACCTGGAAGTTCTCCTCCGTGAGGTAGCCCTCGCGGAAACGGTCCTCGGCGGCGACCTTGGAGTCCTCGGGGTTCTGGTCGTCGCGGGTGTACTTCCCGGTCAGGAAGCCCTGCCCGAGCGGGCTCCACGGACAGATGCCGAGGTCGTAGTCCGCGCACATGTCGAGGTAGTTCGCCTCTATCTCGCGGTCGACGAGGTTGTACCGCGGCTGGGTCACGGTGAACGGCTCGTAGCCGCGGCGCTCGGCCAGCTCGTTCGCCTTCGCGACCTTCCAGGCGTTCGGGTACATCGTCGACGCGCCGAGGTAGTTGACCTTGCCCGCGTCGACGAACTCGTTCAGGGTTCGCATGAACTCCTCGGCGGGCGTGTCGTCGTCCCACCGGTGGATGTACAGCAGGTCGATGTAGTCGGTGCCGAGCCGGTCGAGCATGAGGTCGATCTGGCGTCGGAGGTGCTTTCGCGAGAGGCCGCGACCGTTCGGGTCCTCCTCGCGTGTCGGCCAGAATATCTTCGAGGCGATGACGTAGTCCTCGCGGTCGTGGTCGGCGAGCCAGTTGCCGATCCACGTCTCGGACTTGCCGCCGCCGTAGACGTCGGCGGTGTCGATGAACCGCCCGCCGTGTTCGGCGTAGGCGTCCAGCAGGTCGTAGGCGCGGTCCTCGCCGATCTCGATGCCCTCTTCGGTCTCGCGGCCGAACCGCCAGGTCCCGAACGCGAGTTCGCTCACCATCGTCCCGGTGCGACCGAGGGGAACGTAGTCGAGTTCCATGTCCGGTCGTTCCGCGCCCGAGTATTTAAAGACAGAACTCTCGGCAGGGGATTCCGTTTCGTCGGGTGGCTGCCCGGTAAGTGTCTGGGAGCTGGAATCACAAGGAAGATAACACCGCGTCCAGTACGGTCGACCGACCGCGACGGTCCCCGACCCCCTCCCCGAACGCACCACCATGCTAGCCCTCCACATCTCCCACTCGACCAGCCTGTAGCATCATGTCGGACAGAACCAGCCTCTCCGTCGACACCCCCGACTCGTTCCGCGGCGCCGTACTCCTGCTCCTCGTCGGCCTCGCCGTGACCGGCTTCGGCGCGTACGACTACGTCCAGCAGGGGCAGGCCCTCGAGAACGCCGTCACCGTCGAGGCCGAGGTAACCGAGGTCGACGTCGAGACGAGCAGCGGCGGCAAGAGCGCCGGCGTCGACTACGTCCCCGCCGCGACGTTCACCTACACCTACGAGGGAACGAACTACACGAGCGACGAGGTCTTCCCCTCCGAGTCGACCCCGAACTACGACACGGAATCGGCAGCACGGGACGTCCTCGACGGGTACGAGACCGGCGACACGGTCACCGCCTACGTCCCGCCGGGCGACCCCGGTGACGCCTTCCTGAAGGACCAGAAGTCGAACAGCCCGCTCCTGTTCACCGGCATCGGCCTGTTCTTCGTCCTCATCGGCGGCTGGTCGACCGTGCAGAACTACGGCCCCTGACGGGGCAACGCGCTCGACCCGTCAGTGCGTGACGCCGCGGACCATCGTCAGCACGTTCTCCGCCTCCTGTTGCAACTGGGCGGGGTAGCCCCCGAAGAGGACGACGATGTCCTTCTCGTGGGGGACCGTCCCGAGGTCGAGGGTGACGTCGAACTGGGTGCTGGCGAGTTCGGCGACGCCGGCGAAGGTCGCGAGTTCGTGGGCGCCGCCGAGCACGTCGACCTGCTGTGTCCCGAGCTGTTCCTCGACGCGGAGCGACCCGTAGGTGTCCTGTGCGCGCTTGGCCAGCTCCTCCTTCTTCACCTCCGCGATGGGGTTGAGCGTCCGCCCCAGCACCTCGAACTTCGGCGTCGAGAGCGTCGCGAACACCGCACCCGGCTGCTCGCCCACGCCCGGGATGTCGACCATCCGCTGGTAGGTGCTGATGTAGTTCGTCAGGGTGACCGTCTTCTCGGTGTCCCGGATCTCGAACGTCTGCGAGATGGTGTTCGCCGTCGTCTCGAGGTGCCGGTAACTCGTCTCGTCGAGGGCCGCCTGTCCGACCTCGGCCGCCGAGGCCTCGAAGGACTGGTCGCCGCCGAGGAGTGTGTCCAGACAGCCACTCGTCGCCGCCAGCCCACCCGTGGTCGCGGCGAGAAAGCCGCGTCGTGAGAATCGCATGGCTACTATCAGCCAGACGAGTACAAAGCGTTTCTGACCGCGAGCCTGCTCAGACCGTCGCCGTCTCGTCGCCCGCGATGGCCCGCGAGAGTAGCGGGCGCATCATGCTGACGAGGGGCGCGTCGTCGCTGTCGGTCCAGACCGCCCGGTGGGTCCGGACGCCCGGCAGGTCGGTCGGCGCGTCCGAACTCACGAGCAGCGCGTGCCCGTCGACCATCAGCACGCTGCTCATCGCGCCGGGGCGGATGGGGTGGGACTCCCACCACGTCCACGTCTCGACCACGCGCGCCTCCGGTGCCGACGATGCGACCGCGTCACGGATCGCCTCCGCGGGCGAGCCGACCGTCACCGAGACGCCGCGGTCGGCGGCCGCCGCGAGTTCGTCGCGGAGCGCGTCGGTGAGCAGGTCCTCGACGGCCACCGCGAGCATGACCTCCGAGTCGGCGTCGGCCACGAGCCGCGCCATGCGCTCGCCGACCTCGGCGTCGCCCTCCGTCACCCATATCTCGCCGCCCTTCTCCTCGCGGGCGTCGGTCCCGAGCTGGGGGAGGATCTCGCCGAGCCGGTCCAGTTTCTCGTCGACCTGTCGCTCGATGGTGTCGACCGCCTCGTCCGGGCCGGTGCCGCGGTAGCGCCGGGGCTTGGACTGCTGGGCGTCGGCGAGGCCGCGCTCTTGCAGCGAGTCCATGCAGTCGTAGACGCGGGCCTGCGGGACCCCGGCCACCTCGCTCACCTCCTTGGCTGTGCCCTGCCCGATGCGACAGAGGGCGGTGAAACACTTCGCCTCGTACTCGGTGAGTTCGAAGGCCTTGAGCAGGTCGACGGCTTCGGTCGCGAGTTCCTCGGGTGTATCGGTCTGGCTGGTGGTCATGGCTCGGTGGGTTGGATAGCCGGGGCTTGGGAAGGGACTTCTATAATCGTTTCTCCGCGGGGACTCGCGGCGTACTCGGGTGTGAACGACGCGTCGCGTCGCTCGTCGGGGTACGGAAACGTGCAGGGGGAGACGCGTGACGGGTGCATGGAAGTGGGGTTGGGGTGGATGACAGGGGGTCGGGGGCGTGACACGCGTCTCGGGGGCTTCGGGATGGGTGGTCGTCCGGGAGCCGCGTCCTCAGGCGGTCGCCTGGGACGGGCTCTCCTCGTTGGCGCGCAGCAGCTCCTTGTAGCGGTTGCGGATGGTCACCTCGCTGACCTCCGCGGCCTCGCCGACCTCCTTCTGGGTCAGTTTCTCGTTGGCCAGCAGGGAGGCGGCGTAGATGGCCGCGGCGGCGAGGCCGACCGGCGACTTGCCGCTGTGGACGCTCTGGCGCTTGCCGGACTCGATGAGCTCGTGGGCGAGGGTCTTGACCTCGTGGGAGACCTCGAGTTCGGAGCAGAACCGGGGCAGGTACTCCGCCGGGTCCGCGGGCTCGACCGCGAGGCCGAGTTCGCGCCCGATGTAGCGGTACGCCCGGGCGAACTCCCGGCGGTCGACGCGGCTCACGGGGGCGAACTCGTCGAGGCTCCGCGGGACGTTGCTCTGCCGGGCGGCCGCGTACAGTGACGCGGTCGCCATCGCCTCGATGGACCGGCCGGGGAGCAGGTCCTCCTCGAGGGCGCGGCGGTAGATGACCGAGGCGGTCTCCTGGACGTTGTCGGGCAGGTCCAGCGCGCTGGCCATCCGGGTGATCTCGCCGAGGGCCTGCTTGAGGTTGCGGTCGCGGGCACTGGTGGCGCGGAAGCGCTCGTCCCAGGTGCGCAGGCGCTGCATCTTCTGGCGCTTGCGCGCGGAGAGCTGGCTCCCGTAGGCGTCCTTGTTCTGCCAGTCGATGACCGAGGAGAGCCCCTTGTCGTGGAGCAGTCCGGTCGTCGGCGCGCCGACGCGGGACTTCTTGTCCTTCTCGGCCTTGTCGAACGCGCGCCACTCCGGGCCGCGGTCGACGTTGTCCTCGGCGAGGACGAGGCCGCACTCGTTACAGACAGTCTCGCCGTGTTCCTCGTCGGTGATGCTGTCGGCACCACATTCGGGACAGGTCGCCTCCTCGCGTTCGTCGGCGGTGGACTCGTCCGTCTCTGTTCGGGTGCCGCCCGACTGGTAGGTGGTCGGGCGACCGTCGGCCGTCTTGACCGTCTGGTTTGCTCCGTTCATTGTGATCCTCCGAGCGGGGGTCGCTCGGCCTTTCGCATCTACACCTATGGCGTTGACTATCTTAATAGTTTCCCCTACTGTACTACGATAGTAGAAAACAGTGTATCGCTAGCCAGCGGCGCTCTGGACGCCGAAATCGCCCCTCGACGACTCGAGGAGCTGTAGGATTCTTCGAGTACCACCAGCCCAGTCGCGGACCGGACTTCGATGGTGTCGCCCGCGTTGTTCCAGATGGCGCGGTCGCTGCCCCAGTACAGCGTCGAGTCGGTGTCGGTGCCCTGCCCGCTCCGGAGCGTCAGCTCCTCGCCGGGCGCCAGCGTCACGCCCTCGGGAACCACGTACCGGTGGTCGGCCGCGTCCGAGACGGTGAACCCGGAGAGGTCGACGGTCGAATCGCCGACGTTCTGGAAGACGACGTACTCGCCGTTCGGGTTCTCGTTGTCGTTCCCCGGCGCGTCGGCCTGGATGGCGACGACCGCGAGCTCGACCGAGGTGCTCGCTCCACTGCCGCCGCCGAAGCCCCAGACCCCGACGCCCTGTTCGCTGGCCTCGGTCTGCAGCTCGTAGAAGTGCTCTTTCTTCGAGAAGGACGAGTCGTACACACGCGCGAGGCCACGGCGCAGCAGCTCCTCGTTGAGCATCGTCTCCTCGCCGTCCGGTCCGTCGTAGTAGACGTACGCGAGCAGGCGGCCGTAGTAGCCCCGCACGTCGGACTCGGGGTCGACGACGACCCGGACCGTCTCGCCCGCGAGGCGGTCCTTCACGAAGGTACTCGCGTTCTCGCCCCAGTTACGGAGCCAGTCACGGCCCGCGAGGCTGTCGGGGATGCCCGGGTACTCCTCGGGCTCGACGCCCTTGTGGACTTCCGGCGTGTCGACGCCGAGCAACCGGACCGTGTCCTCGGTCCCGTTCTGGTACCGGATCTCCAGGGTGTCGCCGTCGACGACCCGCGTCACGGTCGCGGTGGTGCCCTCCTGCTCGCCCGGGGGTGCGTCGCGGGCCGGCTCACCCGGCCAGGAGCCGAGACAGCCGGCGCTCACGAGCACCAGCGCGAGCACGACTGCGAGGCGGGCCTGTCGCATCTACAAATAGAGACGGGTCCAGGGCCTTTCCGCCTTGACCGGAACAGGTTAGGTATGCCCGAATATGAAAGGTCGACCGCGAGGGCGACGCCGGTCAGTCGTCGTCGGCGCCCATCCGGGCCGCGACCACGGCGTCGCGCTGGTCCTCGGTCGTCACCTCGCGCTCGCCGAAGAGCTTCACGACCACGTCGTAGGCGAACACGAGGGTCCCGACGATGAGGAGCGTGTCCCCGGGCAGGCGCGCCCAGAACAGCAACTGGACCAGCTCGCCGTTGTAGAACGCCAGGCTCCGGGCCGCGTCGTAGTTCGCGGTGAAGGCGGCCTCCAGCTGGAGGAAGCCGACGGGCAGCACCGAGACGAACACCATCAGCGCGAGCCCGACGTTCCACGTCCAGAAGGCGACCCTGAGCCGGCTTGCGTCCCAGTCCTTCGTCGCGATTCGGAGCATGTAGGTCGCCATCCCGAGCGCGAGGAAGCCGAACGCGCCGAACATGGCGGCGTGGGCGTGCCCGACCGTCAGGTAGGTCCCGTGTTCGTAGTAGTTCACGAGCGGGAGGTTGATGAAGAACCCGAGGACGCCGGCGCCCACGAAGTTCCACACCCCGCTGGCGATGATGAACATGAACGGGAGTCGGTACGGGAAGTCCTCGCCGCTGGCCGAGAGCGCCTGGTACTCGTTGAGCGCCTCGTAGAGGATGAACACCAGCGGGATGAGTTCGAGCGTCGAGAAGACGCTCCCGATGGGCACCCAGACGTCGGGCATCCCGATCCACCAGTAGTGGTGCGAGACGCCGATGACGCCGGTGCCCATCACGAGCAGGGCCTCCAGCATGACCGCCTTCTCGGCAGACTGTTTCTTCAGCAGGTTCATCGAGACGAGGGTGAGGCCGACGATGGCGACGATGAAGAACTCGAAGGCACCCTCGACCCACATGTGGACGACCCACCACCGCCAGAACTCCGTGACGGCGATGTTGGTCTGCGGGGTGAACATGAAGCCGGCGACGAACAGCAGGCCGATGGAGCCGCCGGCGTACAGTATCATGTGCGCGAGGCCGTACTTCGGCTCGCGGTCGAGCAGCGGCCGGAACCCGCGGGCGACGAGGACCGCCCACGCGCCGAAGCCGAGCAGCAGGCCGAACTGCCAGACCTTCCCGACCTCCAGGTACTCCAGGCCCTCGTTCCCGAGGAGCCACCAGAGGTCGCCCTGGAAGAACTCGTTCGCGCCGAGGTAGATACCCGTCAGGCCGCCGACGACCACGACCACGAGCGCGCCGAGCAGGCCGTAGACGTATCTGGACTGGTTCTTCGGCTCGTACCCCGTCAGCAGGGGCGCGAGGAACAGCCCGGCACCGAGCCACAGCGTCGCGATCCACAGCACGCCGAGGTCGATGTGCCAGGTCTTCGCCAGCGCGAACGGCAGCAACTCGATGACGGGGATGCCGAAGACCGACTCGATGCCGAAGAACGCGTGGCGCTCGACGTAGTAGTGCGCCAGCAGACCGCCGAGGAGGACCTGCCCGACGAACAGTAACGCGGCGACAGGGACGAACTTCAGCGCCGCCGACTGGCTGGGCAGCAGGTCGGCCTCGTCGGGGGCTGGCACGTCGATGCCCGCGGTCGAGGGCTCGGGCAGGTCGACCGACTTGTACAGCCAGACGCCGGCACCCGCCCCCGCGACGAGCAACACCATCGCGATGACGCTCCAGGTCATGGCGGCCGCGCCGGGGTCGTTCCCCGCGGCGGGCTGGTACGGCCAGTCGTTCGTGTAGGAGTGGTCGCTGGCCGGCCGGTCGGTGTGACTCATCCAGGCCGTCCACATCGCGAAGTCGGCGAACCGGCGCGCCTCCTCCTCGGAGGCGACCATGCCCTCGGGCACGCCGCGCTCGGCGCTGCCCTCGTGATATCGCTCGACGTAGACCTCACGCACCTGCTGGTGCGCGTACACCTCCGCGGCGGAGTAGTGGATGGTCTCGTCGACCGAGCCATCGTCGAGGTCGGTCTTCACCACGTCGCCGATGGCCGCCTGCTCGGCCGACGAGAGGTCGGCGTACGCCTCGCCGTGGCGCTCGCGGGCGTAGTACTCCCGCATGTACTGCACCTTCAGGTCCAGCGCGTCGGCGGTGTAGTCCACGCCGTAGTACGCGCCGTTCCCGAGGATCGACCCGTGATTCATCATCCCGTCCGACTGGAACACCGTCTTCCCGGTGCGGACCTGTTCGTCCGTCACGACCTGCTCGCCGTCCGGACCGACGACCTCCTTCGGGATGGGCGGCGCCTTCTCGGTGGAGTACCACGCGCCCACGCCCATCACGGCGAGGTTCACCACGAAGACGATGACCAGCAACTTCGCGAGCGTCTGTCGTCGTACCTTCATCTCGGTCGATGGTTCGACCGGGGCCCATAATGCGGTGCAGGCCAGGTATCGTGGCCTGAGAAGGAGACCGAACGTGTTCGCCCGCCGGTCGACGTCCGTCTCCTGCTCAGTCCCCTGACGTGCGCTGGGACTCCGGCAGCTCCTCGACGAACTCCTTGATGATGGTCTCCTCGGCGCGATGCAGGGTCTCGCTACAGGTCGACTTCGCGAGGTCCATCGCCTCCGCGAGGTCGGTCAGGGTACACTCCCGCGGCGTGTCGTAGTACCCGCGCTCGACCGCCTCGACGATGAGGGTCCGCTGGCGCGGCGTGAGCGCCGGGTCCGGTTCGACCTCCTGGCGCAACTCCTCGACCTCGTAGGGGATGCCGAACTCCTCCAGTTTGTCGGCCAGCTCGGAGAGGTGTGACTGCGGGGCGTTGATCTCCCACTTCGCCTGCCCGTCCTGGATGTCGAACGGCATCTCCAGCGGGATGCCGGAGCTCTTGATGGGCTGGAGCAGGAGCGGGGTCGTCGTCTCGAACTGTATCACGGCCGTCTCGCCGTGGTGCTGGAGGAGGTCCAGGTCGATGACCATGTCCGCGGTCCGGATGTCGCCGACGAGGTCCGGGAGCTGGCTGCTGGTGACCTCCGCGAGAGCGACCCCGTGGTCGCCCTTCGGGAGCGCGGCGAGGATGCGAAGACGGGCGTCTGGATACGCCCGGGACACCCGGCCGACCCACACGTGTTCCGGTACGGTGATGGTGAGAGTTGCGCGTGCCATCGTTCTCACCCGAACGTATTCGGGCCGGGCAGGAAACAGTGGCGACGAACATGTTCGGCTCCACGACGAAACCGGGACGAACACGTTCGGGAGAACCGTTTCGGGGTCCCGCGGGCACCGTCTATCCATGGCAGGAACGACGATCGACGTCCGCGAGTACGCCCCGAAGGACCGCCACGAGAAGATCTTCGACGCCTTCGACGACCTGGATTCGGGCGAGGCACTGACACTGGTCAACGACCACGACCCGCAGCCTCTGTACTACCAGTTGCAGGCCGAGCGCGACGACTTCGACGCCGACGGCTACGAACTCGACCAGGTGGCAGAGGACGAGTTCATCGCGACGCTACCGAAGCAGTAGACCAGCTGCCAACCCGGCGCAGCCCCCGACGTTTCTTCTGGCCGACCCCGACGACGGAGCGCCCAGTGGTCGCTGTCGGGGCGGCGTGGTCGGCGCGGTTCGAAGTGGGATGACGTGGGGTGTGAGAAGCGGGCAGTCGCGCGCGGTGAGGATGTGGGTGAGGAGTGGTGAGGAGAACCGATGGGTCCCATCGCCTCCTCGGCACGGAATCGTGGTCGTGGTGGTGTCGTGCGCCTGTCTCAGATATCACCCCCGCCAGATGAGCGTCACGATGCGCCCCGCGACCTCCTCGGTCTCGTACTGGAACCCCTGCTCGTTGAGCTTGGGGTAGAGGTGCTTGGGCGCCCGGTCGTTGAACTGGACGAGCACCCGGCCGTCGAGGTCGGCGAGACGTTCCATCGTCTTCGTGAGCGGCTGTGGCGGCGGCAGGTCCGCGACGTCCAACCGATCGATCTCCGCGTCGGTCGGCGCCTTGCTTCGCTCGATGAACTCGGGCAACGTCGGTGGGTCTGTCTTCGCCGCCATACCTGTCGATACCGGGCGTTCCCACAGGTCGTTTGCCCCGAAGATGTTCGCAGTCACTGCCGGGCGAACATGTTCGCGATGAGGGTTTCGGACCGGGGGGACCGAGTTCCGTGTATGTCCCAGCATTCGCACGACGGTGTGGATCCGGTGACCGACCGGATGCACGACAGCTCGTGGTCGGCGAACCTCGAGAAACCGGTCCACGCCGAGGACCGCGACCGCCTGGTGTCCCACGCGGTCGAGGCGGTCGAACACACGGCCGCCGGGGCCCACGTGAACCTCGTCACTCACGGCGACCACGGCCACCCGAAGACCTACCTCTACGAGGTACTGGCCGACCACTTCGGCGACGAGGTCCGGTTCGAGTACGTCGAACAGTGCGGCTGTGGCGGGCACGTGACCCGCGTCCACGTCGAGTGACCATGCACCCGGGCGCAATCGACACCGACGAGCGACCGTTCGTGCTCGTGTGGGAGGTCACGCAGGCGTGCGAACTCGCCTGCGAGCACTGCCGCGCCGACGCGAAGCCGCAGCGACACCCTGACGAGTTGACCACCGCCGAGGGGAAGACGCTCCTCGACGACGCGAGTCGGTTCGGCGACGGCCAGCTGGTCGTCCTCTCCGGCGGCGACCCACTGGCCCGCGACGACCTCGTCGACCTCGTGCGGTACGGGAGCGAGCAGGGACTCCGGATGACCCTGACCCCCAGCGGGACCTCCTCGCTCACGCCCGAGAAGATACAGGCTCTCGCCGACGCCGGCCTGAAGCGCATGGCACTGAGCATCGACGGTGGCTCTGCCGCGGCCCACGACGCCTTCCGCGGCGAGCAGGGGAGCTTCGCGGAGACGGTCGAGGCGGCGAGAGCCGCCCGCGAGGCGGGCCTCCCCCTCCAGGTGAACACGACGGTCTGTGCCGACACGGTCGACGAACTGCCGGCCATCCGGGACCTCGTGGCCGACCTCGGGGCGGTCCTCTGGTCCGTCTTCTTCCTCGTCCCGGTCGGCCGCGGCGCGCTCCTGGACCCGGTTTCGCCCGACCGTGCGGAGGCCGTGATGCGCTGGCTCCACGAGGTGAGCGAGACGGCCGACTTCGGCGTCAAGACCACCGAGGCGCCGCACTACCGGCGCGTCGCCATCCAGCAGTCCGCGGGCGAGGACGACGGGACCGCCCGCCCCAGCGCCGACGCCATCGGTCGCCGGGCGGGTATCAAGGCCGGTGACGGCTTCGCCTTCGTCAGCCACGTCGGCGAGGTCTACCCCTCGGGCTTCCTCCCGCAGAGCGCCGGCAACGTCCGCGAGGACGACCTCGTGGACGTCTACCGGAACGCGGACCTCTTCCGCCGACTGCGCGACCCCGACGAACTCGGCGGCAAGTGCGGGGCCTGCCCCTTCCGCGGCGTCTGTGGCGGGAGCCGGTCCCGGGCCGCCGCGGTCACCGGCGACCCCCTCGCGGCCGACCCGCTCTGTTCCTACGTCCCGGAGGAGTACGACGGACCACTGCCGGACCGGCACCCGGACGCGGAGGCCGCACACCCTGCCGACTGACGCGGCTGCCGGTCGGCGCTCGCCACACCGCCACGAGGCGAACATGTTCGCCCCGACTGATTCCTGTCTGGCGTGTGTACCTCCATCCGAGATGAACTTCCCCTCGCCCTTCTCCACCGACGACGCGGCCGAGGAGCCGTTCGACCCGCCGGAGTCGTTCGTCCCCGAGAACCTGCCCGAACCGGGACCGTTCCTGCGAGAGCACCACGTCCTGACCGGTGAGGACCACGTCGCGTTCCACACCCTGACCCGCGAGAGCTTCGAGGAACGGGGCGTGTACGACGTGACCTTCGGCTACAACCTCACCAGGCTCAACCGCGACACCCGCCACCCCGACGCCGGGTTCCGGTACGCCGAGGACGCCGACGAGCCGGGCGTCCTCCGCGCCGAGTTCACCCCGACGACCGAGTTCTGCCCGCAGGGGAAGACCCTCGTGACGGCGGCCTTCCGCGCCTGGAACGGCCTCCCGGACCGTCACGACTACGACCTCGTCCGGGTCCGCATCGCGCCCTCACACCAGGCGAGTACGGCCACGAACGAGGTGCTCGCGGGACTCGAAGACGCCTACCGCGAGACCGGCGAGATACCCGACCCGGACGAACTCGACGCCGCGGTCGACGGGCTCGATTCCGGCGCCGGCGGCCCCGGCCCGACGGCCCCGTACTGACGCCCATGACGGCCGCGACCGTCTCCCGCTGGGCTCGCCGGTTCGTCTTCGCCGGCGCGGTGTTCCTGCTCGCCTGGGCGCTCGCCGCGCTCGCCGGCGTCCCGAGACGCGTCGAGGTCGCGCTCCTCCTGTTCGGCTTCGTCTTCCACACCGTCTTCGGCAAGGGCTACTCGCTCGTCCCGGCCTACTTCGACCGCGAACTCGCCCTGTCACGGGCACCGATGGTCCAGTTCCCCCTGACCGTGCTCGGAACGGTCCTGCTCGCGGTCGCTGGCGAGACGGGGACGCCCGCGTGGACTGGACAGGCCGGCGCAGTCCTCTGGTTCCTCGGCGTCCTCGTCTTCGTGGGAGCGCTCCTCTGGACGATCCGCGGCGACCTCTCGGGCGCGGCGACCGGGACCGGCGACGTGAACGCCCACCGGCGCGCCCTCGACCGGGTCGCCAACGCGTTCGTCCCGGTCGCGCTCGCGTACCTCCTGCTCGGCTCCTACGGGCTCCTCGCGGGTCAGACCGGGCTCCCGGTCCTGTTCGACGGGTCTCCCGCCCGAGCGACCCACCTGCTCGCCGCCGGCACCGGCGCGATGTTCGTGTTCGCGGTCGGGTTCCGGCTGCTACCGCGTTTCTTCGTCGCGAAGCCACCCACCGCCGCGCCCCTGCTGGTCCTCCCGCCGGCGGTCGGTGGCCCGGCGCTCATCGCGACCTACCTCCCGGCCGGGCCGTGGTTCCAGCTCGGCGCACTCCTCGAATCGACCGCCATCGTCGCCTTCGCCATCGTCCTCGTCGTCCTCTACCGGCAGTCGGAGCGCCGACGCGTCGGGTTCCTCGGCGTCCTCGCGGGGGCCGCCTGTGGCTGCCTCGGCGTGGGCCTCGGGCTGCAGTTCGCCTACGGCGGGCTCGACCCCGGCCTCGGGCTCGCCCACGCCCGGCTGAACCTCGCGGGCTTCCTCGGCCTGACCATCGTCGGCGTCAGCTACCAGTTCTACCCGCCCGCGGTCGGGTCCTTCCCGGGTGCCGGCGACCGGACCGCCCTCGCCGTCATCGCCAGCCTGCTGGTCGGGCTCGTCTTCGGGGCTGCCGGGCTCTCGTTCGATATCTCGCGCCTGGCAACCCTCGGGGAACTCCTCGCCCTCGTCGGGGCGGGACTCCACGCGTGGCTCCTCGGTGGCCTCTTCCGGCAACGAGCGAACCGGTGAGCGGGCTGGCGCCCGGTCTGGCCCGGCTCAGTCCGCCGCGAAGAACAGCAGGGCGACCGTGTCCGAGAGCGCGCGCGGCTGGATGTCGCGCTCCCCGTCGAACCGGATCAGTTCCCCGGCGCCCAGGTGGTTCGGCTCGCCGTCGAGCCGGAGGTCGAGTTCGCCCGAGAGGACGTGCAGGACGATGGTCTCCTCGGGATGGCTGTGCTCGGGCATCTCCTCCCCGGCCTCGAGCGCGAGTCGGACGACGCGCGGCCCGGGCGCACCGAACACCTCGGCGTGGGGCGTCTCTTCGAACTCGTCGAGGTCGGCGATGTCTGTCATGTCGTTCGTCATGTTGGGTCAGTCGGAACTACAGTCTCGTGCATTCTATCTCAGGTCAGTTTATGTTCGATTCACGTTCTCGGCGGTCACGTCTCACCTACGGCCCCCGGCTCTCCCGCCCGGTCGCTATCTGGTCGCACGACGAGGAGCAGGTTCGCGCCGGCGAGTGCGAACCCGGCGAGCATGGTCACGATACCGGCGGTCCCGAGTAGCGGCGGGAGGACCACGAGGTCGGCCGCGGTCACGAGGCTCGCGCCGGCGACGACCAGCCAGAGGTCGGCCCGGGCGACCCGGTGGTCGAAGAGGTCCTCGACCATCGGGACCGGCTCGTGGCCGAGGCGGTCGCTGTAGCGCTCCAGCCACACCAGGAACGGGACGACGTGGTAGAGCGTCCCGACCACGACGACGGCCACGACGCCGAACAGCAGGACCGGCCCGCCGCCGGGCCCACCGTACCGGGCTGCCGGTGCGATGGGGTCCGCGAGCCACGACGGCACCGTCAGGGCTGCCCAGACCGCGAGGGCGACCGCGACCACCGCGTACCGGGCGAGCGTCGGGGTGACCGCGACGGTCCGCCGGCGCATCGTCCGCCAGAGGACCGCGGTGAAGGCGACCACGCCGACGAGGGTCAGCACCGCACCGACCCGTGCGACGAGGCCCGACTCGAGCAACCGGCCGAGTGCGAGCACTGCGACACCCGGTGGATACGTCGCGGTCTCGACGCGCTGGAGCCGGCGGTCCCACGCATCGACCTGGGTCCCGGTGAACATCGAGGCGAGCTGGTAGAGCGCGCCGAAGACGGTGGTCAGGACGACCCCGAAGACGGCGAGGGTCGCGTGGGCCGACACGAGCCCGGTTCTGCTCCCGAGGGGCGCGAACAGGCCGGGGTCGAGGAACCCGAGGCCGAGCAGGAGGCCGACCCCGGGGACCACGGACAGGAACCCGAGCGCGACCGCGAAGTGCGTCTCCGTCACGTCCCAGTCCCCGGGTGCGGGCAGCGTCCACCAGAGGTTGCACACGAACAGCCAGATACCGACGCTGGCGAGGATGCCACCCGCGGGTACCAGCCAGAACGTCCCCGTCCAGAACCCGGCGACGATACCGGCGACGCCGCCGGCCACGAGGGGCAACTGGAGCTGTGCGATGCGGGTCGAGGCGAGCCGCCTGCCGGACCAGACCGGCACGAACTGCGTCATCGCGCCGAGGATGGTCAGGCAGACCCAGCCGACGAGGACCGCGTGGACCACCGCCGGCGGCACGTCGACGCCCAGACCCGGGAACTGGACCGTCCGGACCACCCACATCACCATCCCGGCCGCGAGGAAGACCAGCGCGAGCAGGAAGTGCCGGAGCGGGATGGTCGTGGGTGGCCCCTGTCCGGTGTCGAGGTCGGTCGCGACTGGTCGCATACGTGAAGCGACGCCCGCCAGCATCCTCGCTCTATTTCCGAACGTGTTCGCCTGCGGGCAGGGGCGCGTCGACCCGGTTCGGCTCGCCCCCGTCGGTCCCGCGAGTCCCCGCCTCGCCGGCCGCCAGCGCCGCGAGCTCTCCCCGCGTGTTGACGTTCGTGGTCGACCGCGCCATGGAAACCCGAGCCGTCACGCCGGCCGGGCCGACACGCTCGACCGACAGCCGGTCCAGCAGGAGCCGCAGCCGGTCGTCTGCCGGCCGGTCCTCGAACACGTCCCCGAGCGCGGCCCGGTCGTAGGCCGCGTGCAGCAACTGCGGGTAGCCCTCGTCGTCCATCGGGACGACCGCCTCGGCGGCCGAATCGGCCAGTCGTCGCGCCTGCCAGGTTACGGCCGCCGGCGCGAGCAGGGGCATGTCGCAGCCACAGACGAACAGGTGGTCCGTCTCGACCGCGTCGACCGACCCTGCGAGCCCGGCCAGTGGGCCAGCGCACCAGTCCGCGTCAGGGGCGAACCGAACCGGGACCGACACCGCGGCGTCGACAAGTTCTCGCTGCTCATCACTGCGCGCCGCCACCACCGGTGCCCGGCCCGTGACGCGCCACAGCCGCCGGGTGACCCGGTCGACGAGGGGCCGCCCCGCGAGCCTCGCGGTGGCCTTCGGCGTCGGACCGAACCGGGTGCTGTCCCCGCCGGCGAGGACGACACCGGTGAGGTTCGTTCTCTGTCCCTCTCCGCCGTCCCACTCGCCCGTCATGGCCGGACCGTCCGGAGCACCCAGTCGTTCGGCGTGGCTCGCTCGACCGTGAAGGGGTCGAACGCCGAGGGCTTCGCTTCGGCCAGCGTGGAGAGGAACGCCCGGATGGGCGAGGGGTCGCGGTCGCTGACGACGACGAACTCCTCACCGGCATCGAGGCCGGTGAACCGCTCCCGGACCCGGTCCTTGCGCTCCTGTGGGGCCAGCCCGCGGATGTCGACCGCCGAGTCCGACACCGCGACCTCCCACGCCGTCTCGGCTGCCTCGGCGACCGCCTCGCCGAGTGGTTCGACCACGTCGGGAACGCCCCCGGGTTCCGGCGTCTCCTGCAGGTCGGTCGAGAACGGCAGTTCCGCCAGCGTCGTCGCCTGCAGGTCGTCCATCGGCGACCCGTCGGGGAACAGGTCGTGGGTGTCGCCGCAGGACGGGCAGGTGAACCCGCCCATGTTCACGACGGTCCCGAGCACCGGCACGTCGTTGTCGCGGAACAGCTCGACGCTCCGCGCCGTGTCCTCGACCGCGGCCGGGAAGGGCGTCGTCACGACGACCACGCCGTCGACGTGCACTTCCTGCAGCGTGGTGAGGACCACGTCGCCGGTACCCGGTGGGAGGTCGAGAATCAGCGTGTCGGTGTTCGACCACGCGGTGTCCTCGAACAGTTCGGTCACCGCGTCGTGGGCCATCGCGCCGCGCCAGCCCAGGGGTGCGCCCTGCTCCATCAGCCCGATGCTCATGGCTTCGAGGTCGCCCGCGCCGGGTACCTCGATAGGGAGTGGCTGGCCGTCCTCGTCGGAGTGGATGGGGCCGCCGATATCGAGCAGCGTCGGGACGTTCGGTCCGTGGATGTCCGCGTCGAAGATACCGACCTCCTGGTCACCGGCCAGCGCGCAGGCGAGCATCGTCGAGACGGTCGACTTCCCGACACCGCCCTTCGCGCTGGCGACCGCGATGACCCTGTCGAAGGCGGCCGTCCCGCTGTCCCGGTCCGCCGCGGTGTCCGGCGTCGACTTCACCGGCTCGACGTGGGCCGACTCCACGCCCGGGACCGACCGGACCGCCTGCAACATCGCGCCGACGACCTGCTGCTGGCCGGCCGGGTCGAAGTCCGCGAGGTCGGCCTCGATGGTCACACCACCGTCTTCCAGCACGATGTTCTCGACCAGGCCGGCCTCGAAGACGTGGACCTCCACCTCGGGGTCGCGCACCTGCCGGAGTGCGGCCTCGACGCGCTCTTGCAGGGCCGCCTCGTCTCCCTCGCTTCGCTTCGCCTCGTCGTCGGTCTCGTGGTCTGTCTCGTGCATGGTCACAGGTCGGGCCGGCGGTTCAGGCGGTCCTCGCCGGGCAGGGTGGTGTCGACCTCGTCCAGCGTCCCGCTGAACTGCCGCCGGAACGCGCCGGGGTCGGCGTCGTGGGCGCGGGCCGCGGTCCGGCGGACGATGTCGCTGTCGTCGTCGTCCGCCAGCTCCCTGAGTCGCTCTCTGGCCACGTCGTCGTCCACGCCCGCGAGCAGGTGTGCGGCCCACTCGCGGACGCGCTCGCTCGGGTCGTCGGTCTGGGCGAGCAGCAGGTCCTTCGCGCCCTCGCCGCGGAGCTTGAACAGCGAGATGGCCGCGTTCCGGCGGACCGCGTGGTGGGGGTCCTCCAGTGCGGCCTCGATAGCGTCCTCGTGGCTCGCGCGGTCGAGGCGGTCCAGCGAGACGAGTGCCTCGGCGCGAACCCACGGTTCGGGGTCCGAGAGGAGCTTCCGGGCGGTCTGCTCGGCGATCTCGCCGCCGAGCTTGCCCAGCGCCTCGACCGCGAACTGGCGGACCTCGGGCTCGTCGTCGGTCGCGGCGGCGGCCGCCAGCCCCTCGATGGCCGCGTCGCTGGCGTCGCGTTCGGCCAGCGCGAGGGCGGCGCGGCGACGCTCGATGGGGCCGTCGCCGGCGAGACTGGCGAGCAGGTCGCGCTCGGCCGCGTCCTCGACCGGCTCGGTGTCGCTCGCGGACAGTTCGGCCGGGTCGGCCTCCCCGATGGTCACGTCCTCACGGGAGACCTCGATGTCCTCCAGCCCGACCGGCTCCTCGCCGAAGCCGGGGCTGTTCTCCGGGTGGAGCTGTGGGTCCGGCGGCCCGTCTGTCGCCTCCTCCTCGTCTCTCATGCTGGCTCACCCCGGCTCTCCGTCACGGGTCCAGACTCGGAGACAAGCAACGCGAGCGCGACCACTGCCCCGACAGCCCGGGGAATCGTCGCCGGCACGCCAACGACCAGCAGCAGTATCGCGCCCAGTGCGACCGGCCAGGCGCCGGTCCGGGTCGCGGCGACCGTCGCGGCGACGCCGCCGCCGGCCGCCAGCGCGACCAGCAGCACCGACCCGCCGACGACGTTGCTCCCGACGAGCAACGCGGCGCCAGCGATGTAGGGCGCACTCGTCGCGGCCTGGTACACCGCGACCGCGGCCAGTGCGCCGGCGCCGAGGCCGGGCCAGTCGAGGTGGCGGGCCCGGAACGCCGGCGCGAGTGCGATACCGAGCAGGCCCACGGTCGTCCCGGTGGTCCGCAGGTCTGTCGCCACCCCCGAGGAGGCGGCGAGCGACAGACCGAGTCCGAGGAGTACCACGGCGCTCGCCACGAGTTCGAGCGGGTCGGCCCGGCGGTCCAGATTACGGATTCGGGCCGCGACGGCGAGCGAGCCACCACCGACCACTGCCCCCGCGGCGGGAAGCCACGCCGCGGTCGAGAGCGCCGCGAGGACGCCGAACACGCCGACGAACAGGAGGCCGACGCGTTCTGCCGGGGAGGCGAAGTCCGCACTCGCGCCGAGGACCAGCGCGGCCGCGGCCGGCCCGAGGAGCGCGGCCACGGAGACCGGGGCGAGCAGCTCCGCGCCCACGACGGGGTTCCGGAGTGGCGCGTTCACCGCCAGCCGGAGCAGGAACACCGCGGCCGCCGGGACGACCGCGAGCAATCCCGCGGCGGTCCGCGGTGCGACCGGGAGGCCGTCGGCGACAGTCGTCACGACCCCCCGGGTCCGCGTGCCCCAGTGGTCGAGCGCCGAGTTGCTCACGGGTCGTCACCTCCCGGTTCTGGCGGGTTGTGCGTCTCCTCGCAGCGCTCGGCGAGGGCCTGCTGGTCGGCCCGCGAGAGGGCGTCACAGAACGCGGCGAGGGCGCCGTAGAGCTCCGTCCCGTCCTGCCCTGCCATCGCGTCGGCGACGCCCGAGACCGCGACCCGGAGGTGTCTGTCGAGGAAGTCCAGACGCGCCCGGGCGAGGTCGCGCCGGTCCGCCTCGGCCGCGACCGCCTCCTGCCGGGCGAGGTAGCCCGCGAACTCCAGCATGTAGGGCAGGAAGTCGTGGTTGTCGCGGGTCTCCTGGTCGACCTCGACGCCGAAGTAGTCGTACGCCCGGGCGAGGTCTAAGTTCACGTCGTTCCAGGAGACCTCCGACCGGTAGCGCGACTCGTACAGCGACACCGGCGGGCCCTGGGCGTCGAGCGACCCGTCGGTCCGGTCCTCGTACTCGGCGTAGCCCACGGTGAACAGGTCGTTGTAGCGGGCGCACAGGGTGTCGTGATCGTCGTCGGTCCCGAGGGCGGGCGCGTCGAGGTCCAGTCCCGAGGCGGCGACCAGTTCGGCCGCGCTCTCGGTGACCGCGCCGGTGGCGAGTCGCTCGTGGACGGACTCGTCCGGCTCCCGGAACAGGGTCGCACAGAGCCCGTAGAGGGCGCCGCGGGCGGCGGCGTTCCGGTCGAGTGCGTCACTGAACCGCATCTGGTCGGTCGCCTCGGCGGGGGGTTGGTCGGCCGGTGCGTCTTCGCTCGGTACGTCGTCGTCGTCTCGCGTGTCTGATGTCTCCTGCATGGTCTCACCTCAGGTTCGGCGCATCGCGGTCACGGTCGCCACCGCCACGCCGACGATGGCGACGCCCGCGATACTCCACAGCAGCGTCTCGTAGGGCGGTCCCTGCGGGCCGGGCCCGAGCGCGAAGTGGTACCACTCGCTGACGGACTTCCGGCCGGAGCGTTCCATCTGCGACCCGTTCCAGACCGCGAACGCCACGTCCATGTCGCGGTCGGCCGGAACGGCGGTGCGGTTCTGCCCGGTCGCCTGCAGGTCGCGGGCCATGACGACGGTCCAGCGCCCGTCGTCGTAGCTGGTCGTGACGTTCACCGCGCTCTGGCCGAACTCGGTGGTCGTCCCGGCACCGCCGGCCAGCAGTTCCTCGGAGCCGGCGGTCGGGCTCCAGTACCAGACGTTGACCGGGTTCCGGGTGCTGCCCATCGCGATGGGCGGCCGGGCGCTGTGGTTCACCGGCAGCTGGACCGCTAGCGCGTCGGCGAAGGTCCGGGGACTGCTGGCGTTCCGGTCCGCGGTCCCGTCGTGCCACGACAGCCGGACGTAGAACCGCTCTTCGGTCCGGATGGACTGGACCTTCACCTCCTCGACCGACGTCTTCTCGGCGTTCGGGAGGCCACTCGGCGCGCTGGTCATCGGCACGTCGACCGGGGGTGCCCGGTCCCAGGCCGCCGCGTCCGGGCTCGCCGGGTTCGCCTCCCCGGTCGGCTCGTGGACGGGGATCTGGTGGGCCGGCCGGGCGCTCGCCAGCATCGGCACCAGCAGGGCCGACGCGACCACGAGCGCGGTCAGCGCCAGCGTCACCGCGATGGTCCGGGCCGTCTCGGTGTCGGTGCCCCTGTCGTCAGTCATCGTCGAACACCTCCATGCGGTACTTCTCGGCCGGGTTCTCGTCGGTCAACAGCGAGAGCAGTTCGCTCTCGCCGCCGCGGTCCACCTTGTCGCGCTCGCGCTCGATGGTGTCGAGGGCGTCGTGGACGCGCTCGCCGAACAGCTCCTCGAGGTAGGTGCGCGGGATGCGGTCGACGTCGACCGTCTCGCCGTCCTCGGAGTGCTGCGGCGGCGCGAACGGTGGGATGTAGTAGACGTTCGGGTCGGTCTGGTACTCGGGGTGCAGGGGCAGGGCGACCTCGTACTCGTTCACCAACTTGTGGATGGGGCCCTCCTCGTCGTCGAGGAAGCCGACGAGCCGGAGCTGTGGCGGGCACTCCTCGGCGCAGGCCGGCTTGAACGTCTCGCCGTTCGGCCCGTCACCTTCCAGGCGCGGGTAACAGAAGATGCACTTCTCGGAGGTCTTCTTGACCGCGTTGTAGTACACCTTCTTGTACGGACAGCCCTCGACGCAGTACCGGTAGCCCCGGCAGCGTTCCTGGTCGACCAGCACGATGCCGTCCTCCTCGCGCTTGTACAGCGCCTTGCGCGGGCAGGCCTCCACGCAGGAGGGGTGCGTGCAGTGGTTGCAGATGCGCGGGAGGTAGAAGTAGTACGAGTTGGGGTACTCGCCGGCGCCCTGGTCCTCGTCCCAGTTCGGGCCCCACTCTGGGTCGCCCTGGGGACGCAGGGGCTCGTCGCTCCCGTCGTACATGATGGCCTCGTGGTTGAACTCCCAGTGGTGGCCGTAGTCCTCCTGCTCGGGGATCTCGCCGGGGTTGCGCTCGTTGTGCTCGGACGACTTCCAGCCGCCGCCCTTCTCCTCCCAGTTCTTCGGATACCCCTTGCCGGGGCGGGTCTCGACGTTGTTCCAGTACATGTAGTCGCGCCCGCCGCCCTCGGTCCAGAGGGACTTGCACGCGACCGTGCAGGTCTGACAGCCGATGCACTTGTTCAGGTCCATCACCATCGCGACCTGGTGGTCGACGCCCTCGGCGAGGTCGACGCCGTCGTCGGGCTGGCTGCTCATCCGCCGTCACCTCCCTTCTTCCGCACGTCGACACGGACGTCCGAGTTCACCCCGGTCGGGCCCCAGTAGTTCGGGAAGAAGTACAGGTGCTCGCCCGAGTCCTCGGGGTACTGCACCAGCTGGGTCGGTTTCATGTACATCGGCACGAGCGAGTTGAAGTTCTGCCTGTCCGGGAACTGGAAGCGCTCCCACGCGAAGTACATCCGGGCGGTGCCGCGCTGGCTGCTCGGGTACACCTTCGCCTGGACCTCGACCTCGGCGAGGTCGTTGTGGACGACGACCGTGTCCCCGTCCTCGATGCCGCGTTCCTCCATGTCGTCGGGGTGCAGGTAGACCAGCGGCTCGCCGCGCTGGAGCCGCAGCATCTTCTCGGAGTCGCGCCACGTCGAGTGGATGGACCACCGGCCGTGAGGCGTGTTGTACCGCAGTGGGTACTCGTCACGGTCCTGCTCGGCGACCGGGCCCTTGTGCGTGGGTAACTCCTCGCCCAGTTCGAGGAACCAGTCGTGGTCGATGTAGTACTGCTGGCGCCCGGTGAACGTCGGCCACGGTTCCTTGTCCTGCACGAAGCGCTTCCAGGGCGTGTAGGCCTCGCCCTCCTCGATGTCGGAGGTCCAGTGGTCGCCGGCGGCCTTGAGGCGCTGGGGCTGCTCGACCGTGTCCGCGAAGGTTATCTGCTCGTCGCTGTCCGAGGGATTCGACTCCTCGGAGTGTTCGAGGACGAACTCGCAGGCGGCGCGGTCCTCGGCGAGTGCGCCGTCCTCGTCGGCGAGCCAGTCGCGCACGAAGTCGTCGTAGACCGTGGTGAGGTCTATCTCGCGGTCGAACTTGCGGTCCGACACCGGGTCGAGACCGCGGTCGCGGGCGACCTCCTGTATCTTCTCGGCGAGGTCGCGGAAGATCTGCCAGTCCGTCTTCGACTCGCCCAGCGGTTCGACCGCGGGCGTGAAGGGATGCACGTAGGTGTGCATGTCCGTCATCGAGAGGTCGTGCTTCTCGTAGTGGCTCGCCGTCGGGAGGACGATGTCCGCGTTCATCGCGGTCGAGTCCATCCGGAAGTTGATGTCGACGACGAGGTCGAGCTTCGGCCAGAGCTGTTCCTCGACGGCGACGTTCCCCTTGGACTGGTTGAAGTAGTTGCCCCGCCAGACGAACATGGTCGTCGGGTCCGGCCGCGAGCCGTCGTCGCGTTCCTCGGGGTAGAGTGGCATCCAGCCCCTGTCGATGGACTCCTGTATCTTCGCGGCGGTCTCCTCGTCCGTGTTGTCCATGATGCCGGCGTGGTAGTACGTCCACAGGGTCGTCGGGACGCCCCGGACCTTGCCGGTCGGGAACGAGAGCTTCTTCCAGCCCTTGAACGTCCAGATCTTCTCCTGGCCGACGTAGTGGTCCAGCCCGGTTCCCTGCCGGCCGAGGTTGCCCGTGAGGGTCACGAGCAACTGGAGCGCCCGGTTCCCGAGGTCGTTGTGGTACCAGTCGTTGACGCCCTTCCCGTGGATGATCTTCGCGCGCTCGGCCTCGGCGAACTCCCGGGCGATGCGCTGGTGGGTCTCCTCGCCGACGCCCGTCTCGTTGTGGACGTACTGCGGGTCGTACTTCGACAACTCGTCCTGCAGGTTCAGCCAGACGGTCCGGACCGAGAGGTCGCCCTCGTCGCCGGTCCCCGCCACCGTCGTCTCGGCAGACAGGTCGGGGTCGAAGTCGAGGGCGATGCTCGCGGACTTGTCGTACTCGCCGTCGCGGTCACCGAGGGAGGCCGGGGCGACCCGGAGGTCGCCGTTCGAGTCCTGCATGACGAAGGTCTTCTCGGGGTCCTCGACGTCCTCGCCGAGCCCCGGCACCTCGCTGGCGCGAAGGAACTTGCCCGTGTCCTCGCGGACCAGCAGGGGCATGTCGGTCTGCTCCTTCAGGTGGGCCTCGTCGTACAGCCCCTCCTCGACGATGGTCCGGGCCATCCCCATCGCGAGGGCGGTGTCGGTCCCGCCCTCCGGACTGATCCACTCGTCGGTGTGGATGGCGGTCTGGGAGTAGTCCGTGAAGACGCCGACGCGTTTCGTCCCGTTGTAGCCGGCGTCGAGGAAGTACTTCGCGTCGGGGATGCGCGTGACGTTGATGTTCGAGCCCCACGCGATGATGTAGTCGGCGTTGTACCAGTCCGCGCTCTCGGCGTTGTCGGTCTGGACGCCCCAGGTCAGGGGCTGGCCCGGCGGCAGGTCCGAGTACCAGTCGTAGAAACTGTGGGAGACGCCGCCGAGCAGGTTGATGAGCCGGCTGCCGGAGGCGAACGAGATGGGGCTCATCGCCGGGATGGGCGTGAACCCAGAGATGCAGTCGTACCGGCCGGCCTGCACCTCGTCGACGACGTGGTTCGCGATCTCGGTCAGTGCCTCGTCCCAGGTGAGGCGCTTCCACTTGCCCTCGCCGCGCTCACCGACGCGCTTGAGGGGGTGTTTGATGCGCTGGTCGGCGTTGACGTAGTCGGTGTAGCAGGCGCCCTTCTGGCAGCCGCGGGGGTTCGGGTCCGGGAGGTCCTCGTCGAAGCGCGGGTAGTCGCCGGCCTGCTCCTCGCGCCAGACCTGCCCGTTCTTGACGTAGACGTTCCAGGAGCACGAACCCGTGCAGTTCACGCTGTGGGTCGACCGGGACACCGAGTCCCAGTCCCACTCGTCGCGGTAGAGGTCCTCCCACTCGCGGTAGGGGTAGTTCCCGATGGGGTCGTCGACGACCTGCAACCCCTCCATCTGGAAGAGGTCGTCCGCGGCGCCGATGCCGGTCAGTCCTGCGGCCGTCGCGGCGCCGAGTCCCTTGAGGAACCCGCGCCGTGACGGCGTCACGTCGCTGTCGTCTCGGTCCGTGGTCTCGCGATTCGGCTCTTGCTTACTCATGTTTCGTGACGAAGACGGTGGTCAGTGCAAGCGCGGCACCAGCCACGCCGAACGCGATACCTGCGGGGTCGCTCCCGCCGATGTCAAGCCCGATGGCCACCAGCGCCAGCCCGCCGAGCTTGGTCGCCCGGTCGAGCCGCCGATAGGTCCGGGCGGAGAGGGTGACCTCAGTCATCGGCTGCCACCTCCTGTTGGCCTTCCTCGGCGGTCTCGAGGTCCGCCGAGAGCACCCGGTAGACGACGCCACCGGCCACGATGGGACCGAACACCAGCGCCGCGATGAGGAACGGGTTCACGACGCTGGTCGTCGTCCCCAGCACCGAGGCGAGGATGTTGTTCATCCCCGCGATGGAGGCGACCATGATGAACACGATGGCGGCCACCCCGACCGCGGTCTGCCAGGGCCGGGAGAGTGGGTCCGACGTGAAGTGCGTCGGGTCGCGCTGGTAGTCGATGAACGGCCAGGCGAACATCCCGAGGAAGACGAGACTCGGGAGGAGCACGCCGCCGATGAACTCGGTGCTGACGTGGATGCCGACGACGGGGATGGTGAAGCTCATCCACGTCGGCAGCAGCTTCAGGAAGCCGTACAGCCACATGAAGAACCAGTCGGGCATGATGAGTTCGGGCGTGCCCGCCGGGTCGTTCGGGCCGTACTCGGCGATGTTGTGGACCGGCAGGAAGCCGGCCAGCACCGAGAGCGTGGCCAGCGTCAGGAAGAACACCACGGCGCTGACGGCGGCCTGGTTCGGGAACGCCGGGAGGCCGATGATGACGTCGCCGTCGTCCTTATCGACGGTCTCGCGTGGCGAGGCCACGTCCTCGTCGCGGGGTGCCTCGGTGTGCTTCTGCCTGACGAGGATTGCCATGTGTGCCGCCAGCCCGATGCCGATGAGCACCGGTATCACGAGGACGTGGAGGAAGTACAGTCTGGGGATGGTCGCACTGGAGGGGAACTGCCCGCCGAAGAAGACCTTCGCGGCGATGCCCCCGACGACCGGTATCGAACTCGCCACGTTGTACCCGATGCCGGTCGCCGTGCTCGCGAACTCGTCGAAGGGGAGCGCGTACCCGGTGTAGGCCGCGCCCATCGAGAGCACGGCGAGGCCGGAGCCGACGACCCAGTTGAGTTCGCGGGGATTGCGGTACGCCCCGGTGAAGAACACCCTGAGCATGTGCAACCCGATGGAGGCCACGAACAGGTGGGCCGCCCAGTGGTGCATCCGCCGGATGAACATCCCGTAGGGGATGTCGTAGGTGATCTGGAGGACGCTGACGAACGCCTCCGGGAGCTCCTGCCCCTGGAACTTCTCGACGCTGCCCTCGTAGGTCACCTCGCTCGTGCTGGGCTCGAAGAACATCCCGAGGAACATCCCGGTGAGCGCGAGCACGATGAAGCAGAACAGGGCGACCTCGCCGAGCAGGAACGAGTCCTCGGCGGGGAACGCCTTCCCGAGCGCGTCCCGGCCGCTGTCGAGTTCGAAGCGGCGGTCGGCCCAGTCGTAGGCGCGACCGGGAGCGTCGCTCGCGGTCCGCCGGAGCGAGTCGAGTCGGGACATCACTCACCTCCGGCCCCGACGGGGCCCTCGAAGTCGCCGGTCGCCATCAGGTAGCCGTCGCTCGACACCGTGATGGGGAGCTGTGGGAGCGCCCGTGGCGGCGGCCCGCCGACGACCGACGCGCCGCTCTTGGGGTCGAACTTCCCGAAGTGGCACGGACAGACGAGCGTGTCTCCCTCCTCCTTCGATACCATACAGCCGGCGTGGGTGCAGACCTTCGAGTACGCCGCGTAGCCCCCGGTGGTGAACTCCAGTTTGGTCTCGCCGCCGTAGGCCGATTCGGGGTACCGGACGAGGAGCGTCGGCGCGTCCTCGATGCCGGGGCGGGGTTCCGGGAACACGGTCATCTTCTCGCCCTCGCCCAGTGCCTTCTCGGTGATTCGTTCGCCCTCGCTGTCGACGAGGTAGACGCCGTCGGAGTAGACCGGCCCGGTGTAGTCGCGCTCGAACACCTGCGTCAGCCCGGCCAGTGGCGCGGCCAGCGTGCCCACGGCCGTCAGGCCGCCGACGGTCGCCATCACCTTCGCGAAGTCGCGGCGCTGGAGTTCGGCCCGGGCGTCGGAGTAGATGGTCGGCGCCGCGTGGGACGGGTCGCCGTCGCCACAGTCCGAACAGCAGCCGTCGCAGTCCTCGCTCATGAGTGACCCCTCCGTTCGGCGACCTCGACGTGTGGCATGAAGAACGCGTAGTAGCTCACCGTGAGCAGGGCGAGCGAGGTGAACATCCCCGCGGCGTAGACCCCGAAGTACTGGGTCCGCGCGAGGGTGAGGTACTCGCCGGTGAACAGCGCCGCGAATACGATGGCGAGGATGGTCAACCCGCCCATGGCGACGATGCCCTCGACCGCGTCGGAGGCGTCGTGGTACTCGACGACCCAGCGCTCCTCCGTGTCGAACCACGGCAGGCCGACCTGGCCACCGTCGGCGACGGCGGCATCGGCCGAGTCGTCCGGCCTGACCGCCTCGTTCATGAACCGGTGGACCGCGGTGAGCACGCCGACGAGTCCGAACAGCGCCACCCAGACGATGACGCCGACCTGGCTGGGCGAGAGCTTGTTCGGCGTGTCGACGATCTCCTGGAGCGGCCGCATCTCGGAGACGCTCTGGTCGATCTCGATCTCCTCGCTCGGCGGCTCACCGTGGAGTGCGACGTACCACATCGGCAACAGCACCAGCGCGATGATGACCGCGATGACGATGGTCCCGCGTCTCATGGTTTCACCGCCGACTCACCTCGAAACGCAGTTCCAGTCGGGCGATTCGACCGCCACCTGCCAGTCGTGGAAGCCATGTGGGGGGCTTCCGGTTCCACCCCGGTAACTCGCGGACCACAGAGTGGGGGGAGTTTATATGTGAACATATGACGAACATGTTCGGGGAAAAGGGTTACACGCTGGGCATCGAATCGACAGCAGGAATGGCGAGTGGCATCCGTGCAGAACTGTCCATCTGCGAACCCTCTGTATGCAGGGTCGCGACGGTCTCTTCGGAGTATGCGCCGGTCGAAACCGTCACCCGCAGTGGCGTCCCGGGCGACGGCGAGGTCGTCGGCGAGTTCTCCATCTCGGAGCGACTGGAGGACGAGGGCGACCTCGAGGAGGTGTACAGCACCGGGTCGGACCACGTCTACCGGTTCTCTCGCGACTGCGAACACGGCTGCGTCTGCGAGCACGTCGAGAGCTACGGCTACCCCGTCCGCGACCTGCGGGCCGAGGACGGCGTCATCCACCTCACCTTCTACGTCTGCGACGTGGAGTCGCTCCGGGAGGTGGTCACCAGCCTCCGGTCGGACTTCGACGGGGTGTCGGTCCGGCGGCTCACGCGCTCGGAACCCTGCGAGGACGCCGAGGACCTCGTCTTCGTGGACCGGCAGTCGCTGACCGACCGCCAGCGCGAGGTCCTCGAGACGGCCCACGAGCACGGCTACTTCGCACACCCCCGCGAGTCCAACGCGACCGAGGTCGCCGCACACCTCGACATCACGCGCTCGACGTTCGCGGAACACCTCGCCGCCGCACAGAAGAAGTTACTCGACGATATCCTCACCGTGTGAGTGGCCTGCGGGCCGGGACTCGACTGCGCCTCAGCGCGCCTCGACCACCGCCTCCGCTTCGATACCAGACGACCGCAGGTACGAGAGCACCGCCACCGTCACGGTCAGCACGACCGTCGCGAGCGCGGCGATGCCGATACCGAGGTTCACGGTCATCAGGGCGAAGCTACCGAGGACCAGCGTGAGTCCGAGCCACACCGAGAGGACGGCCAGGAGCCAGTCGAGCCGGCGAAGGAGTCGGTCGTCCACCATGGCTGTAGTACGCGGTCCTCCAAGATACCCTTGCTGTGAGGGGTCAGACACCGTCCGACAAAAACCGCCACCACTCGATGGGTATCGTCTCTTTATGCTCTCTCTCCATCGGGGAGGCAGGGTCGTACCGTGTCCCGACACTTCCAGTTCGACTGCCCGAACTGCGAGGCGCGCACCGTGGTGGACGCCGAGGTCCGGGACCTCGTGCTCGTTGACGGCTGCATCGTCTGTGGCGAACCCATCGACGAGGCCGCCTTCGCGCCGGAACCCTGAGGGCGCCGGGACGACGGCAGGGGGTCAGCTCGACTCGCCGTTTCGGTCGCTCAGGTGCAGTTCCTCCACGAGCCGTTTCGTGACGATGGACTCGACGATGCCGACGAGGCCGCCGTCGTCGGCGTAGTCCGCGAACAGCCCCAGCGGAATCTGGCCGCCGGCCATCTGGCGGTGCCCGCCCGCACTCCCCACGTCGCCGAAGGCATCCTTGAGCGCGTCGCCGATGTGGATGCGCGAGTCGGTCGAGCGCGCGCTGATCTCGACCACGTCGTCGATGAGCGCGAAGATGACGGTGGTGTCGACACCCTCCATGTCCGAGAGGTAGTCTGCCGCCTGCGGGAGCGCGTCGCGTTCCGAGGTCCGACCGGCGTGGGAGATGAGCACCGAGCCGCGGATGACCCGGTTGTCGATGGCGTCGCTGATGGCGTCGATTGTCGCCTCGCTGATGGAGGGGTGTGCGAGTTTCCGCAGCAGGTCCATGTCTATCTTCGGCTGGAGGCGCTCGGCGGCGTCGAACTCCGCCCCCGAGACGCCCCGGAGGAACTCCAGGGTCTCGCGGCGGAGCGCGAACATCAGTGCGGTGGCGAGTCTGGTGTCTATCTCGAGGGCGAGTTCGTCGAGGTACTCGACGAAGATGGTCGCGGTCGCGCCGTAGTCCTCGCGGCGGTCGACGAAGTCCGCGACGACGTCTTCTGCGGGGTGGTGGTCGACGACCACGTCGACGCCGAAATCCGCCGGGACGTGGTTGTTCTGCCCGGGGACGGAGTGGTCGACGAACGCGATGATGTCGCCGGCTTCCAGGGCGTCCTCGCTGTACTCCTCGATGTCGACGTCGAGGAGGTTCACGAACGCGCGGTTCTGCTGGTGGGAGATCTCGCCGGCGTACAGGACCGTCACCTGCTCGACGCCGGCGTCCCTGGCGATCTCACCGAGTGCCATCGCCGACGCGAGGCTGTCGGGGTCGGGGTTGTCGTGACAGACGATGACGAGCGATTCGGCTTCGGCCAACATCTCGTGGAGGTCTCGACCGCGGCCCATACCTGCCCGTATGCACCCCCCGACCAAGGGTCTGTGGTCGACCGGACGGGTTTTTGTCGGTTCGGCACGCATCTCTGCGTAGTCGCCGTGTCCGCCCCGTCCTCGCTCTACAACGCCATCGTCACCCTCGTCCTCGCGCCCGGCATCGTCAGTCACGAGTTCGCGCACGTGCAGGCGTGTCGGCTGTTCGGCGTCCGCGTCACCGCCTCGCGGTACCTCAACCCCTTCGCCGAGGACGCCTACGTCGACCACGAGCGCGTCGACTCGTTCGTCGCGGACCTCGGCATCGCGGTCGCGCCACTGCTGGTGAACACGATCCTCGGGGCGGCCGCCTTCGTCGCGTTCGGGCTCCTCGTCGGCTCCAGCCTCGCGTACCTGTTCGGCTGGCTCGGGGCCGTCTTCGCGCTGACCGCGGTCCCCAGTCCGAGCGACACGTCCTCGCTCTTTAGAACGGCGGGGAACCTGCCGCGCGGGGCCCGCGAGGTCGCGTATCTGGTCGCGGCCCCGGTGCGAGCCCTGACCGCCATCCCCTTCGCGAGTGGTATCTACGGGTACGTCCTCGCGGTGGCGCTGTTCTCGCTGGCTGCCGGCCCGGTCTGACGGGAGAACGACAGACGAATGTGTCCGCGCCCGTGAGGAAACCCAACATGAGCTACCGATACCGGGCGGTCTTCGTCGACCTCGACGACACGCTCTACGCCTACGAGCCGTGCAACGAGGCCGGCAAGGAGGCCGCACTCGAGACGGCCCGCGACCTCGGGTACGACTTCGAGCGCGACGAGTTCCGGCGGTACTACCAGGACGCCAGGAGCGAGGTGAAGCGCGAACTCGCCGGCACGGCGTCGGCCCACGAGCGCTTCCTCTACTTCAAGCGCCTCATCGAGATATACACCGGGACCCACAAGTCCCGCCACGCGCTCGAACTCGGCGAGGCGTACTGGGACAACTACATCGAGGAGATGGAGCTGTTCGACGGTGTGACGGAGACGCTGGAACGCTTCCACGACGCCGGCGTCAAGGTGGCCATCGTGAGCAACCTCACGACCCGCATCCAGCTGAAGAAGCTCGAACACCTCGGGCTCGAATCCGAGATCGACCTCGTCGTCACCTCCGAGGAGACCGGCTCCGAGAAGCCCGCCTCGGTGATGTTCACGCTTCCGCTGGCCCAGCTCGACCTGCGCCCGAGCGAGGCCGTCATGGTGGGCGACAGCGTCGAGGCCGACGTCGAGGGCGGGAACGCGCTCGGCCTGACGACGGTCCTGTTCGAGGCCGGGTCGCAGGCCGACGACGAGCTCCGGGGCCGCCGCCAGCCCGATTTCCGAACTGATAACTTCGCGGACCTCGCAGAGTTGGTGTTATGACACTCGAAGCGGAACGAGACGCCGTCGTCCAGTGGGCGCCCGACCTCGCCGACCTCACGCCGGGGCGGACCGGCAACCTGAGCGTGCGTGCCGAGGACGCCTTCGCCGTCACGCCGACGGGCGTGCCCTACGACAGTTTCGACGCGGAGGACGTGCCCGTCGTCGATTTCGAGGGCGAGCAACTCGCCGGGAACATGAAGCCCTCCAGCGAGGTGCCCATGCACCGGTACCTCTACCGCGACATCGACGCGGGCGCCATCGTCCACACCCACTCGACGTGGGCGACGACGATGTCGGTCCTGCACGAGCCCCTGCCGGCCATCCACTACATGATCGTCGCGGTCGGTCACGAGGTCCCCGTCGCGGAGTACGCGCCCTACGGCTCGCAGGAACTCGCCGAGAACTGCGTCGAAGCCATGGAGGAGGCCGACTCGCAGGCGTGTTTCATCGAGAACCACGGCCTCGTCGTCACGGCCGAGGACCTCCCGACCGCCGTCGAGAACACCGGTCACATCGAGAACCTCTGTCAGGTCTACCTGCAGGCCCGGAACGTGGGCGAGCCGACCGAGCTCTCGACCGCGGACCTCGAGACCGTCGAGGAGAAGTTCGAGTCCTACGGGCAGTAGGCTGGCTTACATATACATGCAGAGTTATTATCACACTAACAGTTGAACTGACAGATGGTGACTTCGGGGGTCGTCACCAGAGACAGCGGTCGACCAGGGGGGAATCCGACCGCCCCGGAGCACCCACATCCACCAGTCTTTTACGGACCCACCGACAGCCGTCGTCGGGTCCGTCTTCTCCAGTCCGATAGCCGAGTGGCACCCCTCGACTCCTCGTATTATGTCACTGGACGGTGAGTATCAGGACGATGTTGCTGGAACTGGGCCTGTTCGTCGGCGGACTCGCGTTGCTGGTCGCGGGAGCCGACCGCACGGTCAGGGCGGCGGGTGAACTCGCGCTCTACTACGGCGTCTCGACGTTCTTCGTCGGGGTCACGGTCATCTCTGTCGGCACCTCCATCCCGGAGATGACGACCAGCATCTACGCCGCGCTGTACGGCGCGGGCGACCTCGTCGTCGGGAACATCGTCGGGTCCGAGACGGCCCAGATAACGCTCGCCATCGGCATCGTCGCCCTCATCGCGCCCATCGAGGCCGAGCGTCGGAACGTCGCCATCTACGGGGGTGCGATGACCCTCTCGATGATCATCATGCTCCTCACCCTGGAGGACGGGCTGCTCATCCGGTCTGAGGGGTTCCTGATGATGCTCGCCTACGTGTTCTTCATCCACGACCTCTACTCGAACGAGGGCGGCGAGGAGATCACCGAGGAGGTCATCGAGGAACGCGCCTCGCCCCGGGAGACGGTGCCCGCCATCCTCGTCGGCCTGCTCATGGTCGTGGTCGGTGGCCACCTCATGGTGACGAACGGCATCGAACTCGCCGCGCTCCTCGGCGTCCCGACCTACCTGCTCGGGCTACTGACGGGCCTCGGGACCACCCTGCCGGAGATAACCGTCGCCGGACTGGCGGCGAAACGGGGCGAGGGCGGCATCTCGGTCGGGTCGCTGCTCGGGAGCAACATCACGGACCCGGTGTTCTCGCTGGGCGTGGGGGCGCTGTTCGCGGACGTGGTCGTGAACGACCTCGGGGCGGTCCAGCTCTCCGGCGCGTACATGCTCGGTGTCTCGCTGCTCGTGCTGGCGCTGTTCTACTGGCGCCGGGGCATCTCGCGGCGGTTCGGCGTGGTCTGTGTCCTGCTGTACCTCCCGTCGTTCTTCCTGGTCTGACCCGTCACCGCCGGGCCACGCCCCGGTCAGAACCGCAGGTCGGCGACGACCGGCCAGTGGTCGGAGGGGTAGGGGGCGCTGCTGACGACCGTCTCGAACCGGTCGACCGCGAACTCGTCGCTCGCGAAGACGTAGTCGATGCGGTCGTCGGCGTGGCCGTCGAACCGGTGGAAGGTCCCGTGGGGTCCGGCGACGGTCTCGGCGGCCTCCCGGGCGGGCCGGAGTCCGGCGTCGGTCAACGCCGTGACGGGCCGTGACTGCGGCGTGGCGTTGAAGTCACCCACGACGAGTTCGGGGACCTCGCCGGTCAGGAAGCGCTCGTGGAGGAGCCGGCTGCTCTGGTACCGGGCCTCTGCGCCCTCGTGGTCGAGGTGGGTCGCGAGGAACCGGAGGGGCTGCCCGTCGACCTCGGCGTCGAGCCAGGTGGCGACGCGGGGGTAGGCGGCGTCCCAGCCCACGCTCACCTCGCCGGGCGTCGGCGAGAGCCAGAACGCACCGGTGTCGATGGGGTCGACCAGGTCGCGCCGGTACGCGACCGGGACGTGTTCGCCCTCGTCGGCACCCTGGCGGCCGACGCCGAACCAGTCGTACCCGGGGAGGTGCTCGCGGAGGTACGCGAACTGGTGGGGGGTCGCCTCCTGGACGCCCAGGATATCGGCGTCGATGTCGCCCAGCAGGTCGACGACCCGTTCGCGCCGGTTGGGCCACGCGTCCGGCCCGTCGTACTCCGTATCGTACCGGCAGTTGAAGCTCGCCACGCGCAGGTCCGTCATTCTCTGATGGGGGGAAGGGCGCTCGTGCGCAAGGGTCTTCCGCCTCGTGACGGCCTCAGAACTGGAGGTGCGAGGACGACCCCGGCATGTCGTCGTCGGCGTCGATGCCGCCCTCGTGGAGGAACTCGCAGGCGTCGTCGGTCAGGTAGACGACGCCCCGGTTGACGCTGATGTCGACGGGGACGAGCGAGAGTCCTTCCGCCTTCCCGTTGTCGCAGTCGCCCGAGCAGGCGTCGAACATCGAGCCGTGCTTCGGGCAGATGATCTCGCCCTCGCGCATGGCGACGCCCATCCCGCGGTCGAGGCGCTGGTCGGTCTCGTGCTGGCAGAAGTTCTTCCAGGCCTCGACGCAGTCGGGCTGTTTGACGAGTATGACCTCCTCCTTCGAGCCGTGGGACTCGCGGACGGTGAAGAGGTACGAACCGTTCTCCGGTATCTCGTCGACGCTGGTCAGTCGCGTGGGGGCCATGTCGCCTGCCTCGACCGGGTGCGTCTTAACGTTGTTCGCTCTCGTCGACGCCGACACCGGGGAATCAGGGACGGCGGTATCTCGTCCGACGCCCACTGTTCCGACATGACGCTCGAAGGCAAACGCGCCATCGTCACCGGCGGGACCTCGGGTATCGGCCGCGCCACCGCGAAGCGGTTCTGCGACGAGGGTGCCGAGGTTATCATCGCCAGCAGGAGCGCCGATACGGGCCAACATGTCGCCGAGGAACTCGGCTGCACGTTCGTCCAGGCCGACGTGCGCGAGTACGACGAGGTGGTCGCACTGGTCGAGCACGCGGTCGAGACCATGGGCGGCCTCGACGTGCTGGTGAACAACGCCGGCATCGGGAGCGTCACCTCGGTCGAGGAGATGGAACTCGAGGAGTGGGACGCCGTCGTCGCCACCGACCTGACGGGCGTGATGCACGGGACCAGGGCGGCACTCTCGCACCTGAAAGAGTCCGGTGGCTGTATCGTCAACGTCGCCTCCATCTACGGGCTGGTCGGCGGGCGTGGTGCGGCCTCGTACTCGGCCGCGAAGGGCGGTGTCGTCAACTTCACCCAGCAGGTCGCCATCGACTACGCCCGCGAGGGCGTCCGGGTGAACAGCGTCTGTCCGGGGTTCGTCGATACCCCGATGACCGACGACCTGCTCGAATCCGAGCGCTTCCAGGAGTTCCTTGAGGCGAACACGCCGATGGGGCGGCCCGCCGACCCGGCGGAGATCGCGCCAGTCATCGCCTTCCTCGCCTCTGACGACGCGTCGTACGTGACCGGCGCGAACGTCCCGGTCGACGGGGGCTGGACCGCCCACTGAGGCGGGGTGCTCAATCCCGTTCGGTGACGACCCTGTCGCCGGCCCAGAGGTAGCGCCAGTCCGCGTCCTCGCGGGCTGTCTCGTACACGTCCCGGCCCTCGCGGCGGTCGTCGTCGCGGGAGACGACCGTCTCGACGAACCGGGGCACCAGCCCGGCGGCGAACCAGAAGTTCTGGCTGTCCATGAGCTGGAAGTGCAGGTGGGGTTCGGAGGAGAACCCGGAGTTGCCACACTCGCCGACGACCTGCCCGCGAGTGACCTCCTCGCCGGGTTCGACGGCGACGCTCCCCTGTTTGAGGTGTGCGAGCATGCTGTACTCGCCGTCGGCGTGCTCGATGACGACGTGGTTGCCCGCGATGTTCCAGGTGCGCCACTCCAGCCAGCCCGAGCCTGGTCGCGGGAAGTCACGCAGCGAATCCTCGGTCTTCACGACGGTCCCGTCGGCGGGGGCGAGGAGGGGTTCGCCGAAGGCGTGGTAGTCCGTCAGGGCGGTCCCGTCGCCCTCGTGGGTCTCGCCGTCCTCGCCCGCCACGACGAAGTCGTAGGCGTAGCGCTGGGAGACGATGCCCCACGAGTGCGAGGTCGGTTTGGTGACGCCGCCGTTGGCGGTCGTCCACTCACCCTCCAGTGGCAGGGAGAGGTCGGTCTCGGGGACGTGTCGCTCCCGGTTCGGGAGGCGGCCGCGGTACCTGACGTAGGCGAACAGGGTACCGCCGATCTGGAGGGCCTGGGTGTAGAGTCCCCACGGGGTTATCGCCCAGACCAGCTGCGTGAGGAGGTACTTCGCCCGGGCGACGTTCGACATCTCGTACTCGTAGCCGTCGTGTTCGGTCGGGATTGTGGCGAGCAGCATCGGCAGGAGCCCACCGGTGAGGAAGAACACCCATGCGTGTGGTGCCAGTGCGGGGACCCGGTTCGCGAGGAACCCGAGCAGGAAGAACCCGGCCATGACGACGAACATGTTGCGGGCGGCGAGCCACGACAGCACTCGTCGTGCCAGCTGTCGGAGGGACTCGGTCGGGCCGGCGTCGCCCGGCGGCTCGGCGCTCGCGGTTGTCTTCTCTGTCATTGATTCACGCTTCGAACTGTTGGTAAGTAGTGGTTTTGCGAAACCCATCTCACAAGTCGTGCTAGCATACCACATGATTCTGACGCGTCGGTACGCTCATTTCCCCGACGGCTGTCTGGGCGAGTATGTCGGACGACCACGAGCAGGCCGGCGGGCCACGGGAGGCGTTCGAACTCCTCGGGCACGACCTCCGCCTCGAGATACTGCTCGCGTTCCTGGACCGCTGGCGGGCGGCCCACACCGAGCCACAGCGCTACTCGGACCTGATGCGCGCCGTCGACCTGCAGGACAGCGGGAAGTTCAACTACCACCTCGGGCGCCTCCGCGGGAGCTACCTGCGACAGACCGAGGACGGCTACGTGCCGACCGCCAGCGCGACGGCCCTCCACCGCGCCGTGCTCGCCAACCGGCCGACCGAGGCCGCGCCACGGTCGACCATCGACTCCGAAGTCGCCTGTCCCGAGTGTGGGGGCGAGACCACCGCCACCTACGAGGGTGACTTCTTCTCGCTCCGGTGTCCCTCCTGCGACGACCTCGTCGACGGGTTCACCTACCCCTTCCCGAAGAACGGCCTCGACGGGCGGAGCGACGAGGCGGTGTTGCAGGCGGTGTACGACCGCGCCCGGACCCAGGTCGGGCTGGCGCGTCGGGGGCAGTGTCCCGACTGTGCGGGGACGACGACCGTCACCATCGGGCCCGATGCCCTCGACGACCCCGACGCCTATCCGGTCGGAATCTCCTGCGAGACGTGCACGTGGATCGTCGAGTCCGGGTTCTACCTGCCACTGCTCTCGGACGCAGGCGTCGCGGCAGGACTGGTCGACGTCGGCCTCCCGGTCGAGGAGGCGTTCCACTGGGAGTTCCCCGACCCGGAAGCGTGCGTCGTCGACGACGACCCCATGACGGTCGAACTCCGAGTCGAAGCCGAAGACGGGACGGCGACCGTCGTGGTCGACGGGGACCTCGACGTCCAGTCAGTGGACGTCACCGAGGAAAGCGGGTAGGCGCCTCAGACCGGCTGGTCGGGCGCGTGGACCGTCACGACGGGCACCGAGGCCAGCCTGACGACGCGTTCGGTGACGCTCCCGAGCAGGTAGCGGTCCAGTCCCGTCCGGCCGTGGGTCCCCATCACGATGCAGTCCACGTCGTTCTCCTCGGCGTACTCGACGATGGCGCGGTAGGGCGACCCGTGGACGACGCTCGACTTCGTCACGGTGCCACCACTGGACTCGATGTGTGCCCCGAGGCGTTCGATGGCCTGCTCGCCGGCGTTCTCGAGTTCGTCGGTGATGTAGGCCGATTCGACGCCGCCGGGGGCGGCGGTCGTATCGACGGCGTTGATGACGTGGATATCGGCGTCCATCGCGCTGGCGAACGTGGCCGCGTGCTCCGCGGCGGCCATGGCGCTCTCGCTCCCGTCGGTCGGCACGAGCAGTCGCTCGAAGGCGGCCTCGGCCGGCATGGCGGTCTCCTCGTGGACCGTGACGACAGGGACGGACGCGGTGCGGATGGTCCGTTCCGTGACGCTCCCGAGGACGTACCGGTCGAAGCCGGTGCGCCCGTGGGTCCCCATCACGATGCAGTCCACGTCGTTGTCGTCGACGTACCGGGCCAGCACCTCGTGAATCTGGTCCGGTTCGTCGAGGATGGCGGTGGTCGGCTCGATGCCTGCCTCCGTCACGACCGCCCGGGTCTCCTCGACGTGCTCCGCGGCCGCCGCCGTGGCCTCGGCCTCCGAGGGGGCGAACAGGCGCTCTCGTTGCTCCGGTACGTGCACCACGTCGACGGCCGCCCCGAACCGCCGTGCCAGCGCGGCCGCACACTCGGCCGCGGTCAGTGCAGCCTCGCTCCCGTCCGTCGGCACCAGTATCCTCTCGTACATGTGACCTCTATTTCACTAGACGGGTTCGGACAGTGTCAAACCTGTCGTTGAATCCCGTGACACGGGAGGGAAGTATCCGGTACGTCTGACACGTGTCACTTGAATGGGTGTGTTAATCATGCACACGGTTCTTGTCCCACTGCCTCTGTGATACAATCGCAGTTCACACGACCATGACAGTGAACGACACGCCCGATAACGACCTCGCATCGCTCTTCGTGGAACTGACTGGCGAGACCACCGTGGTCGAGCCCCAGACCGACGACTCTCACGGCGTCCTCGACGCCGACGAGGGTGCCGCCGTCACCGAGGCCATGCGGAACAACGGACTGGACGACGCACTGGCAGAGCCGGACGTCGATTGAGACCGATGCCATGACCTGCTGACGCGGCTCGACGGGTCGCCTGTGGGGGGCACGGGCCGGTGCCGGGACGGCATCCCCGCCACCGCGCCCACCCGTCGCGCCCGAATCCTGTCACACTGCGGCGGCGACCGCCGCCCGCCGCGCCACGTGGGCTGGTTGTCCCACGTCCGTTCTGCATCACGCCTTCTCGGTATCGTGCTCACGCGCATCTCGGCAGCCGAACGTGTTCGATTCCCGGACGGTCTCCGACCCGACCCAATCGCCGGACTAGCAACACCCTTTTTCAATCTTCGACGCGAAGTAACATCCATGCAACAAGCGTGGATTCAGCTGCGGTGTCCGGCGTGTGAGGAAGGGTGGGAAGCGAACCCGGCTGACCTCCCCGAGCCGAAGCAGGAGTACACGTGCAAGCACTGCGACGATACCCGCAAGATGGCGGAGTTCACGCAGACCCAGACGGACCTGCGCATCCTGAAGGAGTTCCACGGGGTCTGATTCTCGGTCGTCGGCCGCTGGCCGGCGGTCTCGGCACTCAATCGTCGGCCATCGGCTGGTCCGGCCGGTACTCCCGGCTGATGGCCTTCCACTTGCCCGTCGAGAACCGGTAGTAGTTGATGGCGGCGGGCACGAACGTCTCGGCCGCGAACGACAGGTACAGCCCGAACAGCCCCAGCGCCGTCGTCGCGCCGAGGTAGGCGACCGGGATGGTGAACCCGAACATCCCGAGCACCTGGCTGTAGAACGGCCAGCGCGTGTCGCCACTGGCGTCGAGCGGCCCCGCGGTCGCGGACTTGACGCCCTGGCCGACCACCGCGAAGCAGGCGGCGTAGACCAGCGCCACCGCGATGGGGACCGCCGGGTCGTTCGGGTTGTCGACGAACAGCCGGACGATGGGTTCCGCGAAGACGCCGACGAGCAGACCGGCGACGGCGTAGGTCGCAACCGAGAACACGATGACGCCCCTTGCGTAGGACTCCGCCTCGGCCTCGTCGCCGGCACCGAGTTCCTGCCCGACGAGGCTGCTCGACGCCAGCGCGAAGCCCCAGCCGGGCGTGTTCATGATGCCCCAGATGCGCCGGCTGATGACGTAGGCCGCGAGGACGGTCGACCCGAACATGCCGACGATGGCGAGCATCGGGAACTTCGCGACCGTCCAGACCATGTTGCGGCCGATGACCGGCACGCCGATCTTGACGAGCTGGCGGAGGTTCTCGAGGTCGGCGTACCGGCCGATGGGCGATACCTGGACCGGGAGCGCCCCGACGCCCGGCAGGCGACCTGACAGCAGTGCGACGACGAAGGTGGTCGTCACGAGGACGTTCGCGAGGACGGTCCCGAGGGCGGCCCCCGTCACGCCCATGCCGAGTTCGAAGATGAAGACGGCGTTGAGCGCGACGTTCGCCACGGCCCCACCGGAGCGAAGCAGCATCGGGGTCCAGGCGTCGTCGACGCCGATGTAGATGCGGCTCCCGATGAGGTTGAGCGCGGCGAAGGGGACGCCGAAGGAGAGTACCCGGAGGTACTGGGCCCCGAGGTCGACGACCTGCGGGTCGCTGGAGAGCACGTCGATAAGCTGGGTCGGGAAGAAGTGGAAGACAGTCATGACCGGGATGGTCACCACCACCACGAGGAGGACGCTCGACCGGATGGCCTGTGCGAGCTCGTCGTGGGCGTCCGCGCCGTATCGCTGGGAGACGAGCGCGATGGTACCCGCGGCGAAGCCGCCGCCGAGCGAGAAGGCGATGCCCCAGAACGGCGACGCCAGCCCGACGCCGGAGATGGCCAGCGGCCCGATGGCGATGCCGACCATCGCCACGTCGACCGCGTTCTTCGACATCCGGGCGATGCCGGTGACGATGCGCGGCCAGGAGAGTTCCGTGGTCCGCTTCACGTGGTCGCGCCGGAGCAGGCCGAGCCGGGCGAGTCCGAACCCTATCCAGAGGAGCAACAGGCGAATCGGGTTCGGAAGTCTGCGCATACCGGGACTATTTCGAACCGAAACAAATGTGTTGCGCCTCCGGACCTTCGTGTGGGGAGATGCCCAGTACCACGCGGACGACTGACAGGCCGAACGATTTTTTGTCGCCTGCACGAAGAGGCAAACGAATGTCCGACGGGAGGGACCCCGCAGTTTCGGCCGGCGCGCCCGACCGCGAGTCGGTCGCACCGCCGCCGTCGTTCGTCGCACAGGCGAACGTGACGGACCCCGACATCTACCGGGAGTTCGACGAGGAGTGGCCGGAGTGCTGGCGACGTGCGGCCGACAGGCTGACCTGGACCAGCCAGTACGATTCCGTGCTCTCGACAGCGGATGGCATCGACTGGTTCCCGGGCGGGGAACTCAACGCCTCGTACAACTGCGTCGACCGCCACGTCGAGGCCGGGCGGAAGAACCACGCCGCCATCAAGTGGGAGGGCAAACTCGGCGAGACCCGTACCTACACCTACCAGGACCTCTACCGGGAGGTGAACGCCTTCGCGGCCGCCCTCCGAGAGATGGGCGTCGAGGAGGACGACGTGGTGACGCTCTACATGCCGGTCCTCCCCGAACTCGTGGTCGCGATGCTGGCGTGTGCCCGCATCGGCGCGGTCCACTCGGTCGTCTTCGCGGGCTTCTCCGCGGACGCGCTCGCGACGCGCATGGAGAACGCGGGGTCGGCGTTGCTCATCACCTGTGACGGCTACTATCGCCGGGGCACCGCGGTCGACCTCAAGAGCAAGGCGGACAACGCCTGCCTCTCTGTCTCGCAGGACGTCGACCAGGTCGTCGTGGACCGACTCGAGGGGCCCAGCTACCCCGGCGACCACCGCAGCTACGAGGACTGCATCGACGCCCACGACGGGGAGGTCGTCGAGCCGGTCGCCCGCGAGTCCGGCGACCTGCTGTTCTACATCTACACCTCCGGGACGACCGGCGAACCGACCGAGGTCCGCCACACGACCGGCGGCTACCTCTCGCACGTCGCCTGGACGAGCCACGCCGTCTTCGACCTCGAGCCGAGCGACACCCACTGGTGTACCGCCGACGTGGGCTGGATCACCGGGCACTCCTACGTGGTGTACGGCCCCCTCGCCATCGGCGCGACGACCGTCCTCTTCGAGGGGACGCCCGACCCGCCCGGCAAGGACCGCTTCTGGGAGGTCATCGAGCGCAACGCGGTCGACGTGTTCTACACCGCCCCCACGTCCATCCGGGCGTTCATGAAGTGGGGCGAGGAGGTCCCCGCGAGACACGACCTCTCCAGCCTGCGCCTGCTCGGGTCGGTCGGGGAGAGCATCGACGCGACCGCCTGGGAGTGGTACCACGAGCACATCGGGGGCGGCGAGTGCCCCATCGTGGACACGTGGTGGCAGACCGAGACCGGCGGCGTGATGCTGTCGACGCTGCCCGGCGTCGACGAGATGCGACCCGGGTCGGTCGGTCGCCCCCTCCCCGGCATCGACGCCGAGGTCGTCGACGAGTTCGGCGAGGAAGCCCCGACAGGGGAATCGGGCCAGCTCGTCGTGACGAAGCCTTGGCCCGGCATGCCCGTGGCCCTCCGTGAGGGGACCGACTGGGCCCGGACCGCCCGCGGCGACCCCGACGACGAGCACTGGGCGTACTCGACGGGAGACGGCGCGGTCGCGGACGAGGACGGCTACGTCACCCTGCTCGGCCGGCTGGACGACGTGGTGAACGTCTCCGGCCGCCGACTGGGCACCACCGAGATAGAGTCGGCCATCATCGGCGTCGAGGGCATCGCCGAGGCCGCCGTCGTCGGCGGCGAGGACGACCTGAAGGGGACGACCATCCACGCCTACGTCAGCCCGGCCGCGAACGTCGCCGGGACCGACGACCTGCGCCAGCAGGTCCGGGCGGCCGTCGAGGACGCCATCGGCCCGGTCGCGGTGCCCGAGGAGATCACGTTCACCTCCGCGCTCCCGAAGACCCGGTCCGGCAAGATACTCCGCCGGTACCTCGAGGCCATCGCCAACGGCGAACAGCCCGAGGACACGAGTTCGCTCCGCAATCCCGAGGTCGTCGGCGAACTCGAGTCGCTCGTCGACGAGTGATTTCGGGTCTTCAGAAACAGACGAAACTCGAATCGCGTCTGAACGTCCCGAAGCCTCCCGAGAGGCCATCCACTGGCTCCACCCGGCCAACACAGGCCGAATATTTATTCGCAATCGCCGAGAAACACGAAACGACTGATGTCACCCGGCCAGCACGACGAGTGCCTGACCCCTCGGGAGTTCGACGCTCTCAGGCGCGCCACCGAGACCTACCGCGAGGACCTGGTGGTGTCGCTGGCGGGACTCGTCGGGCTGCGGCCGGCCGAGCTGGCCCGCCTGCGCCCGGGTGACCTGACGGAACACGTCTGGAACGGACAGACCCACCACCTGCTCACGGTCCGGGAGACGCCCGGCGACGAGGGCGACGGCCAGCAGGAGACCCGCCGCGCGTACGTCCCGGACCGCGTCGCCCACGACCTCCGGAAGTTCGCGAACGCAGAGGGCGTCGCCGAGGACGACCCGCTGTTCGACGTGAGCGCCCGGCGCCTCCAGATGCTCGTCTCGCAGGCGGCAGACCGGACCGACGACGACCGCCTCGCCGCGGTCTCCTCGCGGGACCTGCGCCAGCACTTCGCGCACCGGTCGCTCGTCTACGACGGCGTCCCGGCCCGGGTCGTGCAGGCGGTCGGCGGCTGGAACAGCCTGGAGAGCCTCGACCAGTTCCTCACCGACCCCGACGAATCGGACATCGTGGCGGCCTTCGCCGGGGAGTCGGGGACCAGTAGGACGTCGCAGGCGGCCGGAAGACACGACGCATGGAACCACCCCGAACCAGCCCGCCAGCGCCAGCAGTCCGGGTCCGCCGAGCTGGTCGACTGCGTCGACGCGCTCGGGCAGGCGCTGGCCGACGCGGCGACCCGAGACGAGGTCGAGACCGCGGCCTGTGGGGCGCTCGCGGACCACTTCGCGGGCGTCTGGCTCTGCGACGAGGAGGGGACGGTGCGCGCGCACGCCGGGACCGGTCTCGGCGACGAGTCGGACACGGCGGTCGGGGAGGCCATCGTCGAGGCCGACGCCATCCGGAGCCTCACCGACGACGCCCAGGAGGCGGTGGTCGTCCCCGCACCTGCGGGGGCGCTGCCGACCGGTGCCGGCCACTCCCTCTGTATCGTCGCCGTTCGCGCCGGCGAGACGGTCCACGGCCTCCTCTGCGCGGCGACCCGGGCCACCGACGATTCGACCAGACGGGTGCTGGTCGACGCCGGTCGGCGGGTCGGCCGGACCCTCACCGGCGTCGAGCGAAAGCGCCTCCTGCTGGCGGACACCGGCGTCGAGTTGACCTTCCGGTGTGCGGACCGGCGCTCGTTCCTCGTCGACACCGCGGTCGCGCTCGACTGCACCCTCGAACTGGAGGGCGTGGTCCCGGGGAACGACGGCTCCCTCTTGCACTTCGTCACGGTCGACGGCGCGAGCGTCGGCGACGTGCTGGAGCACGCCGACGGGACCGGCGCGGTCGCCGGGAGCCGTCTCGTCCGGGACTACGGCGAGCACGCCCTGCTGGAGTTCGTCGTCGACGGGCCGGCCATCGCGCCGACGCTGGTCGAACGCGGCGGGACGGTCCGCAGCCTCAGCGTGCAGGACGGGAACGCCCGCGTGACCAGCGTCTTCTCGGACCGGACCGACGTCCGGGCCGTCGTCGATGCCGTGACCGACGCCTTCGCCGATTCGCGGCTGCTGGCCAAGCGCGAGGTCGAACAGCCGGTTCCGACGACCGCGGAGGTCGAACAGGTCGTCGACGAGGACCTCACGGAGAAGCAACGGACCGTCCTCCGGGCGGCGTTCCTCGCCGGCTACTTCGAGTGGCCGCGCGGGAGCACCGCCGAGGAGCTGGCCGCCTCGATGGACATCTCCTCGCCGACCCTGCACAACCACCTCCGGAAGGCCCAGCAGAAGCTACTGACCGCGGTGTTCGAGGACACCGACCGTCCCGTCGACCGGGGCTAACTGTCTAGTGTCGCGCCGGCGCCAGCCGGCGTCTCTATTTCCGATAGTAACGGCGCGGAACAGAGAAACTGTTCGAGCGGGGCTGAAACGGCTGTTCTGGTCGAGATTCCATAATTAGTTCCCGCTTTTTTAGTGCGGACTGTGTATCGTTGTGCTGTACCATGACAGGGGACGACACCGACGTCGAACTGGAGGCACGGCTCGAGGAGCAGGAACGGTTCGAACCGTCCACCTCGTTCGTCGAGCAGGCGAACGTCTCGGACGCGGACATCTACGAGACGTTCGAGGAGAACTGGCCGCAGTGCTGGGAGGGCGCGGCCTCGCTGCTCGACTGGGACGAGGAGTACGACACCGTACTCGACGACTCGAACCCGCCGTTCTTCGAGTGGTTCACCGGCGGCTCGCTCAACGCCTCGGCGAACTGTCTCGACCGACACCTCGAC
This sequence comes from Haloarchaeobius amylolyticus, assembly GCF_026616195.1. Lineage (NCBI taxonomy): Archaea > Methanobacteriati > Methanobacteriota > Halobacteria > Halobacteriales > Halorubellaceae > Haloarchaeobius > Haloarchaeobius amylolyticus. Next base: position 729,454 of record NZ_JANHDH010000003.1, read on the forward strand.
GAGCGAGGCGACGAGACCGCCATCCAGTGGGTCGGGGAGCCGACCGACGAGGCCGACCGGAGCTACACGTACCGAGAGCTCCATCGCGAGGTGAACGAGTTCGCGGCGGCCCTGCGCGAGCTGGGCGTCGGCGAGGACGACGTGGTGACGATGTACATGCCGATGATCCCAGAGTTGCCCATCGCCATGCTGGCGTGTGCCCGCATCGGTGCGCCCCACTCGGTCGTCTTCGCGGGCTTCTCCGCTGAGGCGCTCGCGACCCGCATGAACGCGGCGGACTCGGAGTACCTCGTCACGTGTGACGGCTACTACCGCCGCGGCGACGCCCTCGAACACAAGGAGAAGGCCGACGAGGGCCTCGCGGGCGTGGAACACGAGGTCTCGGACGTGGTCGTGGCCGACCGACTCGGCGACGCCTACGACCACCCGATGGGCGACGACCACCACGACTACGACGACCTCGTCGCCCAGCACGAGGGCGCCGAGGTCGACCCGGTCGAGCGCGACGCCGAGGACATGCTGTTCCTCATGTACACGTCCGGGACGACCGGGAAACCGAAGGGCGTCAAGCACACCACGGGCGGCTACCTCTCGTGGGCGGCGTGGACCTCCCAGGCCGTCCTCGACATCAAGCCCGAGGACACGTACTTCTGCTCGGCCGACATCGGCTGGATCACCGGCCACAGCTACATCGTCTACGGTCCCCTCGCGCTCGGGACGACGACGATGATGTACGAGGGGACGCCGGACTACCCCGAGCAGGACCGGCTCTGGGAGATCATCGAGGAGTACGAGGCGACCCAGCTCTACACCGCGCCGACCGCCATCCGGGCGTTCATGAAGTGGGGGTCGGAGTACCCCGACCGACACGACCTCTCCAGCCTGCGCCTGCTGGGCACCGTCGGTGAGCCCATCAACCCGCGGGCGTGGAAGTGGTACTACAAGCACATCGGGAACGAGGAGTGCCCCGTCGTGGACACGTGGTGGCAGACCGAGACGGGCGGCATGATGGTCACCACGCTCCCCGGCGTCAAGGACATGAAGCCCGGCTCCGCCGGCCCGCCGCTCCCGGGCGTCGACGTCCGCATCGTCGACGGTGCGGGCGACGAGGTCGAACCCGGCCGCGCCGGCTACCTCACCGTCCAGAAGCCGTGGCCGGGCATGCTCCGGACCCTGTACCAGAACGACGAGCGCTACATCCAGGAGTACTGGGCCGAGTACTCGGACACCGACAGCGACGACCCCGAGGACTGGGTGTACTTCCCGGAGGACGGCGCGAAGATCGACGAGGACGGCTACATCACCGTCCTCGGCCGCGTCGACGACGTCATCAACGTCTCCGGCCACCGGCTGGGCACGATGGAGGTCGAATCTGCCATCGTCGGCGTCGAGGGCGTCGCCGAGGCCGCCGTCGTCGGCGGGAAGCACGAGATCAAGGGCGAGGCGGTCTACGCCTACGTCATCACCGAGGACGGCTACGAGGAGGGCGAGGACCTCCGCCAGCGCATCGTTCAGGGGGTCGAGGACGCAATCGGCCCCATCGCCCGGCCCGAGGCGGTCATCTTCACGCCGGAGCTGCCGAAGACCCGGTCCGGGAAGATCATGCGGCGACTGCTCGAGGACATCGCCAACGGCGACGAACTCGGCAACACCTCGACGCTCCGGAACCCCGAGATCGTCGAGGAGATCGCGGCGAAGGTCGCGGACGACTGAGCCGCTGACGACCGCCGGCCCCCACGCCGGCACCGGATAACTCGCACACCATCGGTTCTCGCAGCGACCGACCCAGCGACAGCCACATCCACATCACGACACGCATGTCAGAGACGAACACGCAAACCGCGCAACGCCCCGACCAGGGCGACGACGCGGCCGCACGCGAACAGGACATCGACTATCTGGAGGCGGAGATAAACATCTTCAAGCCCGCGACGCCGTTCATGCGCGACCACCTGAAGGTCGTCTGGGCGACGTTCCTCGCCTGGGTGCTGTTCATCTTCGGGCCGGTGACGGCCACCGCCATCGCGCCCGACCTGATGACCGAGACCATCGTCCTCGGCTTCCAGCTCCACTTCTTCCTGACGGCCATCGGCGCGCCGGCCGGGGCACTGCTCCTGTCGGTCGTCTACGCCCGCCAGCGCGACGCGCTGGACGACAAGTTCGGCATCGACCACTCGGCAGACCAGTCCGAGTCAGAATCACAGGCGGTCGCCGCCGACGGGGGTGACGAACAGTGATGCCCGACGTCGTCCTCCAGATCGGCGAGACCGGCCTCGACGCCGGCTTCAAGGCCATCCCCGCGGCCATCACCGCCGGGATGCTCCTGCTGTTCCTGAGCATCGGCTACGTGTTCCGCGTTGCCGACACCGACGGCCTCTGGGTCGCCGGACGTTCCATCGGGAACATCGAGAACGGCATGGCAATCGGCGCGAACTGGATGTCCGCCGCATCCTACCTCGGGGTGGCTGGCCTCGTCGGCTTGGCGGGCTACTACGGCCTCGCGTACCTGGTCGGCTGGACGGCGGGCTTCTTCATCCTGCTCATCTTCATGGCCGCCCAGTTCCGCCGGTTCGGCAAGTACACCGCCCCGGACTTCATCGGTGACCGCTTCTACTCCGACGGCGCCCGCGCCATCGCGGCGTTCACCACCATCCTCATCGGGTTCGTCTACGCGGTCGGCCAGGGCCGCGGCATGGGCCTGATGTCCATCTACCTGTTCGGGACCGACTACACGACCGGCGTCGTCTTGCTCATGGGCATCACCATCGTGTACGTCGCGCTCTCGGGGATGCTCGGCGCGACCAAGAACATGGCCGTGCAGTACGTCATCCTCATCCTCGCGTTCCTCGCCGGCCTCTACGCGGTCGGCTGGTCGCAGGGCTACTCGACGGTCCTGCCCTACATCGAGTTCGGCAACGAGGCGACCTACGTCGCCACGCAGCTCTCCGCGGAGTTCTCCGCACCCTTCGCGAACGCCTCCTACTTCGTCTGGGTGGCGACCGCGTTCACCCTCATCGTCGGGACCTGTGGCTTACCACACGTCCTCGTGCGGTTCTACACCGTCGAGAACGAACGGACCGCCCGCTGGTCCTGTGTCTGGGGCCTGTTCTTCATCTGCCTGCTCTACTGGGGCACCGCCGCCTACGCGGCCTTCGGCGGCATCCTCGCCCAGGAGTCCGGCGTCAGCCCGAACGACGCCCTGTTCACGGGCACGCAGTCCGACGTGCTGGTCGTGCTGACGGCCCAGCTGGCGAACCTGCCGCAGTGGCTCGTCGGCCTCGTCGCCGCCGGGGCGGTCGCCGCCGCACTGGCGACGACCGCGGGGCTGTTCATCGCCGCCTCCTCGGCCGCCGCACACGACATCTACACGAACATCATCAACGAGGACGCCACCCAGCGCCAGCAGCTGCTCGTCGGCCGCGCGACCATCGTCACGCTCGGCGTGCTGGTCACGGTCGTCGCGCTCAACCCGCCGGCGCTCATCGGCGAACTCGTCTCCATGGCGTTCGCGATCGCCGGCTCGGTGCTGTTCCCGGTCTTCTTCCTCGGCCTGTGGTGGGAGAAGACCAACCGGAAGGGCGCCATCGCCGGTATGCTGACCGGGCTCGGGTTCTCCCTGCTCGGCATCGTGAACGAGGTCCTGCCGGGCTACGTCGGCTTCATCGACGGCGAGGTGCTCTCCCAGACCCTCGCGACCGTCATCCCGGCGACCTCCTCCGCGCTCGTCGCGGTCCCGGTCGTCTTCGCCGTCATCGTCGGCGTCTCGTGGGCGACGGAGGAACCCCCGGAGGACATCAAGAAACTGGTCCGCCAGTGTCACAGCCCCGAACCCATGCAGCGCATGGAGTCGGCGGAACAGGTCGTGAGTGACGGCTCGAACACCCCTGCAGACGACTGACCATGACCGAGAGAATACTCATCCCGACGGACGGTAGCGCGACGGCGGAGGTCGCCGTCGAGAAGGCACTCGAACTGGCCGAACTGTACGACGCGACGGTGTACGCCCTCTACGTGGTGGACACCATCGCGATGGACCTGAGCCTCGGTACCGAACAGGTCGACCGCATCCGGGCGGGCAAGTTCGGCGAGATGACCGAGGTCGAGGACCAGGCCCGCAGCGCCACCAGCCGGGTGGCCGAGGCGGCCCGCGACCGCGGCCTCGACGTCGAGGAGCACTTCCGCGCCGGCCGGCCCCACTCGGTCATCGCCGACTTCGCGGAGGACCTCGACGTGGACCTCATCGTGATGGGGAGCCACGGTCGCTCCGGCGTCCGGCGCGCCCTGCTCGGCAGCGTCACCGAGCGCGTCCTGCGCTCGACCCACCGACCCGTGCTCGTGGTCGACGAGCGCGAGCACGAGGGCGAAGTCGATGACTGAGCAGCGCCAGGCCGGCCAGCCCGGTCAGTCCGGGCGCTCGCTCGCCGACCTCGCTGAGGCGGCCCGGGACCACGTCCGCGAACACGACGCGGGGATGGCGGTCGACCTCGCGTTCGCGCTTGCCTGGGTGACGCTGGTGACCCTGCTGTTCGAGGTCCTTTCGGGCCCGTCGTGGGCCTACCAGCTGACCATGGCCGCCGGCGTCGTCGCCTACTACGGCTTCTTCGCGTCGCTGTCGGTGGCGAAGGCCCGGCAGTAGTCCCACTGTTCTCTACGTTTCTCGTCATCGGACGAATCCTCCTGGTCGGAGCACCGGCCGGGCTAGCTCTCGGGCCTGCTGGTGAATACCGGCACGGCCCGGGCCACGAACCGGTCGACCAGCTCGCTGTGGCGCATGAGGACCGTCCCGAGGATGCTCGTCACGAGGACGTAGCCGACGGTGAACGCCGGAATCGTCTCCGTGAGGACGACGGTCGTCCCGGCGGTCGCGAGGAACGCGGCGATGACCAGCGAGAACTCGCCCCGGGGTGTCAGGGCACAGCCGACCCTGATGGCCCGGGACCGGTCGAGGCCGTAGGCGCGTCCGGCGAGGTAGCCACTGACGAGTTGCCCGAGGACCGTGACGACGACGGCGATGGCGACGAACCCGCCCGTCTCGAACAACGCGGCCGGGTTCGTCTGGAGCCCGATGACGAAGAAGAACGTCGCGGCGAAGAGGTCCCGGATGGGCGCGGCGAGCCGTTCGACGCGCTGGCTGTGTCGCGTCCGGCCGAAGGCCGTCCCGACGACGAACGCCGCGACGGCCTCGCTGACCCCGACCATCAGCCCCGCCCCCGCGACGACGGCCCCGACCCCGAGGACGCCCAGGAGGAACACCTCGGAGGACTCCGTCCCGAAGGCGCGTTCGAGCACGCTGGCACCCAGGTAGGCGGCGACGAGCAGGACGACGAGGAACGCGACCGACCGGGAGATGGAGAGGGCGATGGCCCCGACGTCGGCCCCGCCGAGGAGGAACACGGACAGCACGGCGAACCCGAGTGCCGTGAGCACGTCCTCGATGACGATGACGCCGAGGATCGCCTGGCTCTCGGGGTCGACCACCCAGCCGAGGTCGATGAGCGACTTCGCGATGACGACCGTCGAGGAGTTGAACACGACGAGCGCGAGAAAGCCCGCCTCCAGCAGCGAGAACCCCATCGCGAGCCCGAGGAGGAGCCCGAGCGGGAGGCTGATACCGACGTCGACGACGCCGGCGCGCAGGAACCGCCGCCGGTTCGAGGCGAGCTGGTCGAGGCTCAGCTCCAGTCCGACGAAGAACAGGAGCAGGACGACGCCCAGTTCCGCGAGCAGTCGAACGGGTGCGGGGCCGTCGAGCAGGGTCAGCGAGACGCCGCCGACGCTGGGCGCGTACGGCCCGACGAGTATCCCCAGCAGGATGTACGCGGGGATGACGGACTGCCGGAGCCGCAGTGCGGCCGCCGCTCCGATTGCGAGGAGACAGAAGAGGAGCCCGGCAGTGAAGAGGAGGTTCGGTTCGACCACGGTAACATATCGGGCTCTCGGACAGATGAACCTAGCTCCCGGCGAGCAGTCTGGCGAACTCGTCGTGTGACTCGTCCGACCCGACGGTGACGAGCACGTCCCCGGCCCGGATGTCGGTGTCCGAGGCCGGGTTCGAGAGGGTGGCCTCGCCGCGCTGGATGGCGAGGATGGTAACCCCCGTCAGGCTCCGGACCCCGGTATCCCGGATGGTCTGCCCCGCGACCGGTGAAGCCTCGCTCACGCTGACCCAGCGGATCCTGGCGTTCTCCAGCGCCTCGTCGAGGTCGTCGTCCTCGTGGAGGTACGTCCCGTCGAATATCTCGGCGAGCTTGCGCGCCTGTGACTCGGTGGTCTCGAACAGCTCCTCGCTGTCGGCCGCGTCGTCCTCCCGCCAGAACGTCTGCCTGCGCCCGTCGGTGTGCAACACGACGACGAACTCGCCGCCCGCAGGGAACGAGATGGTGTACCGCTTGCCGACGCCGGGCAGGTGCGTCTCGAATACCTTCATGGAACCAGTACGCGCGAGAAGCATATCGGATTTCCGTCGTCATGTCGAACTGCTGTCTCTCCTGGCTGGTTCCAGGGCGCGTGATTCACCGTCTGGGCAGCCCATTCAATCGCGATTTTAAGCTATCGGAATCAGTACCTTTCATCCCCGTGAAGGGTACCGTGTATGCCTCGCAGCCCTCCACTGCGACGAACAGCAGCATCGGACAGTCAGCGCCCGCCTGACAGGCAGGTCCCCCACACGCCCGCGTCGGAGGTGGGTCGATGAACGCCCGCCAGACGGTCGTCCTCGGCGTCGTGGCCCTCGCGCTCTCGGGTGGCCTCGTCGTCGCCGTGGGCGGATTCGTCGGTACCGGCCCCAGCCAGGGCGACACCGTCCCCGCGACGACCACGCCCGGACAGGGAACCGACGACCCGCAGACGACCCAGCCGACCACGAGCGAGCCTGTCGAAGAGCCACGGCTCCAGTACAGCGGCGACGCCATCTCGCTCGAGACCGCGCGCGAGCAGGTCGTCCGCGGGCAGGTCGACCTCCCCGAGGGGACCGAGGTGACCATGCGGATGCGTTCGACCGACAGCGAGAACCCGTTCCTGCTCACGTCCAGTGCGACCGTGGGCGACGATGGTTCCATCGCGGCGACGTTCGACCTCGCCGGCCTCGACGGGAATTCGACCGCGAACCTGACGGTCCGCCACGATGGCTCGACGCTCGTGGCCGCGCCGGTCGCGGTCAGCTACGTCGAGTCCGCGGCTCCCGACGAGGCCGAGTCGGCCGCCACCGTCCAGTACGAGGGTGACCGGCTCACCCTGGAACCGCAGGACGACCAGGAGATCCGCGCCACGACCGACCTCGACGCCGGCACCGACCTCACCGTCCGCGTCGTCTCGACCGGCAGCGGCCAGCCGTTCATCCGGTCGCTGACCGCGACCGTCGACGAGGACGGGCGCGTCGTCACCAGCGTCGACCTCTCCAGTATCGAAGCCGGCACCGAGTTCGAGGTGCGACTCGTCCACGAGGACGAGACGCTCGCGACCGTACCCGGAGTCGTCGGCGCAGACGGGAACGAGACCACCGCCGAGTTCGTCCACGCCACCGGCGAGGTCGGCGCCTGAAGACGGCACGACACCTGCAGACAGTACGACGGCGAAGGCCGTCACGCTGATCGCTTCACCCGGCCGGCCATTGCCCCTGCCCAGCTGCTCAGCGCCATTCCACCACGGCGCCGGCCGTCCCGACTGCAATCGCCGGGATGCGGGCCGACCCGAGCGTGAGGGCGGTGAGCCGTCGCTCGACCGGGTGCCCCGACTGGCGCCAGCCGTCTTCGTCGTTGGCGTAGATTCGCCCGGCCGCGTCGCTCGCCAGCCCCTCGAACCGGTTCCGCTGGACCGCGAGCAGGGTCGCATCACCGACCCGCGACCGGTGCCAGGACCCGCTATCCTGCCTGAACAGGGCGCCGTCGTCCCCCGCGACCGTCACGCTCCCGCCGACCGGCGTGAGCGCCGCGAAGTCCGTGTCCGCAGCCCCGATGCCGATTCGGTGCCAGTCGCCGGGCACCGACTCGTGGTAGACGCCCTGGTTCGTGTCGCAGACGTAGGCGTCGCCACCGCTGGAGAACGCGCCGGCGGTGATGCTGGACCCACCCCCTGGTTCGGTCGGGGTGGACCAGTCGACACTGCCGCCGCCGAACTGCCCCGTCACGACCTCTCCGGACCCGTTGGTGACCAGGAGTCGCTCCTGCCCGGCGAGGCCGTCGACCCCGACGGCGGTCCAGCGGTCGGTCCGGTCGCCCGGGGTCGAGTACTCCATCACGCGGGTCTGGTAGACGCGACACCGGAGGACGGTCCCGCGGTCGCCACAGAGCCAGACGGTCCGGCCGTTGTTCGACGCCGCGACGTCCGTGAGGTCGTCCACGCCGTCGGGCAGGGCGCCGGAGCGGTCGGCCCAGCCCGCGGGCGTCCGGACGAGGAACGTCCCGTCTTCGCCGACCGCGTAGGCCCCGTCGGCAGCCGTCGTCACCCCCGAGAGCGACGCGGCCGCCGGTTCGGTCAGCCTGGCGTCGTCCCGGAGGTCGATTCGCTGCCAGCCGGGTGGTTCGCGGCCGAGGCAGCCGGCCGTCGCGGTGAGCGCGCCGGTCCCAAGTGTCGCCAGCGCCGCCAGCGCGCCCCGCCGCGACCAGTCGGTCACGACGGTCGCTCCCCCGGCGGCGTGAACGCGCCGGGTGCCGAGGTGCGCTTGACGAGCGTCGCGACGCGGATGACGTACCCGAACAGGACCGAGAAGGGGCTGAACGCGACCGCCAGGGTCGCACTGACGATGAGGAGTAGCGGCACCTCGTGGGCGACCGGCGGGTACCCGCTCGCGTAGAACATGATGACCAGCGTCGAGGAGAGGAACGCGGCCATCCCCGTGTACGCCACGTACCGCGAGAGGGCGGCGAGTTCCTGCTGGAGGTAGAGCACCTTGTAGTACTGGCGGGTCACGTCCAGCAGTTCGATGAGCATCCGGAGTTCCGTGAGGGACTGCTCGCCGGCCGCGACGCTTCGCTGTTCGGCACGCCTGAGTGCCGCGTCGATGCCCGAGAGGTCGCTGTCGATCATGCTCGCGATGAGGGGGAACAGCCGGACGTTCCCACCCCGGTCCGCGAGCAGGTCGCGCGTCGGCGCGATGGTGGCCTTCGTCCGGTCGAGCAGGCCGGCCAGCGCGTCCTCCCCGTCGTCGCCGTCGTCGCCGGCGTGGGTGACGGCCTCTCGGAGCGTCTCGATCCGGGCCGAGATCAACTCGAGCACAAGGTCGAGGAACCGGGCGGGGTCGGTCGGCGGGACCTCGACCCCCGGCGCGAGCGCCGCCACCCGCTCGCGGAACTCGCGGATGTCGTGGATGCGCTCGGCGAGGTCGCCCGGCGGGTCGAACAGCCGCGAGGTCGTGAGCTGGTTGACGGTCACGACGATGGGGACGAACGAGAACAGCCCCGCGATGATGGTGCTGAACATGGTCGTGACGAAGCGACTCTCACGGACGCCGATGACGTCGGTCAGCCCGAGCAGGAGGGCGATGAGGAAGACGACGACCGTGACCGCGCCGGTGATGACCCAGCGGTTGCCGGTGACGAGGAACCACCGTCGCCAGCGTCGCTGGTTCCCGGGGTCCCGGAGGTAGCCCACCGCGAGTCTGGTACCCACCAGGAGGATGCTCGCCAGCACCCCGAGGACCGGTCTGAACGCCTGTGCGATGCCGACGAGGGTCCGGAGGAGACCGCGTCCGGACCCGTCCTCGCGGTCACTCACGGATGTGCCACGTCGTCGGCGGAGAGGTCGGTGTCCGGGTCGAAGGTGCGGCGGTACAGGTCGGCCACCAGCGTCCGTATCTGGTGCAACCGGTCACGGGGAGCCTCTGTGCAGTGGGTCCCACATCTCGCGATCGGCGTGCCTCCCGCGAGGGTACGATACTGGAGGTGCCCGTAGCAGTCCGGACAGCGCAACTCGACGTGGCCGCGCATCCAGCCGACCTCGTGGCCGCAGCGGTCGAGGCGCTCGACGAGGGTCAGCCAGACGACCATGTCCCAGGCGTTCACCCCGTCGGACGCCCGCTTCAGCCGCCGCAGGGCGAGGGCGGCGCGGCTCTGGAGGTCGCCCCCGGGCGTCGCGTCCTTCTCCCGGTCGTGACAGCGCCGGAAGTGGGTGAGCAACGCCGTCGTCGAGGAACACCGCGCGCCGAGGGTGAGGTCGCCGGTGTCCGGCTCCTCGGCGAAGCGGTCCGGGACCGGGGTGTGAAAGCCCCGTCCCCGCTCGTCGTAGTGAGTGGTGTTCGAGAGCGATGCGCCGGTCTTGGGACAGAAGGCGTGGTTTCCCTTCATTGCTCGAGTGGGCCGGGTGGTCGCTGTGGCCCGGTGCGTCATCGTACCAGACCGACGCGGAAAAACCTAGGAAACTGTATAGAAAACATAGTATAATAGTAGAAAATATACTGGTGATACCGAACTTATGGAGAAACGCAACTTTCTGTATCGCGTAGAAGTACCGGAATTCAATCTTCAAAAGTTCGAACAGTACCACAAATTACCAATACTAACTATCGTTCGCAAAATCATATCAGAACAGAGTGTTCGAACATATTGATTCTGTCAACAACTTTTCCGGCGCGGTGGCCTACCGCCGCCCGCATGTCGACGCAACATCGGCCCACGGGACCCTGGCACTGGTACGTCGTCGTCGGGTACCCTATCGTCGGTCTCGTGGCGGTCGCCGCACTCGCACTGTTCGCCAGACGGGCGCCGCCGTTCGCGACGACGCTGGCGGCGGTCGCTGCCGTCGCCGGATTGACCTCCCTGACGGGCGTCGCCTACCCGGCGCTGTACTTCGACTGCCGGGCGCTCCGGGCCACCACGCACTGGCGGCCCCGCTGGAGGCGGTACGTCGGGCTCGGTATCGTCCTCCCGTTCTTGCTCGGTGGCATCGCCGGCTACGCGAGCGGGCTCGCGGTCGGGCTGCTCACGGTCCTGGTCGCGGTCCCCGTCGCCGCGCTGGCCGTGACCATCGCGTACCTCGTCCGGCGGAACCGCGCCGTCGGGCTCGACCCCGTCGGTATCGCCCCGCGAAAGTAGTTCAGGAATCTAAGCAGTCTCCACGGTTTTTACCCATCGATGGGCTAGGCGGCGGTGGACGCGGACCCGGGACGACGCGCCCCGAGCGCGGATGACCTCCCGGCGTCACCAGTTGCTCCTGTAGCTCCCCCGAGTGTCCAGCGCCGCGACACCGACCCCACCAGTCACACCCATGGCCCCTGCCCAGCACCTCGTCACGACCAGCATCGCCGCCGTCCAACCACCTGCGACGCTCCTCGGCGTCGTGGTCCACCTCGTCGTCGGCACCCTCGCCGGCCTCTGGACGGCTCTGCGCATGGCGTGGGACACGTGGTGGGCACTCGTCCTCGGGTTCACACTCACCGGCGCGGTCGAGCAGTTCGTCACCGCCGAGCAACTCCGCCGACACCTCGGCGAGGACGACTGGCGCTCGGTCGCGCTCGGGACGCTCCTCGGCGCGGCCTCCTCGAGCTGTTCGTTCTCGGCCGTCGCCACCAGCAAGAACCTGTTCAAGAAGGGCGCCTCCCCCGCCGCGAGCCTCGGGGCGTTCCAGTTCGCGAGCACGGACCTCGTCGTCGAGATCGGCCTCGCGATGTGGGTGCTGCTCGGCTGGCAGTTCGTGGCGGCGGACTTCTTCGGCGGCATCGTCGCCGTGGCCGTCCTCGCGTGGGTCTACGTCCGGCTCGTTCCCGAGGACTGGTTCGAGGAAGCACGCGAACACGTCCGCGAGGTCGAGGCGCCGACCTGTGCGGCCTGCGGGATGGTTGCCCCGCCCGACGACGCGGACACCGTGGTCGAGTCCGTCGAGTCGGGGACGGCGTACTTCTGCTGCGGTGGCTGCCGGGGCGCCTACGACCCGGACCGCGGGCAGGACCGCCCCTCACTGCTCTCGACGACCGCGTGGCGGCGCGCCGCCGGCCACACGATGAAGGAGTGGGACATGCTCTGGGACGACATCGTCCTCGGGTTCCTCGTCGCGGGACTGCTCGCCGGCCTCGTCCCGACCACCTGGTGGACGGCCCTGTTCGGCCTCGGCGGCCCGACCGGCGGGTTCTCGTGGGTCGTCACGAGCGTCGTCGTCGGTGTCGTCGTCGGCATCGCGACGTTCCTCTGCTCGGTCGGCAACGTCCCCTTCGCGCTCGTGCTGTGGACCCACGGCGTCGCCTTCGGTGGCGTCCTCTCGTTCATCTTCGCCGACCTCGTCATCCCGCCCATCGTCGACGCCTACCGGCGCTACTACGGGGGCCGACTCGCCGGCGTCATGTTCCTGACCACCTGTCTCGCGGCGGTCGTCGCGGGCGTCGCGGTCCACTACGTCTTCGGTGGCCTCGGCCTGATTCCGCCGGCGGGACAGGTCGGCGGGACCGCCCCCGACGCACTGACCGTCGTGCTGAACCTCCTGCTGACGCCGGTCTTCCTCGTGCAGGTCTACGTCGGCTTCGGCCCGGCGCACCTCCGGGCGTTCGCACGCGACAACGTGGTCCACGTCGCCGGCGCCCTGTTCTACCTCGAACAGGCCGTCGACTGGCTCGGGTCGCTCGTCGACGGCGTCCGGGGGCGACCATGAGCGACGACGTGCGCCACGTCCCGGCGTGGGAGGGCGGCCCGACGACCGTCGTCGAGCGCGCCTCGACCGGCCGGGCGGCCCTCGCGACCGTCCTGCTGTTCGCCGCGGGGGCCGGCCTGGCCCAGGCGTTCCTCCCCGTCGCGCTCCTCGCGGCGGGCCTCGGCCCCGTCGGCATCGGCCTCTGTGCCGGTTTCGTCCTCGCGGCCGACGCGGTCCTCGCCTCGCTGCCCACCGAACAAAGTCGGCTCACGACACTCGCAGTCGGCGGCTGTGCGTCCCTCGGGGCGACCGCCTGGGTTCTCGTCCCGGCCCTGGCGCCACTCCTGGCCGGAGCGACCGCCGTGACCGGGACCGTCGCCGTCCGGGCCTGGCGGCCAGCCGACGGAACCGCGGCCGGAACCCACGGCTGGCGGCTCGCCCTCGCAGCCGTCTTCGCCGGCCTGCTGGCCGCGACCGGGACGGTGACGACCGGCTTCTCGGTGTTCGCCGGCCTCGTCGCCGCCGTCGGAGTCACCGCGGTCGTGGTCGCCGGCGTCGTCGACACCCCGACGGTTCCGCGCACACGCGAGCGCCCCGGCCGACTCCGGCCACCCAGTGCCCTCGGCTGGGCGGTCGCCGAACTCACCACGTCGCAGCGCCGCGCCCTGACGGCGACGGTCCTCGTCCGCACCGCCGAGGCTGCCATCGGGACCTTCCTCGTCGTCTGGTTGCTCGCCTGGCCCCGGCCGACCCTCGCGCTGGCCGGGACCACGCTCGGTCCGGCCAGTACGGCGGCCCTCGTCCTCGGCGTGGTGTCCCTCGGTGCGCTGGTCGGGCACCACGGGCGGGCCCGTCTCGTCGCCCGGTTCGGCCCCGAGTCGGTACTCGCCGCGGCTGCCCTCGTGGTGACGGTCGTCCCCCTGCTCCTCGCCGGGCCTGCGACCGAACCACTGTCCATCCTCGCGGTCCTCGGCTGCTACGGTCTCCGGCACGGAGCGGAGCCACTTCGGGCTCGGCTCCTCGATGGTCAGATCGGAGCCCTCGCGACGCCAGCCCCGCCGTGGACCCGTGGCCTCGGGACCCTCGTCGTCGCCCTCGGGCCAGCCCTCGGCGGGGTGCTCTACGCTCTCTCGCCGACGCTGCTGTTCAGCGCGGCCGGCGCGGTCGGCCTCCTCGCGGTCCACCAGTACGTCCACCTGTTCGGGTGGCAGCCGGGCCACGCCCCGGGTGGTGGCCGATGACCGGCCCGGTCGACCCCGGCTCCGGTCCCGGTCCCGGCCCCGGCGACCGGGGTGCTGGTGCCCGGCCGTCCCGGCGGCGGCTCGTCCATGCCCTGTTCACGGGCGTCGACCACCTGACCGTCGGCCGGCGGTTCGTAGTCTTCGGCGTGCTGTTCGGCTTCCTCGGCGCGCTCGACGCCCTCATGCTCCGGTTCTCGCTGCTGACGCCCACGGCCACCCTGTGGTCGCGTGGCACCTACGACGCGCTGTTCACGACCCACGGCATCACGATGCTGTTCCTCGCGGCGACCCCGGTCCTGCTCGGGCTGGCGAGCGCGCTCCTACCGCCACTGCTCGACGCCGAGGAGGTCGCCTTCCCGCGGGTGAACGCCCTCGCCTGCTGGCTGCTCGTCCCGGCCGCGGTCCTCGTCCGGGCCGGCCTCGTCGCCGACCTGGTCGGGCTGGCCGGCGTCCGACCTGCAGCAGTCGGCTGGACGCTCTACGCACCGATGAGCGTCGCCGCGAGCAACCCGGCCGTCGACGCGCTCCTCGTCGGCCTGCACCTCACGGGAATCGCCGCCACGCTCAGCGCGGTCGTCCTGCTCGTGACGGTCGTGACCGAGCGCGGCCCCGGCGTCGGCTGGGACGACGTCGACGCCTTCGGCTGGTCGGTCCTCACCACGGCCGCGATGATCCTGTTCGCCTACCCCGTCCTCGAGAGCGCCCTCGTCATGCTGCTCGCCGACCGGACCGTCGGCACGACCTTCTTCCTCGGTGACGGTGGCGGCGCACTGCTCTGGCAGCACCTGTTCTGGTTCTTCGGCCACCCCGAGGTCTACATCCTCGTGCTGCCCCCGATGGGCATCATCAGTCGCGTCCTGCCCGCGTTCGCGGGCCGAAGACTCCACGGCGAGGCCGCGATGGTCTACTCGACGGTCGCCATCGGCGTCCTCGGCTTCGCCGTCTGGGGCCACCACATGTTCACGACCGGGATGGACCCCCGCGTCCAGGCGAGCTTCATGGCGCTCACCCTCGTCATCGCGGTCCCCTCCGCGGTGAAGACCCTCGACTGGTTGCTGACGCTCCGGGGCGCCGCGCTCCGGTTGACCGCCCCGGCGCTGTTCTGTCTCGCCGCGGTCGCCAACCTCGTCCTCGGCGGGGTGACCGGCGTCCTCCTCGCGGCGACCCCCCTCGACCGGGTCTACCACGGGACCTACTACGTCGTCGGCCACTTCCACCTGCTGCTGGTCGGCACGAGCGCGTTCGCGACCCTCGGCGGGTGCTACTACTGGTTCCCGCTCCTGACCGGCCGGCTGTACGACCGGACCCTCGCCCGGGTGCACTTCTGGCTCACCGCGGTCGGCACCCTCGGGACGTTCCTCCCGATGCTGGCGCTCGGCCTCGGGGGGCTCCCGCGCCGGTTCGCGACCTACCCCATCGAGTTCCTCCCCCTGCAGGCAGTCTCGACCGTCTTCGCGCTCGTCCTCGGCGGGGCACAGCTGCTCTGGCTCTACAACGTCCTCGCCTCGTGGTGGGCCGGTCCCCGCGTCACGACGGGTGACGTGTGGGACGTGGTCGACACGCCCGCGCCCTCCCGCGAGTGGGAGTGGCTCGACCACCGACTGGCCCCGGGGTCGACGACCGACGCCGCCGCCAGCGAGGTGTCGAACTGATGCCGTTCCCGGCCGAGCCCGTCCCGGACGGTGCCCTGTTCGCCCCACACCACTTCCTCTACCCGCTCTACCTCGTGCTGCTGTGCAGTGCGCGCAAGTGGGACCTCTACCCCCGTGACGAGCCCCTGCTCGTGACCGGCAGCGCCCTCCTCGGGCTGTTCGGGTGGGTCCACCTCTGGCGGTACTACCCGGTCGCCGGTGCGACGACCTGTCTGCTCGCGGTCTGTGGCGTGCTCGTCGGCGCGGCCGTCACGACCCGCTACGGCCGCCGGTACCGGGCGACCGTCGGGGTCCTCGCGCTGGCGAGCCTCGACGACGCGGTCTCCCACGCCTTCGGCGTCTGGACGCCCCTCGACTGGCTGTGGGGACTCGCCCTCGCGCTCCCCTGACTGGGCAGCTCCGCGACCCCGGATTACCCTCGTTCCCCGATATGGCACGACACCCACTGCGCTACCGCGACGGTTCGACGTATCGCTCGCCGGCCGCCGACCCGGCCTCTCATGACCCGCCCCGCACCGCCCGGCCGAACCCATCCACGCGTCACTCTGCACCACGCCCGGTGAGAGTCCGGTGAGCGTCCCCCCGCTCCTCGCCATCGGTACCGGGGTCGGCCTCGCCGCCCTCGCGGGCACCCTGGCGACGCGGTACGACCAGTCGACGGTCGCCGCCTACATCCTCACGGGCGTCTCGCTGGGCGTCGTCGTCCCCCTGCTCCCGTGGCAGGCCCACCTCGCCGGCCTCCGCGAGGTGGTCATCGACGGCGGCATCGTCCTGCTGCTGTTCTCCCTCGGCCTGCACGTCGACGCCCACGAGCTGGTCGCCGACGCCCGGCTGGCGACCGCCCTCGGGTCCATCGACTTCGCGATCAACTTCACCGCGGGCGCGCTCGTGGGACTCGCGTTCGGCTTCGGGCCGCTCGGGAGCCTCGCGATGGCCGGCATCGTCTACGCCTCCTCCAGCGCGCTCGTCACCCGGGCGCTCGCCCAGCAGGGCTGGCTGGAGGCGCCTGAGGCGGCTCCCATCGTCCGGTCGCTGGTCGTCGAGGACGTGGTCGTCGGGGTCTACCTGACGGTCCTGACCGCCCTCGCGGCGAGGGGTGGCTCGACCCTCGCCGGCGTCCTCGGGGCGCTGCAGGGCCTCGCATTCCTCGCCGTCGTCGCAGCCCTCGGCTGGTACGGGACCGGGACGCTCTCCCGGTTGCTCGCGACCGCGTCGACCGAGGCTCTCCTGCTCCGGGTGCTCGCCGTCACGACCCTGGTGGCTGGCGGCGCACAGGCCCTCGGCGTGAGCGCCGGCGTCGCGGCCTTCGTCGTCGGGGCGGTCGTGGACGAGACGCCTCACGACGACCGGGTCGAACGCGTCGCCCGGCCCCTGCGCAGCCTGTTCGACGTGGGCCTGTTCGTGGCCATCGGGGCCGGCGTGGAGCCCGCCGCAGTATTCGGGGTTCTCGACCTGCTGGTGGCCGCACTCGCCGTCTCCGTCGGCGGGAAACTCGTCACCGGCTGGCTCGCCGGCCGGCTCTACGACCTGCCGCGGCGCGGGTCGCTCCGGGTCGGCCTCGGCCTCCTCGCCCGGGGCGAGTTCTCCATGATAATCGCGACGCTGACCGCGTCCGCGGGCGTCCCCGGGGCGGCCGGCATCCTGCCCCCGTTCGCGGTCGCGTACGTCCTCGTGACCAGCGTCCTCGGGGCGAGTCTCCTCCACAACGAGTCCCGGCTCGTCGCGGCCATCCCCGGTTTCGAGTGACGGCTGCTGCTTGCGAGCCGCGTTCGGCCCGGCCGACTGCGGGTTCGAGCCCCGCACGCGGCGTCGGCGGCATCGCCGCCGGTCACCACATGAAACAGATCGCACTCACGTTACTCCAGCTCGTCTCGCTCGCCGTCCCACCAGTGGCGGTCCTGCTGAAGATGCTCCGCCAGTCCGAGAACATCGACTGGACGCTCCGGCGCCTGAGCTTCGGCCTCGCGCTTGCCTCGGTCCTCTTCTTCATCCTCGCGGCGACAGGCAGCGTCCTCTCGCTGCTCGCGGCGTTCTCGCTGAGCCCGACGCTCCGACTCGCGCTCTGGGCGGCCGTCCTCGGGCTGCTCCCGTTCGTCGTCTTCGTGTTCGTCCTCTACCGCGAGCACCAGCTCGCGTTCGGCTGACCGGCTCGCCCCGGTCGGCCCGCTACCGCGTTCGGCCCGGCCGACGGTGGGTTCGAGTCCCACGCGCGGCGTGGCGGCTTCGCCGCCAGTGACCGTCGATGAGAACGCTACCCCTCGACAGTGGCGACCAGGAATCGACCGTGACGCCCGAACCCCTCGTCGGGGTCTCCGGGTTCAAACGAGACCAGCTCGTCGTCCTCTGGGAACTGGCAGACAGCAACCCCAGCGGCGTGAACCTCATGGCAGAACTCGAGTCCCAGTACGGGACCGAACTGAACCGCGGGC
Source organism: Haloarchaeobius amylolyticus (assembly GCF_026616195.1). NCBI lineage: Archaea > Methanobacteriati > Methanobacteriota > Halobacteria > Halobacteriales > Halorubellaceae > Haloarchaeobius > Haloarchaeobius amylolyticus. The sequence continues at coordinate 747,328 of NZ_JANHDH010000003.1, forward strand.
GACTCTACCAGAACCTCTCCGACCTCGTCGCCGACGACTTCGTCCAGAAGCGACCGGTCGACGGGCGGACGAACGCGTACCGACTCACCGACACCGGACAGCGATGCGTCCGGGCGCACCTCGCATGGGTCAGTCGCCGGCTCTCGGAGTGACCGAGCTGGCGGACCAGTGGGGGTCGTCACCGACGACGCCGGCGTGGGACGGCGTCGTCCGTTCTCACCGCGAGCGGGCAGGGTCCCGCTCGCCTCCTCGACGAATGCGACCCGACGACCGACGTTCCGACACCCGATGACAACGACAGACGACAGCGTGGCGGTCACCGCGACCGGCACGCACGCGACCCGAGCCGTATCGACCGACAGAACGACCGGCATCCGCGACCGCTTCGAGCGGGCCGCCTCACGCCTGGATGTCGACACCGGCCGCCTCCATCGACTCCTGCAACCTTCGGCCGTCTACCGCGAGACCATCTGGCTCTCCCGAGACGACGGCGGGACGGACGAACTGCCGGCCATCCGCGTCCAGCACGACACGCGACAGGGACCGTGTCTCGGTGGCCTCCGCTACCACCCGGACGCGTCGGTGACCGGCTGCCGCCGCCGGGCCGCGCTGGCGACCTGGCAGCACGCGCTCTTCGACCTCCCGTTCGGGGGCTCGATGGGCGCGGTCGCGGTCGACCCCGCGAATCTCTCCGTTTCCGAGCGCGAGCGCCTCGCCAGGCGCTACGCCGAGGCGTTCCAGGACGTGCTCGGCCCGCACCAGGACGTGGTCGAACCGGGGGCCGGCACCGGCCCGCGGGACATGGGCTACCTTGCCGACGCCCGGGCGCGCACTGCCGGGGAGCACCCCGGCAGCGCCGTAGCCGGGAAACCTGCGACGCTCGGCGGCCTCGAAGCGCGGCCCGGGGCGGCCGGCCGCAGCCTCGCCGTCCTCGCCCGCGAAGCCTGCGACCGCCGGCAGCTCCCCGTCACCGACGCGACGGTGGCCGTCTGTGGCTACGGCGCGGTCGGCGCGACCGCGGCCCGCCTCCTCGACCGCTGGGGGATGGACGTGGTCGCCCTCGGCGACAGCGACGGCTGCCTTCACGACCCCGACGGCGTCGAACCCCACGCGGTGCCAGCGTCCCACGAGACCGACGGGGGCGTCACCGCGCACGACACCGACGGCGGCGGGTCGCTCGACGACCCGCTCTCGGCTGACGTGGACCTCCTGGTTCCGGCGACGCCGGGTGGGGCCATCTCGCCGGCGGTCGCCAGCGACCTGCAGGCGTCCGTCGTCGTCGAGGGCGCGACCGGCCCGACGACGGCCGGCGCCGACGCCGTCCTCGACCAGCACGACGTGACAGTGGTCCCCGACATCCTCGCCAACGCCGGCGGCGCACTCGTCTCCGCGTTCGAGTGGCGCGCCGGCACGGACGGGGACGACTGGTCACCCGAGCGCGTCGACAACGAGCTCTCGCACCGCCTCCTCTCGGCGTACCGGACCGTCCGCGAGCGCCGACTCACTGACGACCTCGACTGGCGGGCCGCGGCCTACGCCGAATCGCTGGCCCGACTGCGCCGCGACCGTCGTTCGCGGCGGCGGTGGTGACCATCGATGCAGAGCGTCTTCGACCACGTCCTCGACCGCCTGACCGGCTGGTCGAGCGACGACGACGATTCCGACGACACCGCTCGGGTCAGCACGCGACCCGCGACCGACCACGACGCCATCACGGCGTCGACCGACACGGACGACACCATGAGCACGAGTTCCATCACGACCAGCGACACGACCGGCGACTCGACCGACAGCACGACCAGCGACACCGGGGACGAGTGGACCGCCCCCGAGTCACCCACGAGCAAGACACTCCACGACGTGACCCACACGGACCGCGGCCCGTACGCCTGCGGGGTCAGCGGGATGGTCCTCACCCGGACCGACGGCGCCTGGACCGCCGTCGTCGAGGACGGCCCGGCCACCCGGCAGAACGCCCTGAAGTCCATCGCCGCGACCGACGACGGCGAACGCGTCTGGTTCGCCGGTTCCTCGGGGTCGCTCGGGGCGCTCGACGTCTCGACCGGCCGGAAGCACGACTACTCCGCCCCGAAGGAGAAGACGAGCACCTGGGAGGCCATCGCCGTCACCGGCCCGAAGGGCGACGAGCGGATCAAGGTCGCCAACGGCTCCGGCGAGGTCCTCTCCGTCACGACCGACGAGAACGGCTGTCCCGTCTTCGGCGACGTGGTCAAACCCGGCAGCGGGTCGACCATCCCCGCCCTCGGCTTCGGTGGGGGCAACTGGTACGCGGTCGACACCAGCGGGAACGCGTTCCGGACCGACGACGAGGGCAACTGGACCGACATCGGGGTTCGGAACGCGCAGGTGAACTTCTTCGACGTCCACGCGACCGAGGACCGCCTGCTCATCGCCGGCGGCGACGGCCGCATCTACCGGTACGACGACGTCTGCAAGAACTGGACGCCCGTCATCGCCGGCGAAGGTGCGCTTCAGTCCATCGACGGCGACGGCTCGACCATCGCGGTCGCCGGGGCCGCCGGCGGCGTCTTCCGGCGCGGGACCGGCGGCTGGCAGGAGGAGTCCACGCCCGTCGCTGACGACCTGTTCGGCCTCTCGCTCGGCCCGAGCGACGTCGCGGTCGGGGCCAGCGGGACCATCATCGAGCGGTGACCCGCCACCGCGACACCGCATCCTACCTCCATGTCACTGCTCGGAATCTTCGGTCAGACCGTCGGACGTATCGCCACCAGCCTCCCCGGGACCGTGCCCGGCCGGGCGACCCTCTGGGACGCCACCACGGACCGGCGCGGGGTCGCCGCACTGGCACACCAGTCCGTCGCCATCCTCGGCGCCGCGGCCCTGCTGTGGGCGGCGCTCCTTCGCGGGTGGCTCCCGATGCCACAGAACTCACTCGACGCCCCGATGACGGCCCCCGGCGTCCCCGAGGCCATGGCCACGGCGGCCGGCCTCGACGGCGTCGCCACCTACCTGCTGATGTGGGGCGTGATGATGTCGGCGATGATGTACCCCGCGATGTACCCCTACGTCAGGGGCTACCTCGACGGCATCGGCGGCGGCGTCCTCAGACAGCAGGCCGCCCTCTGGGCGTTCTTCGTCCCCTACAGCCTCGTCTGGACCGCCACCGGTGTCGTCCCCCTCACGGTGGACCTGCTCGTGCCGGTCCACGACCTCGTGTCGGCCGCCCCGGGCGCCGTCCTCGGCGTCGGGTTCCTCGCGGCCGGACTCCACCAGCTCAGCAGCTACAAACATCGCTTCCTGGACCACTGCTGTGACTGTTCGGTCCGGGAGGTCTCGCGCTCCCTCGGCGGCATCGCCCGCGACGGCCTCGCCCACGCCCGGTCCTGTCTCGGGTGTACCTGGGCCCCGTTCGCGCTCATGGTCCTGCTCGGGTCGATGAACCCGGCGGTGATGCTCGGGCTGACGCTGCTCGTGACGCTCGAACGGGCCGCCGACCGCGGGCACGAGGTCGCCGCCGCGAGCGGTGTCCTCTCGGTCGCCCTCGGCGCCCTCTGTGTCCTGTCCGGCGCACTCGCGCTGGTCTGACCGACCACGCCCAGTCGAATCGCCGCGGCCGGCTTCCGGCCTCGCACCGACCCTGCGACCGCAGTTCAGCGATCCAGTCACGATGCACGACGCACTCACCGTCTCCGGCATGACCTGTACCGGCTGCGAACGACTCGTCGAACGCGAGGTCCGCGACATCCCCGGCGTCGAGCACGTCTCGGCCCGACACACCGACGACATCGTCGAGGTGTCGGTCGACCCGAGCGTCCGCCCGCAGGTGGTCGACGCCATCGAGCGCCTCGACTACGACGTCCACTGAGGCGGCGCGGTCCCCGGCCGTTCCGCTCTCCCTGTCCCTCCCTCGCGATTCTTTCGATACTTCGACCACATGACCATACACCGACGTTTCACGTCTGGGACTCGACACCTACTGTTTCGCCATCCCCCGACTCTGCCGGCCGGTAGACGAACGACGACCGCACGTCGCTGTCGTACATGAGCGTCCCGTCCGGTAGCCGGAGCAGTCGTGCCACGAGGTAGAGGTCGCCCGCCGAGCCGGCGGTGTTGACCACCAGTGCGACGAAGGCGCCGAACGCGACCAGCGGACTCGGCACGAACACGAGCCCGGCCAGCAGGGGCGTGAGCACGACCAGCGGCGCGATGCCGACGAGCAGGTTGTCCCGCCGGCCCTGGAACTGGTGGAACGCCGCGACGTAGAACGCGCCGACGTGGGGCGCAACCCCGTACGAGACCTCGTACCCCCGGAGCCGGTAGACCAGTCCGTGAACGAGTTCGTGGGCGACGGTGACACCGGCCACGGCGACCAGGAAGGCGACCGCGATCGACCCCGAGACGACGGTGAAACTGAAGCCCGTCTCGGTCTCCTCGAACGCGAACAGCGCGAGGAGGTCGGGGCCCTGGGCGTGGTAGAGGAGCCAGCCGCCGACCAGGACCGCCGGCGGGGTGAGGAGCAAAACCAGCACGACGAGGAGCCACAGCGGGTAGTCGAACCGGACCGGTTCGCCGTAGCCCTCGGGGGTCGTGGGTCGGAGCGTGGCCGTCGGGTCGTGGTCGCTGGTCGGCATACCGACCGCTACCGACCGACCCCTGTTAACTCCTCGTCGGTACGAAGCTATTCCTGCGGTCCGTCCGAACCGCCGACCATGTCCGACTCGACGACCCGCCCGTTCCGGTACGACTCGGAGGTCGACCCCGGCGAGAAGAAGCAGTTCCGATACGAGGTGAGCGAGACCTATCTGGGCGACTCGGTCGAGATCCCCGTGACCGTCATCAACGGCTCGGAACCCGGCCCGCGGGTGTTCATGACCGCGGCCATCCACGGCGACGAACTCAACGGTGTGAAGGTGCTCCAGGAGGTCGCCGACCGCTATCCACCGGGCGACATCCACGGCACCCTCGTCCTCCTCCACGTCGTGAACGTCCCCGGCTACCAGGCCCAGCAGCGCTACCTGCCCATCTACGACCAGGACCTCAACCGGTCGTTCCCCGGCCGGGAACGCTCGACGACCGCCGAGCGCATCGCCCACCAGGTGTACAGCCGGTTCGTGAGCCAGTGCGACCTCGGGCTGGACTTCCACACCTCGACGCGCAACCGCACCACGATGTACCACGCCCGCGCCGACGTCGGCAACCCCGCGGTCGAGCGCCTCGCCGAAGCCTTCGGGACGAACGTCATCCTCTCCGGCGAGGGCGACGAGGGCTCGCTCCGGGCCGTCGCGTCCCGCAACGACATCCCGACGCTCACCGTCGAGATGGGCAAGGCCCACCGCTTCCAGCCCCAGCTCATCGAGAAGGCAATCTCGGGCGTGGAGAGCGTCCTCGCCGAGTACGGGGTCTACCCCGAGGGGACCGTCGACGAACCCCGGTGGCGCAAGGTCATGGGCCCCGACGAGGAGAAGCGCTGGCTCCGGGCCGACACCGGCGGCCTCGTCGAGATGAAGTGGGGCCCGAACCCGCTCGTCCACGAGGGCGAGACCATCTGCACCGTCTCGGACCACTTCAAGGAGGACGAACACGTCATCGAGGCGCCCTTCACCGGCCTCATCGTCGGCGTGCTGGAGAACCCGGTCGCGCTCCCCGGCCACCCGGTGTGTCACCTCGTCCGACTCGACGGCGAGACCCGCGAGGAGATCGAGCGCGAGATAAGCCAGGGTGAGTTCGACGGCTACCGGTCCTACGGCCAGCGCTGGATGGCCGACGCGGAGGAGGCGGAATGAGGCTCGCTCGAACCCGCGGTCCGGTCCCTTTCGGTGTCTCTTCGGTCGAGCGCGTGCCTGCGGAGAAGATTCATCTTGCATCCGTGGGTACCACCAGCTATGGGCTCGATATCTCTCGACGAGGTCGACCGGGGTATCCTCTTTGCACTGCAGGAGGACGCCCGGAACACGACTATCGACGAGATTGCACAACAGGTCGAGGTCTCTCCGAGCACGGTCCGTAACCGTATCGACCGTCTCGAAGACGAAGGCATCATCGAGGGGTACTACATCAAGGTCGACTACGAGAAAGCCGCGTTCCCGCTGCACGTCCTGTTCACCTGTAGTGCTCCCACCGAGGAGCGCGAATCACTCGCCCGGGAGGCGCTGGAGTCCCGTGGGGTCGTCGACGTCCGTGAGATGCTCACCAGCAAACGCAACCTCTTCATCGAGGCCGTCGCCACGGATACACAGGACCT